>DATLIY010000009.1:0-300000 GCA_035539175.1 Acidisarcina sp. | reverse complement strand
GCTCAACTCCTGCACCATGGGATCGATCAGCATTCCCACGAAACAGGAGGATTTCTGGATGGCCGATATCACGTTCGACGCCTCGGCCGATGTCACCGGAGCCGTGGGCGCCATCTACGCCGACGTCAACTAAACAGTTACCCCCCCCCGCAAAAGATGAGCCGCGCGCCAACCAGCCGCGGCTCATTGTGTGTTTCTATCTCGAGGAGCTGCATCCATGAAATTGAAATATCTCGGCGTGCCCGTCTATATGAACGGGCAGAACTATTACATCCCCTCTCTCTCGACCCGCGATTTTCGCGCGCAATATGCCACGCTCACCCGCGCGGATGAGCAGCCGCAGGATGCGCTCGCAACGTTCGATGCCTACATCCCCATCATCGGCCTGGCCGTGCGCCGCAACTATCCCGAGGTGACCGATGAGCAGCTCGCCGAGTGGCTCGACCTGCACACGTTTCAGCTTGCGATACGGGCGGTGCAGTCGGCCTCCGGCATGGCTCCGGTCTCCGAGGGGGAATAGGCGCCGGCGGCACGCAGAGGAGGACCGCGGCGGTGGCCGACTGGCGCTGGGTCTATGGCCGCGTCGCCACCGCTCTCGGTTGCCTGCCGTCGGCGATCGATGAGGAGCCGGTCGTCAATATTTTCGAGCTGCTCGATTATTGGATCGAGGAGCCGCCCACCCACGTCATCCTTGCGCTGCGCTATCTCGGCGAGCGCAAGCGGCAGCCGGTGAGCGAGGACCAGGCGCGCGACCAGCTGCTGGCCGTTCAGCAGATGGGACCAGGATTCGCGCAACAATCCATGCCGCCGGAATTGCGTGAGATGGCGCAGTGGGCAGACGAGCAGCAGGACAGGCTGCGAGGGAAGGGGAGGCAGAATGGGGGCTAATCTCGCAATCGGCGCGACCGTCGATGTCGGCGCAATCAACGACGGAATGGCCAGTGTCCAGGAGATCACCAGGACCGCGGCCAATGGCATGGCTGTGTCCTTCGAGCAGGCCAGCACCAAAGCGAAGGCTGCGTTTCGCGGTCTCAGTGAGGACGTGAAAGCGTCCGCGCTGAATATCTCCAAGGAATCGCTGCGCGTGGCCGAGGCCACCAAGGCGCAGGCCGCCGCCATGCAGGATCTGCGGCGGGCGATGATTCTCACCCGCGATGGCGCGATGGGCGGCGTGCAATCGAGCGCGTTGCTGGCGGCCGCTCAGCAGAAGGTGACCGCCGCAGCTGCCGAGGTTGCCGCGGCCAAACAGGCCGAGGCCGCTTCTGTGACCCAGGCTGCCGCCGAGGAGGTGGTCGCAACCACTGGCGTGCTGGCCGCGTTCGAGCGGCTGACCGCCGGCGTCTCCGAGGCCACGACGGTGGTTAAAGAGCGCATGATCGAGGCGGCGGAGACGGCCAAACTCTCCGGCGCAGGCATGACTGCTGGTTTTGCCGGGCTGGGCTCGCTGCTGGGCGCTGGCATGACCGTCGGGTTTGCCACGCATTTTCTCGACGAGTTGGCCAAGGTCAACGTGGAGCTGGACCACCTCGCCACCAAAACCGGGATCGCCGTGGGGCCGCTGGCCGGGCTGCAGCAGATCGTGAAGGAGATGGGCGGCGATTGGGATGCGGTCGCCACCGGACTGGTCAAGCTCAACGTTGCGCGCGTCGAGGCAGCGACCGGCAACAAGAAGACCGCCGAGGGATTTCACGAGATCGGGGTTTCGATCGAAGAGGTGCGCAACTCGCGTCCGCAGGAGCTGCTGGAGAAGGTGGCCGCGGGCATGGCCAGTACCGGCGATGCTGCCACTCGCGCCCACGCCGCTCGGCTGCTCTTCGGCCGGGGAGGCATGGCGCTCATCCCGGTGCTGATGGAGGAGGGTGCAGCGCTCGCCGACGATACCCGAAAGGCCGCCGAGCTGACGGGCATCACCGAGGAGAGCATCGAAGCCTCGCGCCGTTGGACGCAGGATACCGCGCGGCTGTCGGCCGAGTTCCGCCACGGGATGATCCCGGTGCTCGAGCATGCGGAAGATGCGGTCATGGGGATCGTGGGCACGCTGCATCTCGCCGAGGCTACGTTCCGCACCGTATTCGAGGGAATCGCAACCATCATCGTGGCGAATGCCCGTGCCCTGGGGGGCGTGGGCAAGCTGTTCTATGACGCGATTACGGGGAATTTTTCCGCGATCCAGGCGGATACGGCGGCGCTCAAGGATAATTTCGTCGACACCTGGAAGGCGGGATTCAAGGACATCGCCAGTGATTGGCAGGGTGTCTATAAAAATTTTGTTCCGGACGCGCGCCCCGAGCGCAAGAAAATCGAAAACACTCTCGATTCGGATCTGCATCCCGAGGACAAAGGGAGGAAAGAGAAAACGGCAAGGGCGGCCAGGGCAGGCAAAGAGCCGCCGCGGATCGAGACTACGCAGCCCAAGGTCAACAGCGATGTTGACGAATTCATCCAGGCCGGCGAGCGCGAGATTCGCGCGAATGAGGAGGTCGCCCGCAGGGGCGTCGAGATCTATCGCGGCGCGCGCGAGGAGGAGGGCCGCATCGCGCAGGAGAACTACAGGGACCTCGAGGCCGACAGTGCTTTCGAGGTCAAAATGCATCGCATGACGGCGGAGCAGCGCCTCGCCATCCTCCGCCAGGCCGCGCAGCAGGAGTTTCAGATCCGCATGCAGGCGCTGCAGGCGGAGGCTGTGCTCGATGTGGCCGACGGCGCGCGCTACCAGCAGGATCTGAACAAGCAACTGGAGCTGCGTCGGCAGCACGATCGCCAGATGCTGCAGCTCGATCAGCAATTGCAACAGCAACAGCAGCAGATGCAGGATCAGCAGCAGAAAAAATGGCAGCAGTCGTTCCAGCAGATCAATGCGGGATTCCGCAACGTGCTGCAGGGCATGATGCAGGGCACGCAGTCGCTGGCCCAGGGATTTGCCCGGATGTTCAATTCGATTCTCACCGGCCTTGCCGATTTTGTGCTGCAATGGCTGCTGAAAAAAGCCGAGATGTGGGTGATGGATGAGGTGCTTGAGGTCTCCGGCCGGGCCAGGAAGCACGCCGCCGTGGCGGCCAGCAATGCGGCCACGGTGACCGGCGATGCGGGCGTCGCGGCCGCCGGCGCCATGGCCTATTGGTCGGCCATCAATCCGCCGATCGCCCCGGCCATGGCCGCGGCGCAGGCCGCCATGACTCTCGCCTATATGCCGATGGCCATGTTCGACCGCGGCGGCGTGGTGACTGCCGGCGGCGGCATGCATGTGCCGGTGCTGGCGAAAGCGGGCGAACGTGTGCTGACGCCGACGCAGACGCAGAATTTCGAGTCGCTGGTCAACCAGTCCAGCAGCTCGCAGCACAAGAGCACTACAGTCAACCTGCACTACAACGGGCAGGTGAATGCCTACGATCGCAGCGGGATGCGTGGCACATTGCGCGCCCATGCCGACGACATCCTCAGCATTGTGCGCGAGGGCTATCGCGCCGGGGCACTCGCATGAAAATATTTCCCACGCTGCCGGGGCTCACGCTGCCGGTGTTGCGCACGGTGCAGTTCGATACCCTGGTGCAGGCCGCGCCCAATAAATACGAGGTGCGCCTGCCGCAGACGGTCAATCCGCAATGGAGCTGGGAGCTGGTCTATGATTTTCTCCGCGACTGGCCGGCGGGGAGTTTTACAGTCAGCGAGCTGCGCACGCTCGAGGACTTTTTTCTCTACCACGGCGGGCAGGCAGCCGATTTCCTGTTTCTCGATCCCGACGACAACTCGGTGGGCCCGGCGATGCTGGCGGGCGCGCCGAATACGCCGCTGGCACAGCTGCAGCTCGTCAACGATGGTGTGGGCAACTACTATTCGCCAGTGCAGCGCACTCTGGGCGGGCTATTCTACGAGGACGTCACGGACCTCAATGGCGCGCTCACCGTGTATTGCAACGGCGTGCTGCAATCCTCCTCCTCGTATACCGTGCAGGGGCCGGGGCTGGCGCTGCCCGGCGCTTCCTACATGGGGCTGGTGATTAAATGGCCCTCGCCGCCGGGGTGGAGCGCGGGAGCAGCGCGGGCGCTGGGCTATCAGATCCTCGACCCCGCCGGGCATCTGCAGAAGGTGACCACGGCGGGCACGACCGGCAGCACGGCGCCCAGCTGGAACGATGCCGGAGGAACCACCACCGACGGCACCGTTACCTGGACGGATCAGGGCTATAATCCCGGACCGGCCGCGCCAGTGACGGCGCAATTTAATTTTTATTTCCGTGTGCGCTTCGCGAGCGATGCGCAGGATATGGAGAAATTCTCCAATCAGTTTTGGACGATCGGCGGATCCGCGGCAGGCAAGGGCTCGGGCAAGATCCGGTTGCAGCAGTCGCGGCCCAGCGCGCTCTGATTCGTCGCTGCGCTCAGGATGAAAGGATGCGATGCGTACAGTAATCGGCGGCACCGGCCAGGACAACACGGCCGCGGTGAAAAATTATCTCGCGACGAACAACAAGCTGTTGCTGCGCGATCTCTATCTCATCGGCGCGCCGGAGGATCCGCGCTCCATCTGGCTCACGAATCACGAGGCGCCGGTGCTCTATTCTCCCTGGGGCACGTTTCAGCCGGCGGTGGTCTCGCGCGGCGGCGTGACCGCCAAAATCGGCCTCGAGGTGCAGCAGTTGGAGGTCACCTGGTCGCCGGGCTCCGCCACCGCGACCGCCAGCATGGCCACCGCATCGCCTCGGCAACGCGCCAGGCTGCACATTTATGATAACTGGCCGGTACATCTGTTCCGCGCATTCATGCCGGCGCCAGGGGACGCGAATACGCTGGGCTGCGCCGACTGGTTCGGCGGCCGGGTGGATACCTGCATCGTCGATCGCGGCCAACTCGTTTTCCGCCTCAAGAGTTTCCTCAATGTGGTGACGCAGAAAATTCCCTCCACCGTCGTCGAGGTCACCAATCCGCTCGCCGCCTATGCAGGCGCATCGCGGGTGCCGGGCGATCCCTCGCTGCCGGTTTTCAAATGTTTTACCGGCTCGACGGTCAACCAGATCTATGCCGACTGCCTGACGCCGACAGCCAACAAAATTTATTCCGGCAACCAGTTCCAGCACGGCTACATGGTGTTTCTCGACGGGCCCGGCGCGACGCTTGCCGGGGCCTGGTCGGCGATCGGCGGCAACGGGAGATATACCGACGGCTCGAGCAACAGCCACTCCGCATTCACGATCTATTCGCCGCTCCCCTGGCCGCCTACGCCCGGCGTGGATACGTTCTACGTCTCGAAGGCGGCGCCCATCAACCTCGGCGATGAGAGCTACTACGGATTCCCCTATGTGCCCAGTCCACAGACCGCTGTCTGATACGCCGCAGTGCCGCGCAGAGGCCATCGTGTGTGCGCGGGCATGGATTGGCACGCCCTACGTGCTGCGGGGCCGTGTACGCGGCGCTGGATGCGATTGCGCCACGCTGCTCGCCGAATACCTGATCGAGATCGGCGCGGCCGCGGCGGAGGATTTACAGGATCTTGGCATCTACAGTCACGACTGGTTCTGTCACGCCAGCAGCGAGCGTTATCTGTTGCGGCTGATGCGGCACGCGCGCCAGGTGGCGGAGACGCTCTGCCGTGGCGATGCCCAGCCTCGGCCCGGCGACCTGGTTTTGTTCCGCGTGGCGGGCAGCAGGATCCACAACCACGGCGCGATCGTCACCGCATGGCCGCTCGGCATCCATGCCGCCGACGATCGCGTGCAGGAGACCGATCTGACGCAGCATCCGCTCACCGGCTATCGCGAGATGGACGTGTTCAACCCGTTCGGCTAGGCAGACACTATGCAGGGAAAATCGCAATCCACCACCCGTCCCACCGCGCTGGGCTCGCTGCTGCAGTCCTCCACCTACGGCAGCACCATCCCGCAGATCTATGGGCAGACGCAATCGGCGTTGCTCGCCATCTGGGCGGCCAACCTGCGCCGCGGCGGCAGCACGAAAAAACTGAAACAAATGAAAAAGGGGATCACGGCCTACGTCGAGAATGTCGATTTCTGCATTGGGCACAACCCGCTCATGGGCGTGCTGCAGATGTGGTCGAATGGCCATCTCTATCCGCTCGATTTCGCGGTGCAGAGCGGCAGCTCGTGGACGGTGAGCGACGCGCATTTCTACGCAGTCATCGCGGTCACGCGCACGGTGACCTATAACGTCACGTTCAACGATTACGGCGGTCAGGGCAGCGTCACGCTCACCGGCAGTTACGAAATCCCGATGTGGAACGAGCTGGAGCAGGGCCCCGATCCCACGTTCAATGCCGCATTCCGCTACTGGCCGCACTGCTATCGCTGGCAGCCGAGCTATGGCGCGACCCTGCAATATGACGCCGGCGGCGCGTTCGTGACCGGCAACATCAACATCTACTATGCGCGGCTCAAAGCGGCGACCAGCTACCAGCCGCCGCAGCAGCGCCTGCGCCTGGCGTTTGAGAGCCAGCTCGGCTCGGGGACGGAATATTCCGATGCGGGCCTGGCGGCGCAGCAGATCGTCTATCCCCAGTTTGCCGGCATGGGCAGCTCGAGTCTCGACCTCGGATCGAGCGCCGCGATTCCGCATCTGCTCTGCGAGGTGCGGGGCAAGTTCGGCATCTACCCCAGCGGGGATTGCGATTTCGCCGACATCATCGAGGATGTGGTCAAGAGCGGCATCACCCAGGCCGCGATCGGCTCCGGCACGGCCTATACGCCGCTCGAACGCGGGCTCTCCTGCTACGACCTGCCGGGATGCGTGCAGCAGAAATCGGAGACCAGCACGGAGGCGTTCACCCTCGCGCCGATCCCCTACAACCAGCCGAATACTGCGGGAAATTTTCTCGTCGTCATCGCCAACGGCGGCGTGGGTGCGATGAGCATCAGCGATACCGCGGGCAACGTCTGGACGCCGGTGTTTTCCGGCACGCCAGGCTACCAGGTGTGGTACGCCAAATGCGCGGCCTCGGGCGCGAACACCGTCACCGTCACCGGGCAGAGCTACAGCTGGAGCACCACGCTGCTCGAGGTGGCGGGAGTCGATACTCTGGATTCGGTCGCGGTGGGCAGCGCAGCGCGGGTGACGGGGACGACGACCAACCTGCAGGATCTGCCGGCCTACCTGCTCGCCATCGGACTCTATCAGAACGGCGGCGGAACAATCATCACCAATCCCGTGGTCGCGCAGTGGGATTGTCTGACGCGGGTCAATTTCTCCGGGCAGATGCCCGCCAGCGGACAGCATATTCATCAGCGCCAGGTGCGCAGCGGCGGCAGCTATACGTTTGTCGAGCCCGGCGCGCGCGCGCCCGATGGCATCTGCATGCTCGCCTTCAAAGCGGTCGATCCTGCGCCTGGGCCGCGGCCGCTGGGCGATTTCCTCGACCTGCCCTCGCTCGACAGTGTGCGCCGGCAGTGCCGCGCCTACGGGCTCTGGGGCTCGCTGCTGATGAACGCGCAGCAGGCGGCCGGTGAGTGGCTCAAAACGCTCTATGCCGCCGCCAATGCCGCGCCCGTTTATCTCGGCAGCAAACTGTATTCGTTTCCCTACGCGGAGCAGTCGACGGCGGGCAACGGCGCAAACTATACCGCGCCCACGGCCTCCGGGCCGGTCGCCGCGCTCGATGCCGACAATGGCGATTTCGTCGGCAGCGGGCCGCCCGTCCAGCTCACCACCGTCTCGCGCATCGATGAGCCCAATGTGCTGCAGATGCAATGCATCTCCCGCGCGGCGAACTATGCGCCCGTCGTGGTGCAGCAGCCGGAGGCCGCGGCCATCGCGCTCTATGGCGTGCGCAAGGCGGATCCGGTGGTGAACAATGCGGTGCAGGATGCCGCGATCGCGCGCAAACTGCTGGCAATCCAGGCGCGGCGCAAACAGTTCGGCGGCGATACCTATGTGTTTACGGTCAACTCCAGGTGGTCGCTGCTCGCGCCCATGGATCTGGTCACGGTCACCGATCGCGCGGCATCCATCGTCCAGGTGCCGGTGCGGATCACCAGCACGGCCGAGGAACAGGATGGATCGCTGCGCTGCGAGGCGGAGCCCTTCGTCTATGGCATGTGCTCTCCCGATCTGCTCGCGGCCACCACGCCCACGCAGAACACGGTGGACACCAATGCCAGCGCCGGCAACGTGAATGCCCCGGTGATTTTCGAGCCGGTGCCGCGGCTCTATGGCAACGCCGCCCAGGCGCAGCTCTGGCTGGCGGTCTCGTCGCCGGCGGCGAACTACGGCGGCGCCCAGGTGTTTCTGTCGACCGATGGGGGCAGCTCCTACAACCCGGTCGGCGATCCACTGACGGCGAGCGCGATCACCGGCGTGAGCACTGCCGACTGGCCCGCGGCCGCCGATCCAGATACGGTGAACAATCTCGCGCTCGATCTCACCGAGTCGGCGGGAACGCTGCTCAGCTACCAGGTGAGCGACGAGGACAATTTTCTCTACCCTTGCTATATCGCGGGCGGGGGATCCTATGCCATCGCGTACGAGCTGATGAGCTATGCCGCGGCCACGCTGACCGCGGCCAACAAATACACGCTGCAGGCGACGGGGACGGGGAACAAGCTCCGCCGCGCAGTCTATGCCGCGCCTGCGACGGGCGCCGGAGTCGACCATCCGCTGGGCAGCCGGTTCGCGTTCCTCTCTCCGGATGGCAGCGGGCTGCTGAAATTGACGATGGATCCAACCTGGATCGGCAAGACTCTCAAGTTTAAAATCTGCAGCTTTAATTCCTTTGGCGGCGGCCTGCAATCGCTCGCCGATGTCGTCGTGTACAGCTACACGCCCACGGGCGCGGCCGCCAGTGCCGGCGGCGGCGGCCAGGGCTTCCAGGTCAACGGAGCATAAATGTCGGAGATCGTAAATCTGAACAACACCACGCCGGCAGCGCCGGCGGCCGCGGTGAATGTGCGCTGGCAAAAGGGCACGAGCACGGGCACCGATCCTGCTACCGGCTGGCCGGTTAACCCAACCTCCGCGAACGTGCCTGCGGCTACCGCTGTGGCTCTGGGCGCGGTCCAGCCCGATGGATCCACCATCACCGTCGACGCTACTGGCAAAATCAGCGCAGCGACAGGCAACGCGATTACTGCGCTGACGGGCGACGTCACGGCCAGCGGGCCTGGAAGCGCCGCGGCGACCCTTGCCTCCTCGGGAGTAGTTGCTGGCAGCTACACGAGCGCGAATATCACGGTGGACGCCAAGGGGCGCGTCACTGCGGCGGCAAATGGAACGGGCGGTGGTGGTGGTGGCAGCACCATTCCGACGCTGCGCGGGACTGCGATCGCCACGACGACCACCACCTCCGTCGCGGTTTCTCTCCCGTCGGGAGCGCTGGCCGGCGATTTCATTGTGTGTTGCGGTGGCCACTGGCAGAGCCTGAGTTCTCTGTCCGGATCTCCGTGGACGTTCGCGAGTCAGGAATCCGGGTTGTCCTACGTCAATGGATTTGTCGCGTACAAAATCCTGAGTGCGAGCGACATCACCGCGGGATCGGTCACCGCGACGTTCATCGGATCGGGAGAGGGAGTGGTGGCGCTCGCCGCGTATATCAGCGCCGGCACTGTAGCGTTCAACAACGCATACGTCGCTCAATTTGGAGGGGCGTTCACCTCTCCGGTCGCGGGTCCGAGTGCCTCCGTATCCTCCGGCAGTTCCATTTTGTATTTCACGATGAATCGCGGTGCCTCGACCGATACGGTCGATCGCGGCACGCTGCAGAAAACGGCAAACGACGGGGCGGGGGCTTCGGGCTGTCTCTACCTGGAAGCTGCCACCAGCAATGGAACGGTCTCGCCTAACTTCAGTTATAGCTCGCCAGGCACTGGCTATTTTCAGGCAGTCGTGGTGATGATCGGCGTGCCGCAATCGGTGGTGCTGGATGTGACGGATAGCAGCACGCAATCGGTCTCGAATGCGTTCAGCAAAATTACGTTTGGGACGGTCGTCGCGGATAACAATAATGGATGGAACTCCTCGACGAATCAATATACGATTCCGATCTCCGGCACCTACATGATTACGACGAAGCTGCGCATTGTCGATAACGCGACATCGGGCGTGAGCTACGGGCAGGGAGCAAACTCCACGGCGGTCGACGGCTCGTGGTTCTCGTGGTTCGTCACGGCTGTGAAACGCAATGGCTCGATCAACGTGCGGGTGGTTCACCTATCGCAGGGCTCGACGATCGAGATGTACGCCTATGCGGACTCGTCGCTGAGTACGACGAGCGCGGAGATGAGCATCGTGATGCTCGCGAAGGGCTGAGGTTTTTCCCGAGGCGGATCAATGGCAGCTCCAGGTAGAAATGGCTGAGAATTGCGATCGCGAAGAGCAGCGCGATCGGGACCAGGCTATCGAGGGGATGCGTCACTCGCGTGAGGAGAAAGAGCTGCTGCCACAGGTAGAGCGAATAGGAGATCGCGCCGAGAAAGGTCAGCGCTCTCCAGCTGAGAAGCCGGGCCGCGATGGTCTGTGGAAACAGCGTGGTCGCATGCAGCAGGAGCGCGATGATGAGAGACTCGCCGGCAGGGATAATCTGATCGTAGCGATGCAGGCAGAATCCGAATGCGAGCAGGAGCGGCCATATCATCCATGGTTGAAACCGCCTCGACAGGCCCGGCAGGAGAAGCGCGGCGAGGCATCCGATCAGCAATCCATCCGCGCGAAATTGGGTGCGAAACGTCGCCCACAGCGGCAGTGCCAGCAGCGTGTCGCGCTGGCTGAAACGATAGGCGACCAGCAGCACAATCGCTGCGCCGGCGATCCAGCGCGCACGCTTGAATCCTGCGAACAGCAAAACCGCTGGCCAGGTCAGGTAAAACTGCTCCTCGAGTGAGAGGGACCAGAAATGGCCGGTGAGGCTGGTTCCCTCGTTGTAGATGAAATTGCGAAAAAATAGCAGGCTGCCGAGCAGTTCGCGCCGCGTATAGAAAAATCCCTGGCTGAGAAGGACCACGCCGACGATTGCGAGATAGAGCCACGCAGCGGGCATGAGGCGGAAGAATCGGCGTGCATAGAAGCGCCCAAGATCGAGCTTGCCTGTCCTGTCGAACTCCTCGCAGAATCGCGAGGTGATGAGGTAGCCGCTCAGGACGAAAAAAATTGCAACTCCGTGCTGGCTCACTCGCCCGAGTGGGTTTGCTCCGGTAATTCCCCAGATCGCGTGATCGATCAGCACCAGCAGAATGGCGACGCCACGCCAGCCGTCGAGAGTGGGGATGCGATTCATCGCGATGTGGAGCAGTGCGGCTCGATCGCGCTATTGTCCGCCGGCAGCCAGATCGGATGCGAGCGGGTCAGCAGGCGATCGCGATCGGCGAACAGTACATCGCGGCCGGAAAATGCCACCGCCAGATTGAGCCCGCGATACTCCAGGACAGGCCCCTGCCGCAGCGGCGTTGTGGCGATCGCGTCGGCCTGGCCGCAGCTCCGCTGGAATGCCTCCGGCGTGGCCAGCGAGCCATCGTGCAGGGCTACCAGCAGCGCCGCACGATGCGCCTCATGGGCATGCTCATCCGATTGATATAGGAAGTAGCTCAGGCAGTAGAGCCCGGCGGCAAAGATGGCGATCCAGAGCAGGATCGGCAGACCTCTTCGCTGCCGCGCCACCACCGGCACCGCATAGGCGGCGAGTCTCAGGCCGCAGCCGCTGCAATACTCCGTGCCTGGAGCCACCTCCGCACCGCACGCCGAACACCGGATCATCCTGCCCGTAGTCGCGCCCATCCTGCAGCTCCTCTCTCTATAACTCCTTCTGCAAAAACAACGCCAGCGCCATCTGGATCACGGCGCTGCGCGTCATGCCCATGCGCTCCGCGCGGCGATCGAGCGCGGCCAGCTGCGGTCCCTGCAGTCGCAGGCTGATAGTGCGCGCCTGCGCCCGTTCGTTTCGTTTGGATGGTGTTTTTTGCTCGCCTGCCGCCATGTGTGTCTCCTGTTGGGACACCCAATGTAGTCAATCCTCCTCCGCTGCGCAAGAAAAAATATCGGAAATGTATTGCAATCCAGTGCAAAAGGGGGTACATGTTACCTGCGCTGCATTTTTGTTGGCGAAGTAGATACGTGGGTAGTTTGCCGGCAGGTCATCTCAGGAGCGGTGCGGAATCACAATGCCTTCGGCCTCGGCCAGGCGTGCAATGGCGAGTCGGATGACGTTGGCGCGATCGAGCTGCAGCTTCTGCGCGAGCTGGTTGACCTGGCGGATCTGGACGCTGCTGAGCCGCAGGGTGGTGTGCTGCATTTTGGTCATGTGGCCATGCTATTGGCAGCGTTGTGTATCTAAGAGACACCTCATCGGCGTCTCTTAGAGTACCAAAGGGTACTCGACAGGTGTCGCATGGCTGCATATGATCGCGCTCAATTAGACGAATCCAAACGGCACACGCCGGGGCACATCGATTGTCCCCTGTGTGGGGAATTGCGGGCTCAATTGCTGATGTCGATTTCTGCTGGTTCGTTGTTTGAGGTTGCGGCCCAGTGCTGGCTGCAGTCGCGGTCCATCACCGATGTACGGCCAGGTGCCCTGTCCGCGCGGTATATACGGGAGAGGACAGCGGAGGATTACGGGCAATACATCGCGTCCCTCACTCTCTTTTTCGGCGGCATGCAACTCGGCGAGATCGGCATGGAGAACATCATTGCCTATCAACAGGCGCGCGTGCGCGGTGCGGAGCCGTTCATTCGCTATCGCCGGCCGCAGGATGCGAAGCCGCGCCGGGTGGGCGGCGTGGAGGTTCCAGCCAGGGGGAAAACCTCCTGCCCGGCCAAAGCGAAAAAAGTGCGGCAGGAGCTGGGCCTGCTGATCCACCTGCTGCAGCAGGTCGACTGCTGGACCGATCAGATGCGCGAGATCTACGAGATGCACACGCTGATCGACGATGACGAGCAGGATATTCCGCGCGCGCTGACGCCGGAGGAGCAGCAGCACTGGCTCGACGTCAGCCGCCTGCAGACCCGCTGGGATATCGTCTACTGGTATTCGCTGCTTGCGTTTTCCACCTGCATGAGTACCGACGAGCTGCGCGGCCTGCGCCTGGGCGACGTCAATCTGTTTCAGCGCGTCCTCGTCGTCCCGCGCAAGAGCGCGAAAAACATCCATCGCGCGCGCACCATCGAGTTGGTGGGCGCGGACGTGCTCTGGGCGCTGGAGCGGCTGCTGGAGCGGGCGCGGATGCTGGGCGCGAGAGACATGGGGCACTATCTGTTTCCCCGGCGCAACTCGTCGATCGACTGGGATCCCACCGCGCCGATGTCCGAGAGCGGCATCAAACGGCAATGGAACGAGGTGCGCTCTACCTCGCGGCTCACCTGGTTCCGGTGCTATGACTGCCGGCATACGGCGATCACGCGCCTGGCTGAGGCGGGCGTGCCGATCGACATCATCATGGCGCGGGCGGGACACGTGAGCGAGAAAATGCGCCGCCACTACACGCATATCTCCTCGGCGGCGCAACGGCGCTGGATGGAGCACGCGAATGGATTCCATCGCCTCGCGCCCGAGGCCCCCAGCCAGCCGAACCCGTACCAGGGATTCGCTCCATCTCCCGTCCGGCCCGCGCCGGTCCGCGTCGCGAATTTTTCCGCCCAAAAATAAGCCCAAAATTATTTTCATTTTTTTGCATTTTCCTCTTGACACGTGGGCTATGTGCGCCTAATCTCGCAATTGTTGTTGAGAAGCAAGCGGACCAACCGCAGAGGAGAAATGACATGGAACACACGATCAGCTACACAATCCGGTACTGGGAACAAGAGACCAAGAGTCCTATCGAGGTGGTGAAATCGATCACGGTCGAGCAGGCCGAACAGGCCATCCTCGCAATTCGTGAATACAAAATCCAGCATCCCGAGGTGTACGGAATGACAATCCAGACGTTGCTTGATGGGGAGCAGTACGTCGCGCGCTGGACCGATATAGATGGCCGCAAAGTCGAGGAGGTGTACCGTGGCCTGTTGGTATTCGCCCGGTCCTCGCAGTTCACGCTCGAGGAAAAAGTGGACTCCCTCCGCTATGGACACGAATGCGTTAAGCGGGCAGTCGCAGCAATGCACCCGCAGTGGTACGCAGTCTACGCCGACGGGATCATCTACGGCGTCGGAGACACGGTCCTAGATGCTGTGCGGGATTCCAAAATTGACGCACGCATCGTATCTATGCGGGTTGACGGCCAGTACGAGGCTCACGGTGGCGGCATCGTAGACATGATCGACTGTCTCCGCATTAGCGGAGACTCTGAGGCGGCCTACGGCTCTGCTGCTAAACTGCGCCGGATGAGTGAACGGTTAGCGAAAGCGGTGCTGGAGAGTACCGGACGAGTTCCAGTCTGGACAATCACAGATCATGGCGAACTCGACATCGACGAGGATGTATAATCACCACGTTCCCCGCCGTGCGGGGATGAACCGGTTGAGTCGTTACTGACAGGCACAATATGGACATGTTCCCCGCGTCAGCGGGGATGTACAAGGCCGCCGCAACCCCTGCAGAGGAGAACGACAATGACACGCGCAGAAACATATACGTGGGTACGCAGGAGCAAACTGTCTGGATGGTTCCTGGTTGATGGGGTGGAGATCGGGGTTGAACGACACGGGACGTGCGGGCATCACCATGTATCGCTAGATTCCGCACTCAACTGCCCCTATGCTGGCGGCAGGCTAGAGGGTTCGCACTCGTATAACCCGTTTACAGAGGAGCAATGGGCGGACGCGTATGCGAGGCGGGAGGCGGCTAGGCTCGCGGCTCGCTCCTATATGCAGGTTGTAGAGGACGAGGACGAAGAGCGCCGTGCGGATAGGCAGGCTGCGGAATTCGCTGAGTTTATGGCGGATGAGGATAGGCAGGCCGCGGAATCCGAGGATTTCATGGCGGACCCGGAGAACTGGGTTTAATAACGTGACAAGCGCGGCAACCGCGCGAGATTTTTCATCGTGAAATGAGATAATCGGCGCTCACTCGGAAAGTATTTATGTCTCCCCAGACTGGCCACGCGCCGAAGAATTCGCCAAGATTAGGATTGTCAGACTCCGCCTCAGTTAGGAATCTTAGTCTCCGCCGTGCCCATCCTCGGGCAAGCGGTGCCTCCGGCGTGGTAGCCGGGGCCGGGTAGGTAACCCCGGCGCAGATTCGCAGGGATGAACCATGAGCAACGATGAAAAGCGCGAGAGCACCACGTTACACCCCTTCATTGAAGGCTTGCTCAAGACTCTTCCACAGCCTGAAACAGCGTGGGGAATTGACGACCGCACGAAATGGATACGAGCCGCCGCGAGTATCTTCGACGTGATCTATTCGGCGGACGACGAGGTCTTTATGCGCGTGGCTGATGGCGATAGATCCTCTAATGTGCCGTGGGATCAACAGCCCTGCCCAGGCTGCCAGGCCCCACTGAACGACAGAGACCTCCGCTGTCCCCACTGCGGAGCGCGCAACACGTGCAGCCCATTCTAGAGGAGAAGCGTAAGCATGAAATACACCCCTGAATGGGATCTCACCACGATCCCCGACGCGCTGATCCGGGCCGAGTTTGCTAAGCGCATCCCCCGCAAGCCGCGCAACCTCGTGCCCTGCGTCGGCTGCCTGGCTCCCCTGAGCGCCCGCGAGCGCCGCAAACCCTGCCCCCACTGCGGAGCACGCAACCCGCGCAGCCCGCTCTAGATTTTTTTCTAAAATAGTGCTTGCGCAGTAAAAAAATCGCGAGTATGGTTTTCGAGAACTTCAGATTCGGTTTCAATTCAGTCGTTGTGCATCCAGGTGCTGACCCACGGTATGGCTCGTTAGAGCGACGGACTCATAACCCGTAGGTCGACAGTTCGATTCTGTCCACCGCCACCACACCGAATTGAAATCCAACAGGTTGTAGATCTCACGGCGTGACCCCCGATATGTGGGGGCCATCGAGCCTTGAACTACGGGCACCGTCCCGTAGGTCAGCGGCGTTCCCGTAGGTCGACCCCGCCCGCGGCCGCGTAGGAATGGAAATCCCGCTGCACCGATGTCGGGAGCGCCATCCAAGTGGCAGTGGAACGAGGCCTCGAGGCTTTTGGTTCCACTGCCAGCATATGGCGATCACGCGTCTGGGCCCAGGCGGGCGTACTGATCGACTAGGCATTACCGCGTTGGTATGGTGGGCAGGTTTCTCCGCCCACTTTTCTTAGGAGGAAGCGCAATGCCAAAAACGACTCTGTTTGCCTGCGCCTTAATTCTGTTTTCTTTCCCTGCCAATCTTCATTCGCAACCTGCTTCCCGACAAGGGATTATCGTCGCCTGTGAATGCCACGGGATGATCGCTGAAGCCTCCCTCAGCTACTTGCGAGACCGCATCGCAGCGAGTTCCCGGTATGAGGAAAGACGGGATTCTGAGGAGAACGAGAAGATATATCCGAAGATTAGTATCATCACGCTCGACGACAATGCGGATCCTGGGGGAGCAGTACAAATTGCGGTATCCGAAGTGATCCTGTATCACTCCGCTTTCCTTGGACAGCGTGTAGGACTGTGCGGGAAGAACACTACATCGGGATGCGTCGATGGCATCTTCAGTTTTGCCGACAAGGTGATATCTCAGTATGTGAACAACAAATAGTTTACCGGGCTTCTTTCAGAACCTCGACCGCCACCAAAGTATCCCCCGAAGACACGACAGAGAGTAGATCTGGCTGACTCCCTGTAGCTGGCCTCCTGTAGGCTGTCAGGATCTTGATCCGCCAGCAGCGGCGGCAGGATGGAGCAGATCCTTCGCTGCGCTCAGGATGACAACAGGAGCGTGGAGGAGAAATGTCGCGCGCACAGACTACCGCAGGTCGATTGCCTCCACAGCTAGGCCTTGGCGTGCCGTTCGCTATTCGGTTTGGATTCTCTGGTGGCGTAGAAGAAGATGTACAGATAGCAGAGCAACGCGACGAAGAAGGCGTGATGAATGCCGATACGGTCTGCGATCGCTCCCTGAATCACTGGAACGATGGCTCCGCCGACGATCGCCATATTCATGACGCCGGACCCGGCTCCCGTCAGCGGCCCGAGCTCTGCCACGCCCAGAGTGAAGATGCTCGGGAACATGATGGAGTTGAACAGGCCAACGGCGAGCAGGGTCCACATCGCCAGGTGTCCGCTGGACAGCATGGAAGTGACGACCAGCACGGTGGTGCAGACCGTACAGGTCGCGAGTAGATACCTTGTCTTGACGCGCTGCAGCAGCCCCGCGCCAATGAAGCGCCCCACCATCGCGCCGCCCCAGTAGAAGGAGACGTAACCTGCTGCGACCGGCGGAGAAAAGCCAGCGATGTTGGGTTGGCCCAGGTAGCTCACGAGAAAGCTCCCGATAGAGACCTCCGCGCCCACATAGGTAAAGATTCCAATCGTCCCAAAGATGAGGTTGGGGTGTTTCCAGAGCGAATCCGGAACCTTCTCCCCGGCAGGGCGATGCGCGTGTGGAATCTTCGGCAGGTTTAACCGGGAGATCGTAAGCCCGAGCAGCACCAGCACAATGCCGATCGAGATATAGGGCATCTTGATGGTGGCAGCTTCCTGCAAGCGATAGGCGTGCAGTGCGGCGGGGGTGAGCGCACGCAGCTTCTCGAGGGCTAAGGGAACCGCGGTGCCCAGGATGAGCAGTCCTCCGATCTTAGGCGCCAGGGTTGTGCCAAGCGAGTTGAAGGCCTGGGTCAGCGTCAGCCGGCTGGATCCGGTCTCGGGTTTGCCGAGTGCGATCACATATGGATTGGCTGCTACCTGGAGGCCGGTGATTCCGGCAGCAAGGATCAGGAGCGCCACCAGAAACATGGGGAACGAAGGAACCGAAGCAGCGGGAATGAACAGAAATGCGCCAAAACCCATGGTGAGCAGGCCAGCCACCATGGTTTGCTGATAGCCGATCTTATCAATCACCCTGGCCCACGGTAAGGAGAACAGAAAGTAGGCCGAGAAGAAGGCGAATTGCACCAGCATGACCTGCGTGTAATTCAGCTCAAAGATCGACTTCAGGTGCGGAACCAGGATGTCGTTCAAAGAGGTGATGAAGCCCCACAGAAAGAACAGGGAGGTAACAATGGCTAAAGAGCGCCCTTGATGCATGGGTGCGGCAGCAGCTTGAATGTTGCCGGATCGAACGGAGTTGGATGCTGCTTCTGGAGCGGCCATCTTTCTACCTCACCTTCTGCTGTCTGTGCTGGCCTGTTCGATCGCGAATTGCGCCAGGACCCATTACCACCACGTCTCGGCCTGTACTCCGTAGCTGAGCCCATTGGTCCTGTTTTTATAGGGAACGCCGCCCACCAGACCGCGAAACTCATCGGACCAGTCCGCATAGGTTAAAAAGGTGCGCAGTACCGGACGGCTGAAAAATTTGCGGCCTGCTCCGAGTTGGGGGGCAATGGTGTATTTGCGAAGCCAGCCGCTCACGGGGCCGCCTGCCGCAGAGTTGAAACCGTCGGTATAGTCAAAGCCTCCCTCAAAGGCAAGGGAGAAGTACTTGCTGAAGAAGACCTCCGGCCGTGCGCCGAGGGATACCCAGTGTTGCGGGGAGTGCTGCGCATTGCCGTCCTCCGTTCGCTGATAGATGACGACAGGCAGAATGGCAAATTTGTCGTTGGGCTGGATCAGGAAGTGGTTGACGATCTGGAATCTTTCTGAGGTTCTTTGGAACCTGGATGGATCATCGACCGAGCTGCTGAAGTTGCTGGCGGCTCCCCTTGCGTACTGGATCGATGCAGTCTCATAGCCACCATGCCACTCCAGGGTTTGGAAACGCGCCCCGACAGCGAATCCGTTTGTAGTGGGAATGACAACGCCTGTGGGTGTGGCGCCACCCTTCTCGGTTGCGAAATCGAACCATGCCCCGAATTGTCCGGCAGGAGTTTTTATATCGTAGAGCCGGACGTCGACGTTCCGCTTGGCATACGTGCCGTTCTCGGTTGTAAAGTCGGGCCGGGCGCCATGCAGGTAGGCTACCGCCAACTTGGCGAACCGAAGGTTCCAATCTTCCACACCGGCACCGTAACCGCTCGTGTCGAGGTTGTAATAGTCGTTGATATCGATGTGCTGACGCCGGTAGTATCTTTCGCCCGCCCAAAACTTCGCGTTGGGCTGGCTCTCAAAGAGATCGCCGACACGGACGAAGGCTTCGCGCAGGCGAAATTGGTCGTTCCCCGCGGAATTGGGAAAGTTAGCGTAGGTGTCGGAGTTTGTAGTGTTGGTTTCCAGCATGACTTCGGTCTTGAACCATGCCTGTCCGGGAACGTGCTCCGCATTCAGCCAGTTGTTAACGAAGATCCACTCTCCATATGTCTCTGCTTCGTTTCCCAGGCGATACTTCGCGTCGGCTCCAGGAGCCTGGAATGCGACCATCTGGCCGCCTCTGCCATTTGTGCCTGCACCGGAGCGCAGGTATCCGTGGAACTCAAAGCTGCTGACCTGCTCGTGCAGCGTCTCGATCTGCTTCTCGGCCTCGTTGAGCAGGTCGTAGGTAGGCTCGGAGGGCAACTTTCCTTGATATTTTTGTCCGAGCTGCGCGGACTCTTCGAGCAGGGTCTTGGCATTGTGGGTAGTGTTAGCGGTCTGGGCGCCGAGGTCTTTGGTTGATACGGTCGCTGCTTCTTTCTGGCTGGTGGCTGCGCTCTGTGTGGCTGCGCTCTGTTGGTTGATCTTCTCTTCCAGGGCGGAGATCCGCTGCTGAAAGTCTCGCGTGACCTGCTCATATTGCTGCTTGAGGTCTTGCAGTTGCTGCTTTACGTCGTCCGTAGGGGGAGAGGGCGCGGTCTGGGCTGCAGCGGGCAGAACTGCTGTGATAACGCCCGTGATGAGACAAAGATATTTGCGGATTCGACTCCGAAATCTGTTTGCCAGCACCTTGAGTCCTCAGCTTGAAAACTTGACCACCGAGTGGACGGCCGGAATCGCTCCGTCGGAGGGAAGATCTTACTATCGCTCGTTCAGCGGGATCAAATGTGGCCGGATTGACTGGGAGCAGACCGGTTTCGTCCTCGCGCAGGAAACTGGGGCAGGGAAACTGGAACCGGAAATGGGGCCGGGAAAAGGAGTGCCTCGCTTAAGTGAGGCAATACAAAGGTTTGACAGAACGGATTGGACTGGATGTCTTGAGCCTTTGTGGTTGCAGCTTCCTTGGGGGATTGTTGCAATAGCTGTGACGGTTTCCACGCGGCGAAAAGCGCGGAAACCTCCTGTAACCAAGGTGCGGTATGATTCAGGGAATGGCCCTTGCTGGGCTCTGAGCGAAACCATGTCCAAGAGTTTCAAGCGTTCTGTCCTCGCCATCTCGGTGGCCCTCGTATTCTTCGTATTTCTTGGCAGCTTCGGCCCCAGCGGTGTTCGCGCCGGCACGGAGAAGGATGGCGCCTACAAAGAGATGGAGGTCTACAGCGAAGTCCTCAAGAAGATTCAGAGCGACTACGTGTCGGAGCCAAACATCGGAAAAGTGACGAATGGGGCCTTGCATGGGCTTCTGGAGTCCCTGGACGCAGACTCCAGCTATCTGACCCCGGATGAGTACAAGACTTACAAGCAGCACTTGAGCGAAGGCACGGCGCAGGTGGGGATCAACCTGTCCAAGCGTTTCGGCTATGCAACCGTCGTCTCTGTTGTTCCGGGAAGCCCGGCAGAAAAGCAACAGATCGGGGACGGCGACATTATCGAATCAATTGGCGACCAGTCTACGCGCGAGATGTCGCTGGCGATGATCCGTTTGATGCTTGAGGGCAAGCCGGGCACCAGCGTCACCTTCTCCGTGGTGCGGCCACGCAAGGCGGAACCGGAAAAGGTCACGTTGACACGGACGGCTGAGGTCGTTCCCGCACTGGGCGAACAGCAGTATGAGAACAGCAGCATTCTTTACCTGAAGCCATCGGTGCTGACGAAGGAGCGCGTCTCCGAAATGGAAGCACGTCTGCGGGCGATGGGCAAGAACGGCAACAAGAAGGTAGTGCTCGACCTGCGCGACGTGGCCGAGGGCGACAGCGACCAGGCGATTCGCCTGGCAAACGCGTTTCTGCAAAACGGCACAATCGCAACTCTTGAAGGCCAGAAGTTTGCCAAGCAGACCTTTGTGGCAGAGAGCTCGAAGTTCATCACCGCAGCGCCGCTGGCGGTCGTCGTGAATCATGGTACGGCGGGCCCCGGCGAGATTGTTGCAGGGGCAATTCTGGATAACAAGCGGGGCGATGTTGTTGGAGACCGGACCTTCGGAGAGGGATCGATCCAAAAGACGATCGAGATGCAGAATGGGGCTGCTGTGATCGTATCGGTGGCAAAGTATGCATCCCCTTCCGGCAAAAAGATTCAGGATGAAGCTGTGACTCCGAATGTCGTCGTGGCGTCGAGTCTGGATCAGGACGACAGGGCAGAGGATGTGCCGCCGCAGACTGGTCCCAAGGCAGACGATCAACTGAACAAGGCGCTGGAGCTGCTGAAGCAGAAGAACACATAGAGCGGCTTCGGGAAACCGCTCCGGCGGCAGGGGTAAACAGCTAGAGTCCGCAGGGAGATGGACGATGTTTCACAGTCGCCTGCGTGCTATCCTCGGCTTTAACGGACGTCCCCTTGAAATCCACTGACCAAGTTCCCCGGCCTGGTGCTGGACCCGGCTCCCAGCCTAGACGCTTTCGTCCGCCCGCACGGGCGGAAGGCCGCGGCCGAAAAAAGATCGCAGGCAACATAGCTCTCGCGGTGCTGCTGGTTCTGGCGGCGCTGGTGGGCGTGCTGGGCGGCCTGATGATGGTCTACTCCGCCGATCTGCCGCAGATAGACGAGCTGGAGCGCTACCGTCCAAACACAACTACGGATCTTTACGACGTACACGGCCGCATCTTCGGATCCTTTGCGCTGGAGCGTCGTGTTGTGGTGAATTATGGGGACTTTGCCCCGGTACTTCGCCAAGCCGTCATCTCCATTGAAGACAAGAATTTTGAGAGCCATTGGGGCATCAATGTCTTTCGAGTGATCGGCGCGGCTTATCACGACCTTACGTCCAGCAATCGCGCGCAGGGCGCTTCCACGCTGACCATGCAACTGGCGAGGAATCTGTTTCTCTCCTCCGAGCGCCGCGTAGGGCGCAAGATGCAGGAAGTCTTTCTCTCGATCCAGATTGAGCGGTCGTTTACCAAGCAGCAGATCTTCACTCTGTACGCGAACCAGATTTATCTGGGGCATGGGATGTACGGATTTGAGGCAGCATCGGAGTTCTACTTCAGCAAGCATGCCAAGGATCTGACTTTGCCCGAGGCCGCATTGCTGGCAGGGCTTCCGAAGGGTCCGGTGGGCTATTCACCGATCCTCAATCCAGACCGCGCCCTGCGTCGCAGGAACATGGTGATCAACGCGATGCTGGAAGACGGGGCCATTACGACGGCGCAGGCGAATGCCGCCAAGGCTGAGCCGCTGGGGCTGCACGTGCAGTCTCCGCCGAATTCAGTGGCGCCGTGGTTTGTGGAGGATGTGCGCAGGGAGCTGGAGAAGAAGCTGGGCGCGGATGAAGTGCATGAGGCGGGACTGCGTGTCTACACCACGCTCGATCTCGATCTGCAAAGAATCGCGAACCGTGCGGTGCAGGATGGCCTTGCGGCCTATGAGCGCCGCCATGGATGGAACGGCCATCTGCTCAACACCATCGCGGGCGGCATTTCGCTGGAGGACTTTAAGCATCCGGACTGGGTGATGCCGCCGGAGGCTGGGGGGTATGTGCATGCGCTGGCTACCTCCGTCCTGCCCTACCAGGTAACGGCGAAGGTCGGATCGCAGGAGGTCTTGCTGACGCCGGAGGATTGGGCGTGGACCGGTCAGAAGACAGCGGACACATTTTTGCGCCCCGGCGACATTCTTTACGTACACCTGAGCGACACTCTGCCGGCGGCAGGCCCGCTGAAGGGAACGCTCGAACAGGATTCGGGCACGGAGGGCTCGCTCTTCGCGATGGATAATGCATCCGGCGATGTGCTCGCGATGGTGGGCGGACGTGACTTCAACCTGTCGCAGTTCAACCGTGCGACCCAGGCGCAGCGGCAAACGGGCTCCTCGTTCAAGCCCTATGTTTATACGGCTGCGGTGGAGGAGGGTGCGCGGCCGGAGGACTCCATCTCCGACAGCCCGGTGAGCTTTGGCTCCTATACTCCGCACAACTATGACGGCAAGTATCTGGGCTCGATCTCGCTGCTGCACGCCTTTGCGGACTCGCGCAACATTCCGGCGCTGAAGCTGGCGGATCGCGTTGGCATCCGCCGTGTGATCGAGGTGGCACACCGGTTCGGCATTACCAGCAACATTCCAGCATTTCTGCCGGTGGCACTGGGGTCGGTGGAGGTGACGCTCGAAGAGCAGGTTGCCGCGTACAGCAGTTTTCCGAATGACGGCATCCGTATTGCGCCGCGGCTGATCCGCAAGGTGACCAATGCCGATGGAATGACATTGATGGAGGATTTGCCGCAGGTTTCCGAGGCGACGAGCGCCAAAACGGCGAGATTGATGATGGTGATGCTGAAAGAGGTCGTGCATGGGGGAACAGCAGGAGCTGCGGCGTCTCTCAATCATCCCCTTGGAGGCAAGACGGGCACGACCAACGACTTTACCGATGCCTGGTTTCTTGGCTTCTCTCCTTCCGTTACCTGCGGCGTGTGGGTTGGCTATGACAGCCGCCAGTCGCTGGGCGACAAGGAGACGGGCGCACGAGCCGCACTGCCGATCTGGATGCAGTTTATGAAGGCGGCGATCGCCGGCAAGGATGACGAGGTCTTCCCCTCGGAGGAGCGAAGCAAGTCGGCTGGAGCACCCTTACTCAATAAAGCGGCTGCGCCAACGACGGCTCTACCGGCAAAGAAGCCAGGTACTTCGGGTGGGAAGAACGTGGCGCCAGTCCCGACGCGGCCCATTTCTCCCAAACCTGTTGCCTCGGGGCGGACGGCTGCAGCGCATCCGCCTGCTCTGCGCCATGTTGCAGCGGTGCATAGCGTCCCGGTCCGCTGAGTTAGGCTTAGAGGGCGCGGGAGTGATTCCGGCGATATTGATTGGCCAGGCGGAAGTAGCGTTGTGCCTGGGCGACGTCCCGCATAATCTGGGCGCGCAGGGCGTCAGGCGAGGGCCACTGCTTCTCTTCTCGCAGCCGATCGAAAAAGCTCAGCTCCAGCGGAGTTGTTTCGTCCAGGGCAACGGGTTGGAAGTTGAGGATGTGAGACTCGACGGCGAAGGAGTCGGGCCCGAAGGTGGGCCGATTGCCGACGTTCGTCACCGCTTCAAAGAGCCGATCCTGAATACGCAGGCAGGTGATGTAGACGCCGAAGGCCGGCAGCAGTTCGTTATACTCCGCCAGGTTCACTGTGGGTACGAGGAGTTTGCCGCCGATCCCGCGCCCGCGCGCCGGTGTGGACCGGACAAAAAATGGATGCCCCAGCAGGCTGCGGGCCTGCCGTACATCTCCGGCTGCAATCAGGCTGCGAACCGTGCTGCTGGAGATGACCATGCCGCGGCGGTGGAGCGCTTCGTACACGCGCACCTGAAATCCGAGGCTGCGGCCTAATTCGCGCAACTCATCGACTCCCGCCTGGGCACGATGCCCAAAGCGAAAATTCGAACCCTCATGAACCTCGACCGCCGCCAGCTTCTCGCAAAGAACGGATTGCGCGAACTCCACGGCAGACATGCTGGACAGCTCCTGCGTGAAAGGGATCACCAGTACGGCGTCAATCTCCGTGGCGGCCAGCAATTCGAGCCGTGCTTCGAGCGGGGTGATGAGACGGGGAGCACGTTCGGGCCGCAGGATGCAGGTCGGATGCGGATCAAAGGTAACTGCAATGGAACGTGCCGCGAGTGTGCGGGCGCGCTCCTTGACCTGCTCCAGAACCCAGCGATGACCGCGATGCACGCCGTCGAAGTTGCCTACGCTCACGACGCAGGGACCAAAGCCGGGAGGTATCTCAGCGAGGCTGCGGAATATCAGCATGGTTAGATTTCGAAGGGAATCTGCAGGCCGTCATAGGCCAGCCGTATGTTCGGCGCTAAATTGCTTTCGGTCTCCGCGTGGAGGATGTCGTGGGACATATGGGTGAAGTATGTCATGCGCGGCTTGAGGAGGTTGGCCCATGCAATCGACTGGGAGAGCGTGGAGTGGCTGGGGTGCGGTGTGTGCCGCAGCGCGTCGAGGATCGCTACATCGAGGTCTTGCAGCAGCGGCAGGCTGCTGTCGGGGATGTGGTTCATGTCCGTCAGGTAGGCGGCATTGCCAAAGCGGAAGCCGGTTACCTGCATTTCTCCGTGCAGGAGGGGGATGGGCTGAAAGGGAACCCCGAAGAGGTCGATTGCGCCCTGGATGCGGTTGAGTTCCACGCGGGCGCGATTGGGATACTTGGCGTCGACTGCAAAGGTATAGTCGAAGACCTTCTCCAGTGTGCTGGCGGTAGCCTCGTCCGCATAGAGAGGGATCTTGTGTTTGTTGCGAAAGCTGAGGGGGCGCAGGTCATCGAGTCCCAGGATGTGGTCTGCGTGGGAGTGGGTATAGAGGATGGCGTCAATATCGCGGATGCCTTCGCGCAATGCCTGCTCCCGGAAGTCCGGACCGGTGTCGATCAGGATACAGTGGTTCTCCCAGCGAATGGAGACGGAGGGGCGCGTCCGGCGGTCCCGCGCGTCGGAGGAGGTGCAGACGCGGCAGTCGCAACCGAGGGTGGGCACACCCATCGAAGTGCCACTGCCAAGAATTGTCATCACTGCTTCCATAAATCCGCTTAGCTATTTCTTACCAGTGGGTGGTTGGGTAGCCTGCGCTGCGATGGCGTTGGTCAGCTCCAGGAACATCATGCGCAGATCGAAGAGAGCGTTTTGCAGAAGGTGCGACTCCCGGTCGGTGAGGTTGCCCTTTGTCTTGTCGACGAGGATTCCAAGGATATCGATGTTCTGGCGCGCGCCTACGATGTCGACCCGTGGCTGCTCGCCGGGCTTGGTGGCTCCGCCCATCTGCACGATCGCGGAGAGATAGATCGACTGCACCAGTTGTTCAAAGGTTGCTTCTTCGGAAGCGGGCATTCCGGGATTCGCGTCCTGGATCATCTTGTCGAGCACGCGGGAGGATTGCTGGTAAGCGGCGTGCTGCTCAGCGGTTTCCTGCGCCGTCGGCGGTGGCCCTACTTCGGAGCCATCCTCTTCGTGTTCAGCGGCCGGTTCTGTGGGCGCAGAGGTGACGAGTTGTGGTCCGCGCGCTGGCTTTTCTGCCGCAGCAGGAGAAGGCGCTGGCTTCGATTCAGCAACGGGCTCTTCCGGGGGCAAGCTGGCTTCGTCGCGGAGCTCCCCCTCTAGCGTGAACTTGCGCCGGTCGGTAACGGTGAACTGGGACTCTTTTTCATCCATGATTCTTGTCCATTCTTCGAAACGGATTATTTTCGATCTTCTTCGTACAGGATTCTTCCCGGTTTTGATCTATGGCAGGATGGACCACGCCGTGATTGTGCGATCCGACTCAATCTCGCGAAATCAGACGGCTCCGATCTCCGGCGGCTTCTCCAGCGGAGCCGCGGTGCCGCCGTCGTACTCGAGGGTTGCATCCGGGCCAATGGCATCCAGGCGAACCGTCCCCAGGGCAAAAGCCCGGGGCGTGCCGTTGAGCGTGAGAGTTGCCACGCTGGTGATATTTCCAACCGCCTTGTCTCCAGAGCGCAACTCCGCGCCTGGCGCCGGAGTTGCGCCTTGCAGGGCAAAGGCGCGCAGGGCGCGATGAATGTTGGCGCGGGAACGGATGCGCTCCACAATCTCCTGGCCAAGGTAGCAGCCCTTGGAAAAATTGAGTGCCCGGGTTTGCGAGGTCTCCTGTGCCAGATGCTTCTCTTGAATATCGATTCCGTACGCGGGGATGCCTTCGACGATGCGCAGGGTCTCGACCGCCTCTAGACCACAGGGACGGCAGCCGTTCTCCAGCAAGGCTGTCCAGATAGAAGCCACGTGCCCGGCGGCAAACCACAGCTCAAAGCGCGGTATCAGCACGCTATAAGAACGCACTACGGTTATCGGAATCCCGTTCCAGACCCACGGGCGCTCTTCGAGCGGCTGCAGTTGCGCAGCATCAAAACCGAGCTTGCTCAGAACCGCCGCGGCTGACGGTCCGACAACGCCCAGCGCCGTAAGTTCAGCCAGAGGCGCGAGTTCCACATCATCCATGATGATGAAGTGGTCAAGATGCTGGGTGAGCCGGTCGACCTGGTTCGCGGAGGTTTCCAGCACGAGCCGGTCCTGCTCCTGAAAGGTATATATATCGCCCTGAATTCGGCCCTGTGCGTTCAGCACGAAGCTGTAGTTCCCGGTGCCCTCGACGAGGGTCTTGACGGCATTGGTGGTCATTCCGGAGAGCCAGCGGGCACGATCTTTGCCGGTAACGGCGATACGAGCCAGCCAGCCGAGGTCCATTGCGGCGGCGGAGCGCAGGGCCGACTCTGCTTCCTGGTTTGCATCGTCAAATACCAGAGGGGTTATGGCGCCTTGATAGGTGCGTAGTTCGAGCGCAGGTGCATTGCTCCGCAGGAACTCTGCCAGAGGTGTTGGCCTGGCGACGGGCTCGGCGATTGTTGCTTCGTTAGAAGTGGGGATGGAATCGCTCATAGCGGAAAATACAACTAGATTATAGCCTTGCAGAATGAATATGGCTGCGGACGAGGGCAAGGAAGGTTTCTGGGAATGAATTGGAAGAAGATAGGCGCCGTTGCCGGTGCTGCGATACTCGGGTTCGAGCTGACGGGCGCGCAGATGTTTGTGCTGGCGCAGACAGCGGTACCCGTTCCACAGCAGGGCGCACCAACTGCGCAGCCAAAGCCGGACCAGGCCAGCCCAGCCCAGACCAAGCCGGACAGCAGACAGCCCCCGCACGACAGGAAGATCTCACCGCAGCAGGCGAAGGAGCTTTTCCGCTCAGTGGATGAGATTCTGCGTTTCTCATCGGAGGACAGCAAGCTCCCCATTCGGAGCAAGGTTAAGAGGCGCCTGACGACCCGCGAGGCGGTGGAGCAATACATCCTGGAGAAGCTGAAGAACGATGAAGACGCGAAGCGGATGCAGCGCGGCGAAATTGTTTTGAAGAAGTTTGGGCTGATCGATCGGGACTTCCAGCTAGGGCCGTTCCTCGTCAGCCTGCTGAAGGAGCAGGTTGCGGGCTACTACGATGACAAGACGAAGACGGTGAACCTGCTCGACTGGATTGAGCCGGAGGAGCAGAAGTCCGTGCTGGCGCACGAATTGACCCACGCCCTGCAGGATCAGCGGGTGAATCTGGAAAAGTGGCAATCGAAGACGCAGACCGGGCTCTCGCATACGGTGGCGGAGGACAATCAGCATCTGGCGGTGGACGAAACGGATACAGCTCGCGATGCCGTACTGGAAGGGCAGGCGATGGCTGTATTTCTCGACTGGCAATTGAAGCCGACGGGCAAGACTCTGTTGACCGCAGGCCGGGAGGTCGAGGATCGGATGGATCAAATGGATGATGCAGCCGACTCGCCCGTGCTGGCGCGGGCTCCACTCCTGCTGCAGCAGGAACTGCTTTTCCCTTACAGGGATGGGCTGAAGTTTGAAACGGCCATGTTGCAGGATCGCGGAGTGGAGGCGGCGTTTGCAGGGGTGCTGGATCATCCGCCCTCGACCAGCTATGAAGTTATGAATCCGCATGCCTACGAGGCGGCGCAGAAGATTCCGCTGCTGCGCATGCCCGATATTCACGGTCTGGTGGACGCGGATTACGACCCTTACGATGTTGGAGTGATGGGGCAACTTGACGTGCGGATTCTTACTGAGCTGTTTGGCGGGCCGGCGGTCTCGCGTGCGCTGACGCCGGCGTGGGATGGCGGCTTGTACTATGCGGCGCAGAGAAAGAGCGCCCACACGCCGGAGGAGAAGGCGTCGACAAAATCGCTGAGCACTCTGTATTTCTCCAACTGGAAGACGGAAGAGGCGGCGCAGGCTTTTGCCACCATGTACGCCAAGGAACTGGGCGTGAAGTACTCCGGCGTATCACTGGACAGTGAGAGCGATACACCGCACGGAGAGCAGATCTACCACACAAGCGAAGGCCCGGCGCTGATCGTGGTGACCGGCAGGCAGGTCTTTATCAGCGAGAGCTTCGACCTGGCGCTGGCGCGCAAGCTGGAGCTTCTGCTGACGGGCGCGCAGCAGGGCGAGCAACTCCGCATGGCGGATGCTTCGAGCTTGCGGCGGGAGGATCTGACCTCATTCCTGCGCCGTTTTCTGGGGGGATGCGGGATGATGCGTGCGGGCTTGATGCACTGAGGTTCTCCGCCTCGGTTGTTATACTGAAACGTTCCTTCTTTCTAATTCAATCCGCCTTTCCGTTACAGGAGAGAGCGGCGGAGTGTGATGTTGCAACAGGCGGAGATTGGGATTATCGGCGGCAGCGGTCTGTACTCGATGCCGGGACTGACGGCGATCCATGAAGAGCGGATCCGTACTCCTTTTGGCGATCCATCGGATGCATTTGTGCTGGGCGAGCTGGAAGGACGCAAGGTTGCGTTTCTGGCCAGGCATGGCCGCGGACATCGCCTGCTGCCATCAGAATTGAACTTCCGCGCGAATATCCACGCGATGAAGCAGCTCGGAGTCGAGCGTATTCTCTCAGTCTCGGCAGTAGGCTCGCTCAGGGAAGAGCATAAGCCCACCGATTTTGTCATGCCCGATCAGTTCATCGATCGCACGTTTCTCCGCAATGCGACGTTCTTTGGAGACGGGATCGTGGGCCACGTTGCATTTGGCGACCCGGTATGCGCCACCGTCTCCGGGGTATTTGTCGATGCCTGCAGGAGTGTGGGAGTTGTGGGCAAACCCGGCGGCACGTATGTCTGCATGGAGGGGCCGCAATTCTCTACCCGCGCGGAATCCAACCTGTACCGAAGCTGGGGTGCAGATGTGGTAGGCATGACGAATCTGCAGGAGGCGAAGCTGGCGCGTGAGGCGGAGATCTGCTACGCGACGATGGCAATGGTGACCGACTACGACTGCTGGCATGAATCGCACGATGCCGTGACGGTGGAGCAGATTGTAGCCGTGTTGAACCAGAACGCGACGAATGCAGCTAAGGTGGTGCGCGCTGCGGTGGCGGCGATGCCTCGGGAGCGTACCTGTGCCTGCGCCACGGCACTGCAGTACGCCATCCTGACTCATGCGGATGCAGTACCCCAGGCCACGCGGGAAAAGTTGGAATTGATCATCGGGAAGTATCTTCCCGTGCACCAGTAAACGCGCACCAGTAAATCGGGAGAAGCAATGGCGATTCTTGTAGTCGGAAGTGTTGCGTTTGACAGTATTGAGACTCCGCACGGCCGTGTGGAGAACTGCCTGGGAGGCGCGGCTACCTATTTCTCTCTGGCGGCCAGTTACTTTGCGCCGGTTCGCGTCATCGCCGTGGTGGGCGAAGACTTTTCCAAAGAGAACGAAGCCGTACTGACCAATCGTGGCGTCGATACGTCGGGGTTGGAGCGGGCCAATGGGCGGAGCTTCCACTGGACCGGCTCCTACATGCAGAACCTGAATGAGGCGCAGACGCTCAAGACGGAACTCAATGTCTTCGAGAGATTCTCGCCGAAGATTCCGGCGGCATACGAGGACAGCGAATTTCTGTTTCTCGCAAACATCGATCCTGTGCTGCAGGAAAACGTGCGCAGCCAGATGTCGGGCGTGCGCATGGTGGGCGGCGACACCATGAACTACTGGATCACCGGACATCAAGACAAGCTGGCCCGCGTACTCAAGGGCCTGGATGCCCTGTTGATCAACGACACGGAAGCCAGGATGCTGGCGAAGAATGACAATCTTGTGGGCGCTGCCCGCCAGATTCTCGAGATGGGCCCGAAGACGCTGATTGTGAAACATGGCGAATACGGAGCCACGGCCTTCTTCAGCGATCGCTCGTTTCCCGAGGGGACCGAGGTTGTGACGCTGCCATTTCGTGCGCCGGCATTGCCGCTGTCCAAGGTTATGGATCCGACCGGAGCAGGCGATTCCTTTGCGGGCGGTTTCTTCGGCTATCTGGCTTCGCAGCCCAGGCTGACCCCTCTCGTCTTTAAGACGGCGATGTTTTATGGCGGAGTGATGGGATCGTTTGCGGTCGAGCGCTTCGGAACGGAGCGGCTGCAGTCGCTGGACCGTGCCGAGATCGATCAGCGGTTCGGGCTTTTCCGCGGACTCAGTCACCTTGAGTAGCACGGAGGCAGACCGGCGATCGCAGCGCCGCGAATGGCTTCCGGTACTGGTGGCCGCAACGGCGCTCGCTCTTGTTGCGTTTGACTATTGCTTCGAACATCATTTGCTGTTGCTCTACGGCGATGCGGTGGCGCACCTGCACATCGCTCGCCGCGTCTTTGACTCGATGAATCCAGGCTTTCGGCAGCTAGGTTCCGTCTGGCTGCCGCTGCCGCATCTCCTGCTGATCCCTTTCGTGCAGCGGATGGACTGGTGGCAGAACGGTGCTGCCGGAGCGTTTCCATCGATGGCCTGCTACATCGCGGGCTGTGTGGGGATCTATCGGCTTGCGCGGTTGTGGCTGGCGCCGCGCGTTTCTCTGCTGGCGCTGGCGTTTTTCGCGTTGAATCCTGGCTTGCTGTATCTGCAATCCACTGCGATGACCGAGCCGCTCTTCCTGGCAGAGATGATCTGGGTCGCGCTGCTGGTTGCGGAGTTCTGCCTGGAACTGGATAGCGGAGAAGCTGGACGGCGAGCCGACCGCCTCCTCATCGCTGCAGGGCTGGTGCTGGTAGCGGCTGTCTACACCCGTTACGACGGGTGGATTTATGCCAGCTTCGCGTGGCTGGTTGTAGCCATTGCGCTATGGAGGCAGCACAAACTGCGTGAGCCGGTGATGGGCAGTTTCATCCTGTTCACCGTGATGCTGGGAGCCGCACCCGCATTGTGGCTGGCGTACAACGCGAGACAGTTCGGGGATCCGCTGGACTTCATGCGCGGACCCTACTCGGCGCGCGCAATCGAACTGCGAACCGCGACTCCGGGATCGCCGCATTATCCGGGGTGGCACAGCATGCGGGTGGCGGCGCTGCATTTTCTGAAGGCCGCCGAACTTGACGCTGTACCCATCCGCTGGGCCAACAAGCTGTTGTGGCTGTCTGTGGCTGGCACCGGGTTGGCGCTATATGCGCGTTCGCGGGCGATTGGGGCGGCGCTGCTGTTGTGGATTCCGCTGCCGTTTTATGCTTACTCGATCGCCTACGGATCGGTTCCGATCTTCATCCCGGTATGGTGGCCTTTCTCCTGGTACAACACGCGCTACGGGATGGAAATGCTGCCGGTCTTTGCGCTGTTTGCTGCCTTCGCGGCGAGTTGGCTGCTGAGTTGGGTTCAGGCGCGCTCTCCAAAGGCCGGCCAATGGGTATATGCCACGATGATCCTGCTGATCCTGGCAAATTCGGCGGCGCTGCTGCATGCAAGACCCATTGTTCTCCAGGAGGCTATTGCAAACTCGCGTACCCGCATCCCTTTCGAGGGTGCGCTGGCGGATGCGCTTCGATCGTTGCCGCCGGACGGACTTATCCTGATGTATACCTCGGAGCATGTAGGGGCATTGCAACAGGCGGCGATTCCGCTGCGCCGGACGATCAACGAAACGGACTATTACCGCTTCAAACCGGCGCTGGAGAAGCCGGCAGAGTCGGCGCGGTGGGTGGTTGCGACCGATGGCGATGTGGTGGACAAGGCGATCAAGCTGCATCCTGACCACCTGGAGCTGATGAGTGTCACCTGTTCCACGGGGCAGCCCTGCGCCAGGGTTTATCGTTCTCAAGTGGATACTCCAGTGGCGCCAGCGGCCCCGGGACAGTGATAGCATCACGCTGAATGGAATGCTGAGATGCTCATAGCGTTGGTTCAACTCGGCCATGGTTTCCGCTTCGATCAACTGCAGCAGGTGGTGCTTGCCGGCGGAGCGATGAGCAGGCTTCTGGTGGCCTCGCTGCTGGGCGCGGCTATCGGATTTGATCGCGAGTTCCGCCACAAGCCGTCGGGTCTGCGGACGAATCTGCTGATCTGCTTTGGCTGTGCGCTCTTCACGTTTCTCTCCGTCGTGCTGGCGGGGGAATCCAATCCCGATAAGGGGCGCGTGGCGTCGAATATCGTGCAGGGCATAGGTTTTCTTGGCGCGGGTCTGATCCTGCACAATCGTAATCGCATCAGCGGGATGACGAGCGCAGCGACAGTCTTCGTGGTTGCTTCCATCGGAATGGCGTGTGGCGCTGGCCTTTATCTTCCCGCGATATTGGCGACTGCCGTGGTGTTGATTGCGCTGGAGTCGGTGGGATTGCTGGAGGGGCGCTTCAATCTCAAGGTGTATCCGCTGATTTATGAGGCTCGCGGGAAGGACAATACCCGCATGATGGGAGAGATCCTGGAAGCGATGGATTCCGAGAATCGGAGACTGTTCGACGTGCAGCAGGATAACTTCGACCAGGTGCATCGCATCTCCTTTCCCGTCGTAGCAACCAGTAAACAGCACCTGGGACTGCAACAGTCCTTGCGCGCAAAGAAGTCGATCGACGAGGTGTTGACATTTCGCGATCCGGAGGAAGAGTGATTCCATTTACCAAAGCACATGCATGCGGCAACGATTTTTTGATTGTCGAAAGCCGCGATGTGGAATCAGTTGCACAACGCGAAGTGGCACAACGGCTCTGCTCGCGGAACACGGGCATCGGAGCCGACGGCGTCGAATATTTCGAGTGGACGGGCGAGCGCTCCGGCAGGATCACGCTCTACAACGCCGATGGCTCGATAGCGGAGATTTCCGGCAACGGTACGCGATGCGTGGCGGCGTGGATGGCCCACAGCAAAGGAGCCCACGCGGGAGAATCGCTCAGGATTGAAACGGAAGCGGGGCTGCGGGAGTGTTTCCTGATTGCAGCGAAGACTCCTCATTTCCAGATTGCCTCGCGCATGGGGGTGCCAACGGTTGAGGCTCGTGCGGTAGAGCTTGCAACCGGCGAGCGAATTGAGGGCGCTGTGGTTTCCACGGGCAATCCTCACTTTGTGATCTTCGTAGAGAATTTGGAATTCACGGTGCAGGGAAAGCCCTGGCAGCGCATCGGCGAGGAGATCTGCCATCACGCGGATTTTCCCCGGCAGACCAATGTGGAGTTTGTTCGCATCGTGAGTCCAGATGAGATTGAGATTCGCATCTTTGAACGCGGAGTCGGACCGACGACTTCCTCGGGAACCGGAACCTGTGCCACCTCCGCGGCTAGCATGGTTTTGCGAAACGTCCACCGCAAGTTGAGCGTGCACGCTCCGGGGGGTACGCAGCAGGTGGAGTGGCCGGAGCGCGACGCGGAGATCGTGTTGACCGGACCAGCGGAGCTTATTGCCAGGGGAGAATCCTGGTAGATGGGCGATCAGCCGAATCGAAAGCCACCAGCAGTCACGCCAGGGTGCACGATCGCCCTCGTATCTCCAGCAAGCCATCCGCGTCCGGAGCGCATTGCGCGTGCGATTGCATTTCTGGAGCAGCAGGGATACAAGGTGAAGCGCGGTGAGCATCTGTTGTCGAAGGCGCGTCCCTATTTTGCCGGCACGGCGGAGCAGAGGTTGCAGGATTTGCATGCTGCATTTCAGGATGACGAAGTGGCGGCGATCCTTTGTAGCCGTGGCGGTTACGGATCCAATTATTTGCTGGCGGGGCTTGACCTTGAGCTTATCCGGCGCAATCCCAAGCCGCTTATCGGTTACAGCGACCTGACTGCACTGCAAACCTGGCTGCTCGATCAGGTTGGCTTACCGGGGTTTTATGGGCCGATGCTTTCCGCAGATTTTGCCGCGGACAATGGCGTCGATCTGGAGAGCTTCCGCGCGGTTCTCGCTGGAGAGCGTGCCTGCTACGGGCCCGCGCACGGCTTGCGCGTTCTGCGGAAGGGAACTGCGAAGGGCACGCTCTACGGCGGCTGCCTGAGTATCCTGACGGCTGCGATGGGCACGCACTATGCGCCCCACACCGAAGGCAAGCTGCTGTTTCTGGAAGATGTTGCCGCCAAGCCTTACCAGGTGGATCGCATGCTGCGCCAGATGCTGCTGGGCGGAAAGCTGGATGGAGTGACTGGCGTGATCTTTGGAGAGATGCTGGACTGCGTTTCTCCGGGAGCCGACCCAGGACTGTTGGATGAAGTGATCCTGCAGGTGCTGCGTTCGATTGAGGGGCCGATTGCGATCGGTCTGCGCGCAGGCCATGTTTCGCATGGCAATGTTACTTTGCCGCTGGGCGTGACAGCGGAATTGAATCTGGAAGGAGAGCCGATGCTTCAACTGCTGGAGCCGGCGGTAAATCGAAAACACTGATGTCCTCTGAAACTCACATTGCTAAAAAACACATTCATCTGATTGGAATCTGCGGTACGGCAATGGCTTCACTTGCCGGATTGCTGCAACTGCTGGGACACCGGGTGACGGGCTCGGACAGCGCGGTCTATCCGCCGATGAGTGAATTGCTGGCGGAGCTGGGCATTCCAGTGTCGCAGCCGTACGCGGTTGCGAACCTGGAGCCGCATCCCGATCTTGTAATTGTGGGCAATGCACTCTCGAGGGGCAACGTAGAGGTGGAGTATCTGCTGAATGAGCGAATCCCGTTCGCCTCGCTGGCAGCCAGCATTCACGATCATTTTCTGCGGGGACGCGACTCGTTGGTGGTGGCTGGGACGCATGGCAAAACGACGACGACCAGCATGCTGGCCTGGATCTACGAGGTAGCTTCGCGCAGGCGGCCGGAGCTGGCTCCCTCATTTCTTATTGGAGGCGTGGCGGAGAATTTTCATACCAGTTTCCAACTGCGGTCTACACGACCATTTGTGATCGAAGGCGATGAGTACGATACAGCATTCTTCGACAAGGGGCCGAAGTTCATGCACTACTTTCCGGATGGGCTGATCCTGACGCATGTGGAGTTTGACCATGCCGATATCTACCGTGATCTGGAAGCCGTAAAGACAGCGTTCAAGCGGCTGGTGAACCTGGTTCCCGGGCGGGGACGCATTGTGGCATACGACAACAGCGCGAATGTTACCGAATGTGTGAGCCGTGCGTTGTGCCCTGTCGAGCGATATGGATTTCAAGCCGATTCCCTCTGGCGTCTAACCGACTTCCGCCACGTGGACGGGCGCACTCACTGGAGCCTGTTGCACGCGGGTGAGCCGTGGGCCGAGCTGTCATTGGGCATGGCTGGCGAGCATAATGCGCTGAACGCCACGGCTGCCGCGGCGCTGGCCTATGGACAGGGAATCGATGTGGCTTCGATCGCGGAGGCCCTGGCTACATTCGAAAGCGTGAAGCGCCGCCTGGAAGTGAAGGCAGTCGTGCATGGGGTGACGATTATCGACGACTTTGCCCACCATCCTACTGCCATTCGCGAGACGCTGAAGGCCCTGCGTGCGTCGTATCCAGGGGCGAGGCTTTGGGCCATCCTTGAGCCGCGATCGAATACGCTTCGCCGCAATGTATTCGAACGCGAACTGGTGGAGAGCCTGATGCTCGCGGATGAAGTCGTGCTGGCGCAGATCTTCAAGCAGGAGAGCATCCCGGCGGCAGAGCGTTTGCATCCTGAGATCATCGTGCAGCGGTTACGCGAAGCCGGTCATCCGGCGGAGTTGCATGCCAACGCCGATGAGATTGTCGAAGCGATTGCGCCGCAAGTGCGGGCTGGAGATGTAGTGGCAATTTTGTCGAATGGCGGCTTCGATGGGATCTATGAAAAGCTGCCGCGACGCCTGCGCCAACTGGCCGGGAAGCAGTGACACAAAGGTTGCTGTTAGGCTAGATAGTAGAGCTGCCAGATCAAATGATTCGTGCAATTATCCTGCTTCTTTGGTATTCCATTCTTGCTGTTCCAGTTGCGGCCATTGGCATCCCCTGGCGACTGCTGAGCGGGGACATCATGCCCCTTTATCGCATGTCTCTGTGGTTGGTGCGCACGGGGTTGCATCTGGTAGGGATCGAGACCGATGTGCAAGGCTGCGAGCATGTGCCGGCAAATCAAGCCTGCATCTTCATGTCGAATCACATATCAAACATGGATCCGCCAGTGCTGGTGGGGGCGATTCCGGGCAGGACCTCGATTTTTCTGAAGCGATCCCTGATGAAGATTCCGCTGCTGGGCCTGGGAATGAAGCTTGCTGACTTTATCCCGGTTGACCGCGCGGGACGGCTGGACAGTGCACGGGAGAGCGTGCACACTGCTGCCCGACTGCTGGGGGAGGGCATTCACATCACCACATTTGTGGAGGGCACGCGTTCGCGGGATGGGCGGCTGATGTCCTTCAAAAAAGGGCCATTCTACCTGGCAATGGACAGTGGCGCTCCGGTTATTCCGGTCTCAATATGGGGAACGGAGAAGCTGATGCCCGTCGGGAGCAAGAGCGTTATTCCGGGCACGGCACACGTTCGCTTTCATGAGCCATTGTGGCCAAAGGACTTTGCGAGCCGCGAGGCTTTAATGAGCGCAACGCGAGATGCGGTTGCCTCATCTCTGCCGGAGTGGATGCGGGAGCCGAGCGCGAGCCCCCGCATGGAGACTACTTGATGATGGCGTTGTAGCCGTCGGAGAGAAGCTTCTGGCGCATGGCCACAGCGTCCGCATGGCTGCCGAAGGGGCCAATCTGCACGTGCATCAACTTGTCCTGCGGTTCACTGCGAACAGAGACAACATATCCATGTTTTCTGAGCGCTGCTACGAGCGCGTCGGCATCTTCCGCGTGGGATACAGCGGCAATCTGTACCATGCTCTGGGTTTGGCCCTGGGTTTGTGCGACTGGCCTGGCAATAGCTCTGGGGGACTGTACCGCCGTGGACGCTGGCCGCGATGCTGGTGGCGTCACAGGTGCGGCAGCGGCGATCAAGCGCGGTGCTGGCCGTGGTTTCGGCGCGGCAGCCGGTTCGACACTGGCGGAGTTGGCATCCTCGGCTGGTGCGGCCGGGGTTGGGGCTGCGGTTTCATCGGGAGGTGTGGTGGCCGCCTGGGTCTGCGGTGGGAGCACCTCGAGCGCGGAGGGCTTGGGCCGGGTAACGGTGGTTGCGGCAGTCTCCGTGGTCGCGGCGGTCTGGGCTGCTGCTGCCTTCGCTTCCGCTGCGCGCCTGCCCATGGAGTATCCGAAGCCGAAAAACACTCCGCAAACGACAACTAGTCCAAAGAAGATGCCCAGTATGGTTCCGGTGCTGAGTGTGAACTCGGAATCCTGGCGGTCTTCGCGTTCTTCTGTTTCGAAAATGGTGTTCATCCTTGTTTCTCCGGGTGATCCGGACTGTGCGTGCTGCCGGCAAACCTGTTGAGTAGAGACATAATCTCGATGGGAAGCGGGAAGACGATGGTCGTATTCTTCTCGACTCCGATCTCAGTCAGCGTTTGCAGATAACGAAGTTGCAGGGTGACGGGCTGCGTGGCCAGCAGTGCGGCGGCGTCCACCAGCCGCTGCGCGGCGGAGTACTCACCCTCGGCATGGATCACCTTGGCGCGCTTTTCGCGCTCTGCCTCGGCTTGCTTGGCCATGGCGCGCAGCATGGATTCCGGCAGGTCAACTTGTTTTACTTCGACACTGACAACCTTGACGCCCCAGGGCTCGGTGCGCTGGTCGATGATCGTCTGAATGCGCATGTTGAGGCTGTCGCGATGCGAGAGAAGCTCGTCGAGCTCCACTTCACCCAGCACGGACCGCAAGGTTGTCTGGGCAAACTGGGAGGTCTGGTAGACGTAGTTACTGACTTCGATAACGGCCCGCGAGGGGTTGAGCACGCGTAACGTGATGACCGCATTCACCTTGATGGTTACATTGTCGCGGGTGATCACGTCCTGGGGCGGCACTTCGAGCACTTCCTGCCGGAGCGAGATGCGGACCATCGAGTCGAAGGGGCGGAAGACAAGGATGATGCCGGGGCCTTTGGGTTCGGGCAATACTCTGCCCAGCCGAAAGATCACGCCTCTCTCATATTCCCTGAGGATTTTGATGGAGTTGAGGAGATAGAGGATGATGACAGCGACAACGATCAGGCCGGGTATTCCTAGAGTATCCATTTCCATGAGCCTCGCTCAGCACGGATTGTACCGCAGCGTATCAGCCGTGATGGGAGGAAACGACCGCGGATTGGCTGGAGGGAACCCGCTCCACTAATAACGTAAGGTCACGTACCCCTCGGACGCGGACCTGCTCGCCCTTCTGGATGGGGTCGGGACTCTCGGACTGCCATAACTCGCCATGGACAAGGACTTGCCCGCTGGGCTCGAGCGGCTGCATCGCCACTCCAACCTCGCCAAGCAGGGCGTCGACTCCGGTACGTGACTTGGACCTTCGTGCGCGGATTGCCAGCCGGACGAGGAAGACGGTTATCAGTCCGAAGGCGAATCCGGCGGCGATGGCTGTCGCTGGATGGACGCGCAATTCGGGGATCGGACCGGCTACCAGCGTGAGGGCACCGAAGATCAGGCACAGGATGGCCACGCCCGCAAGCACTCCGTGGCTGGCGAACTTGACCTCCAGCAGCATGAGGGTGAAGGCCGCGACAATGAGGAGCACCGCCATATAGCGAACCGGCAGCAGATTGAGCGCGAAGAGCGCCAGCAGCACCAGCAAGGTGCCGATTGCTCCGGGAACGATCGTCCCCGGGGTATTGAATTCCAGATAAATGAGCAGCGCCCCGACCACCAGGATGAGCAGCGCGAGGTTCGGGTCCATGAGGCGATCGAGAATATTCTCCCGCAGTGTAGGCTCGATCGGGAGAATCGATGCTCCGTGGGTATGGAGGGTAACCGTCTGCCCGTTGAAGCGGGTAATGGTGCGGCCATCCACGGCTCGCAGCAGTTCCTCGGTGGTGGGTGCGACGACGTCGATAAGGTTGAGCTGGCGCGCCTCTTCCGCAGTATAGGATTTGGACTCCATTACCGCCGCGTTGGCCGCCTCGGCATTGCGCTTGCGCTGGCCCACATAGGAGCGAAGAAAGGCGGTAACGTCGTTCTCAACCTTCTGCTTCATGATGGGGTCGACCTTCCCGATCTCTACAACGGGGTGCGCGGCCCCGGTATTGGTGCCGGGAGCCATGGCAGCAATGTCTGCCGCCTCCAGCAGGAAGAAACCGGCTGATGCCGCGCGGCTGCCGGATGGCCCAACAAAGACGAGGACCGGCACCGGCGAGTCGAGAATCCCTCGAACCATATCGCGGGTGGAATCCAGCAGGCCGCCTGGCGTATCGAGCTCCACCACAACGGCCTCGGCGCGGGTGTCAGCGGCGCTCTTCAGGCCTCGCTGAAGGTATTCATCGCTCATCGGCTGGACGGTATCGTGAATTCGCAGCAGGACGATGTGCCGACCGGAATCGGCGGGGGACGCGGCACGGAGAACGGCAGGAAAACAGAATGTCAGGAACAGCGCCGTCATTAGCAGCCGGAACAGGACAATTCTGCTTCCATGTCTCATGGCAGTTTCTGGCCTCTCGAATCTATTGCCTGCAGCAGGGCGCGAGCCTCTGGATTGGCAGGTTCTACGCGAAGAGCTTCTTTGACGTCGGTGGTGGCCTGAGGGAGCTGATTTGCGGCCAGATCCAGCCGTCCCAGCACGAGATAGGCGGTGACATTGGGTTGGAGGGAGAGGGATTTCTGGGCTTCCTCGCGCGCAGCCGCCGGATCTCCGCTATGCTCGCGCACCTGTGCGAGGCCGGCATGGGCGGACGCGCTGGAGGGATCGGCCTTGACCGCATCCAGGAACTGGCGCTCAGCCTCGAGAACGAATCCGCGATTCAGGAACAGGGTGCCCTGCCGGGTGAGAGCCTTGGCGCGATCGGCAGCGGGCAGGGTGGCGAGTTGCATGGCCTGCACCTGCTCGAGCTCAAACGCAGCCTGATGGAACGATGCTTCGTTGTATCCGCGCTTGATCCGCTCCAGCGGTTCCGAGGGCGGGTCGCTCTCCGGGGCTCCGGGGTAGGCTTTCGTCGGAACCACCCGGGCAGGCTCCGATTTAAGGAGAGCCGCCACGGACTGAATCTCGGAGTCGGACGGCCGCAGTTTCCCGGCTATCTCGATCTCGTGCTGCGCGCCAGCGAGATTGTTGCGGCGTCGCATGCTTACCGCGAGGTTGAAGTGGTAGTCAGGGTCTTTGGGATCGATTGCGATCGCCTGTTCAAACAGCGGGCCGCCATCGCGGCCATGCCTGCTGGCCGCCACCCCTTCATCGTTCACCACCTCGGGCAGGGGAAGCATGGCGGCAACGAAGGCGAAGGCATCCTCCGCCTTGGCGTAGTTACCGGTATAGAAGAGCGCGAGACCGCGATAGAACTGCGCTTCCAGCGCATGCGAGTCATTCTTCGGCAGCTTGCCAAGCGTGGTGTACGCCAGCTCGAAATCCTGGTGGGCGAAGTAGGCTCTGCCCAGGGTCAGCCATGCGGCATAAAAGCGCGGGTTCAGCCGGACCGCCTCTTTCAGGTGCCGAATCCGCTCAGCGTACTGCGCTTCGACTAGTCCTCGGATGTAATTCTCGAAGGCATCCAGCCGGATATCCGAATTTGCTGCGACAAAGCTCTGTTCCGCTACGGAGTAGCTGGGATCGAGTTGCCGGGCGGTGCGCCACGCGAGGCTATTCAAGAGGTCGATCAAATGCGGGAGTTCGGCCTGTTGCTCGATGGGCTGTCCGAGCTTTAACCCCGCAACATCAAGAATTTGCGCGGTCGCTTTGAGCGTGCTGCCGTCGAGGGTATAGGTGCCGTAGATGACGTAGTCTGCATCGAGGGTCTGCGCCATGCGGAGCATGCTTGCCCGCGAAGGCCGAAAGTTCTCCGGCAATCCCAGGTGATCGAGCGCATAGAGCCGATCGGTGCGGGTGATGGGAAGGAAACCCGCCGAGGTAAGCCGTTGATTCAGCACCTCCGGCATCGATTCGCCGATCCAGTCCAGATTGGACTGCGAGGAGCGGTTGTCGAACGGCATCACCAGGAGCAGCCGTCCATTGCGGGGCATCGCGGCTGCTGCGGAGTTCGCTGCATTTTGCGCGGCAGCAGACAGGCACAACGCCGCGAACAGCAGCGTCGACAGGATGGAGCGAATTGGTTGAAGAGGCCTCACGTCAAGGTGATTATAGTGCCCCGGCGGGCCTGCGCCGGGATTACTGCTGAGAGGGTCCGGTCCGGTCAAACTGAAGAACCGCAGCCCATTGCCCGTCGCGCTCTCCGCGCCAGATTACTCTTCCGCCCAACAGCCGGGCGATCTCATCTGGCGAAAGATCGTGATGGAAGCCAAAGTAACGCTCGTCCAGAGCCTCATTCCTTGCTCCTAGATTCAGAGGAAGGTGGGGAGGATCGTATTTGGTAGAGAAGACAAAAGCTGCGGAATAGGAACCGGGCTGGGCTGCGGCCTTGGCAAGCTCTGCGGCGGAGAAGTTGTCGATTGTGAAGGTGCGTATCGGCTTGCGAACGTATCCAATCTCCGGCTTGCTGAGTTCGTCGCTTGCCGGCCACGCGGTCAGAACCGTGGCATCGTGGGCATGGAGGGCGATCTGACGAACCGCCTGCTGGTGCAGCAGGATGACATCGCGGTACGCCAGGTTATCTTCCGGCGCGAAACGATAGGGCGGATTGATGAAGAGCGCCAGAAGGAAGGCCAGCGCACTCAGGGCGCAAAGGGCCTGCCAGTAGCGGACACGGCGGCGAAAGGTGGAAACTGCCAGCAGCAGCACCAGGGGGTACATGGGCAGCAGGTAGCGCGTGAGTAGCGCTCCGCCCAGCAGGGAAAAGCCCACCGCATTGGCCAGCAGCACAACGTAGATTCGCGCCTGAGATGGCAGCGGAATGCGCGGACGCAGTTCTCCGTCGTCTTCGCGCAGCGGATCGAGCAGCATTGCTGCAAGCATGCACAGCACCGGAACAAAGAGGTTCATGTGCGCGGTGAGCTGCATGGTGCGATGCCCGAACGCAACCAGAACCCGCAGCGGCGTAAGGGTAGAGGTAGCGTTGTAGCGGAGGTACTCCGGATTGCCAAAGATATATCCGGTGCGCGCGCGGTGGTAGGCATACCAAATGGCGAGGGGCAGCAGAGGAAACAGCAGGATTGCGGCGTTTGCCAGCCTCTTCAGCCGCAGATTCGCCTCTCCCCGCAGGGCCTGGACGGCTTGGTAGAGGACCAGGGCGAGAGGCGTAATGATGGCGGTCTCTTTTGCCAGAGCGGCCAGCGCGAAAAAACCTGTCCCCGCCCAGAGTTGCCTTCTTGTGGGCAGGGGCAGAAGGACGAAGTTGAGCGCCCAGAGGGTAGCGGCAGCCGCAAACAGGTCGGCGTGCGCCATGGTGCTTTGCGCAAACCATACCGGGTAGAGCCCGGTCAGCAAGGTGGTCCAGATGGCCACTCCGGGGCGGTGGTTCAGCCTGAGCGCCAGTCCATAAACCGCCAGCAGAGCCAGGGCCGCCACCATACACATGGCCGTGCGGGTGACCGCAGGAATAAAGCCGGAGGTCTTCCACCAGAGAGCGAGGTAGAGAGAGGGAAGAGGGGGATGCGCATTCGACAGCGTGGTAGAGGGAATCAGGGATCCCGTCCGCAGGAAGTCGTAGGCTGCGGGAATGTAATAGCCCGCCTCATCCCAATAGTAGGGGAGCCGCAGAAGCGCCGCGTGTGAGAGATAGACCGCAATAAAGATCACGGGGAAGACGATCCATAGAGGCAGCGGACGATCCAATGGCGGCTCGAGTTTCAGAGGTATGCGCGTCACGGCTCAGTCTAAATGACTTCTTAGTGTACTGGTCCGTGGGGTTGCTTCAATGGCTCCAACGCGATATTGCCAAAAGTCATCTCGTATTGTTCGAGGTTTTGGCCCAGCATGTTCCACAGAGCTTTGGCCTGCTGCGGACTGAGGTAGACGCCCTGCTGGTTATGGATGGTTACTTCTTCTGGTGTTTGCTGCTGGGCCGTGCCAAAGGTCAGGAGGAAATCCCAGACGCTGACACGAACCTGGACGCTATTGGCGTAGGTTTCGCGATAATCGGGGGTTTGGGTCAGGACAACGCGGGGCTGCTGTGTGGGTTGGTTCATGGTTCTAGAGTAACGCGGAAGGACTGCGAGTGGCTCGCGCTCCTTCCGCGTTACTCCTGAATGTTTCTTCTGGCGCCTCTTCTAATTTGGAGGCTACTCAGGCGGCAGCGGGAACCTTGATCTGGATCAGCACCATCTTGAGCGGAGACTGCGCTGAAATGCCGTGAGCGAGCATCGGAGGCATGTAGATAAAGGAGCCGGCCCTGGCCTGGACCTTGTCCTCGCCCAGCAGTACCTCGGCTTCTCCCTCAAGAAAGTAGAGAACCGCGGGCGTCGGTGCTGAGTGGGCGGATAGCTCCTGCCCCGCCGAAAAGGAAAATGCGGTGATATTTACCTTGTCGTCCTTGTGGAGGATGCGGCTCAAAATTCCTTGCTCGGGAAGTTCAAACTCTTTCATGAGATCGGCGATGAATGTGTAGTTCATAGTTTTGTCCTCTGGATTCTGGATGGACATCTGCCACGCATTAGTTTGTTCCGGGACATGCGCTGCAGCCTCGATACAAATCGTCCACGCTTCTGACATTAGAAGATTGTCAGAAGCGATGCAGGGACTTAAGTCACTTGGAGGAACGATGTTCAGCGCACGTGGATGGAGGCTGGGATTGGGCGCATGGATGGTGCGGATATAGCGGATGGAATCGGCCTGGATCCCACTTCGTTCGTAACCGCCTTATAGCAGAACTGCAGGCCCAGGATCAGCAGCCATGCGGAGAGCGCAAGACGGAGCTGCCGGTTGGGCAGGCGGGGTGCGAGAAGGGAGCCGGACAAGGCTCCGACCATGCCGCCGCAAACCAGTTTGATGAGCAGGGCCGTGCCATAGCTGCTATGCAGAATGTGCATGCTGCTTCCGATGAGCGAGACGCAGAAGCCGAAGGCAAGATCAGTACCTACAACCTGGGCTGTAGTGAGGGAAGTAAGTCCCAGTAGCGCTATGGTGCCTAATGCTCCAGCGCCGGAAGAAGAGAAGCCTACCTCAAAACCCACGGGCAGCATGAGGGCAGCAAGGGATCGCGGACGATCCTTCTGTTTTGTTTCGCGGTCCACCGGACGAAAGTGCCGGTAAAGGTGCCAGCCGGAGGAGGCGGTGATGATCAGACCCAGCACGACATAGAGCACATTCTGCTGGCCCTTCAGATCGAAATAGCGGAAGAGGATGGACCCGAGGATCACGCCCGGAAGACCACCAAGCAGCATGAAACCAACGATGCGATAGTTCACCTGCCGCCGCCACATCTGGATCGGGACGAGAAGGAACTTCACAATGGCTGAATAGGCCAGGGCAGTGCCGACTCCGACAGCCACCGGAACATGGAGAAAGAAGATCAGCAGTGGTGCGGTAATAGATCCGGCGCCTACTCCAGTTACCGCGATAACAAAAGCAATCAGAAACCCGATTGCGTATTCCATGTAAGCCCTCTTGCCGTTATGCCGGCTGAATGTGAATCCCGCACTCTACTTTGCGTCCCGACCAGCGGCCGGAGCGAGGATCGTTCGGATCAAGTGGCAGGCTGGTACATGGCTCGCATCCAATGCTCGAATAGCCTTTGTCATAGAGCGGCAACAAGGGAATGTTGTGTTCCGCGGCGTAGTGCCACACGTCTCGCGTGGACCAGTCGGCAAGCGGGCTGATCTTGCGCAGCTGTTTGCCTCCGGGCAGCGTGAACAGGTCAACCGTCTGCAGATCGGCGCGAGTTTTCGCCTGCTCCCGCCTGAGCCCGGTAAACCACGCGTCGAAGCGCTGCAACCCGGCGAAGAGCGGCTCCACTTTACGCAGGCTGCAGCACTTGTCGGGGGCAGTCTGATGCAGAATGCCGAACTGCGATTCCTGTTCCTGGACGGTCAAACGAGGTAACAGATTTTCAAGATTCAGATTCCACTCCGCTGCAATGCGGTCGCGATACTCGTAGGTCTCTTTGAAGTGGTAACCAGTGTCCAGGAAGAGTACGGGAACACGAGGAGCGAGTTGCGTGACGAGGTGAAGCACAACTACATCCTCGGCCTGAAAACTGCTGGTCACGCATAGTTTCCCTTGCGCTTCTTCGACCTGCTGTTTCACAAGCAGCTTCGCTGCGGCGACCTTCTCTGCGAGGCTCGCGGTACCCACTTGAGTTGCTTCCGTCATTTTGTTTTGCCTCCGTTGGGCAATGCGATGATTTGTTTTTCGCCTAGTGCATCCAGCACAGCTTCGACGAGATCCGTGTCGCTCTCCGAGCGTGCAGCCAGGGGATCTGCAATCAATTCAGATTGACCTCCGTGCAGCGACGCGATGGAGAGCTCCGCTGAGTCGGATTCGACGAGAGTGACGACACCGGCGAGCAGGAGCGCCCGCCATGTGTCTGGGTTCTGCACGCGCGTGCGAACGACCGCCACTCCAGATGCGAGCAGCCTGTCTTCGAGAGTTGCAGCCAGCGTGTGCCGGTTGCCGAGAGCGATGAGGGCTGACGCCTGTAGTTCTTCGGTAGTGAAAGTTCCGTCGCGGTCATCCATCACCTGACGAATCATGCCGGCGCCTACAGTCGCGCTGCTCGCGGGATCGATGAGGATGAAGCTTCCCGTGCTCCGATTCTGATTGTAGGCATCGACGATCAAGGCTCGATTAGCCTCTACCGTGACGACGCCGATCGCGTTCATCTGCAGCGTTTCCGCGGGCTGCTCGGCGAGCGTCTCGATGTCAATCCTGTGATGGATGGAACTGACGCGCGCCTTCACGGTTTGCGTCGTGTGCTTGAGAAGGTATGTCTTGCCGACATTTAGTTGTTGCGGATGCAGCCACACGAGTGAAGCTTCAAAGTTCTTCGCAACCTGCGGTGGTGCCTGGTCACTGGCAATCAAGTCTCCGCGGCTGATGTCGAGTTCATCTTCCAGCGTGACCACGATTGAGAGTGGTGCGTGCGCTTCGCTTAGCTCGCCGTCGAAGGTGCTGATCGATTGCACCCGGCTCTTGCGACCCGAGGGTAGTGCAACGATGGTGTCTCCAGGATGGATGGCGCCCGCGGATATCTGACCGGCAAAGCCGCGAAAATGCTGGTGCGGACGGATGACGCGCTGCACCGGCATACGGAATCCGAGATGCGAATGACGCTCGGCGACTGGCACCGTCTCAAGATATTCCAACAGGCTTGGCCCCGAGTACCACGGCGTATTCTCGCCGCGCGTTACGACGTTGTCGCCCTGCAATGCGCTGACGGGTATGCACTCCAGCTCGACGTTCCCCAGGCTGGCAGCGAGTGCCTGAAGATCTCGCTGGTGCTGCTCAAAGACATCCTGCGAATAATCGACGAGATCCATCTTATTGATGGCGGCTACCAGCTTGGGAATGCCGAGCAGGGATGCAATGTAAGCATGGCGCCGCGACTGGGTAAGGATTCCTTTGCGTGCGTCCAGCAGAATAATGGCTAGATCCGCGGTCGAGGCCCCGGTCGCCATGTTACGCGTGTACTGCTCATGCCCGGGAGTATCGGCGATGATGAACTTGCGCTTGCTGGTGGAGAAATAGCGATAGGCTACATCGATGGTGATACCTTGTTCCCGCTCGGCGCGCAGCCCATCTGTCAATTGCGCAAAGTCGATGGTGGGAGCAGTTTGTGCACCATTGGTATGAGTTACCGCTCGCACATGATCTTCATACACATTCTGCGAGTCATAGAGAAGGCGGCCAATCAACGTCGATTTGCCATCATCTACGCTGCCTGCGGTGCTGAAGCGCAGCAGATCCTTGGACTGCTCCTGAGCGAGAAACTCTTCGATGGACAGAGAGGTATCCGCGACCGTATCCAGCAAGATATCTGGGGCATCTGTAATATGCGGCATTTAGAAGTAGCCCTCCCTCTTCTTGATCTCCATCGATCCATCCTGATCGTGATCGATGACGCGATTGGCTCGCTCCGAGGAGCGAAAGGAAATTAACTCAGCGATGATCTTCGGCAAGGTGTCTGCATCGGACCGAATCGCACCTGTGCAGGGGCTGCATCCGAGCGAACGTAAACGGCAGCGGATCCACTGCTCTTCTCCCGGCAGACCCTTGACGAAGGGCTGCTCCACGGGGATGAGGCTGTCGCCGCGCACGAGCATGCGCCGCTCCTTTGCAAAGTACAGCGGCACGATAGGGATCTTCTCCAGGTGGATGTAGTGCCAGATGTCCAGCTCGGTCCAATTCGATAGCGGAAACACGCGGATGCTCTCTCCCGGTCCGATGCGGCCGTTGTAGAGATTCCACAATTCCGGACGCTGGTTTTTGGGGTCCCACTGTCCTGCCGCATCGCGGAAGGAGAAGATTCTTTCCTTTGCGCGGGACTTCTCTTCATCGCGCCGCGCGCCACCGAACGCCGCGTCGAAGCCATGCTCGCGGAGCGCATCCAGCAGCGCCGTGGTCTTCAGCAGTGCGCAGCAACGTTGCGTTCCCAGCCGGACTGGATTCGTCCCGTCACGCAATGCTTCTTCATTGCGATGCACGATGAGATTGAGGCCAAGCTCGCGCGTGTAAGAGTCGCGAAATTCCAGCATCTCGCGGAATTTGTAACCCGTGTCCACATGCAGCAGTGGGAAGGGAATTGGGCCGGGATGGAAGGCCTTCTGCGCCAGGCGCAACATCACCGAGGAGTCCTTGCCAATGGAGTAGAGCATGACGGGCTTCTGAAACTCGGCAGCCACCTCGCGAAAGATGTGGATGCTCTCTGCCTCCAGCAGTTGGAGGTGACTGAGCCTTGCCTGAACTGCTTGTGTGTCTACTACGCTTGTAGCCATTGTTTTCTCTACTCGCCGCCTGGTTCGCGGAGTGGATATCCTGCAAATTTTGAGGTGAAAAGGAAAAAGCCCACGCGCCGAAGGAGGTCAGGCGGTGGGCTCTTTTATAGGAGCTTGATCTAGATAAGTCTTTATCTATCCATGCTCGCATCCACGCCGACAAACCCCCATGCTGTTACACGTACAACAGCTGCGGTTCATGCGACATGCGCGGATGGGAAGGGTGGATATCATTGCTCTTTTAGATTGCTTGATATTGCCGGATATGTCAACCGAAGGAGCCACCTGGCAGCACAGAATCAGACGATCAGAACGAAGAATGGCCCCAATCAATCTTGACGTTTTCCGCAACTCTCCCTATGCTCAACGAAAGCTATGCGCCTTTCCGCCCCATTCACGTGTTGTATGTGTAGGACTCCACGTAGTTGCATGTGGCGGCATGCGTCCATGAATCGGACCATGAATCTCTGATCTCCATCTTCAAGGAATCGGAATTCCCCGCCGCCAGAACTTCAATGTTCGGCGGTTTTTCATTTTCAGGCTCAGGAAGATCTCTTGGTAGAACTTGATTTCATCTTCGAATGGCGCGCGCCCTTGCTGCGCATGAGCTTTACTCCGAAGCTCTCGCTTTGTTGTTGCTCCTGTTGTTGACGCCCTGTCGACTCAGTACTCCGATTTCAGATTTCCATCCGTGATTGCCAGGAGTTCGTGCAGAAATGCCCACGAGCTCGCTGAAACCTATTTCTTTAGGAGCTTGAATAATGTTTGTACCTTCGTTCGTCTCAATTCGTACCCGGTTCGCGGTTGTGTTTGTTGCTGCGCTGCTGGTCCTGGCGTGGACTGGCTCGATGGAGGCGCAGGTTGTTGGAGGATCGATCTCTGGAACGGTGCGCGATCCTTCCGGAGCAGAACTGCCCGGCGCTAGCGTAACCTTGCGTAACATTGACACCGGCGCGCAACGAATCCTCGTGACCGATGCTGTCGGAAGATACGCGGCACCTTCCATCCCAGTTGGCAATTATCACGTACTCGCCTCCAAGGATGGCTTCCACTCGCAGGTGAAGACGGGCATCACGCTGGTTGTTGGCCAAAGCACATCTGTCGATATGGTTCTTCCGCTCGGTACAGTTCAGGAGGAGGTTGTAGTTGCCGAGCTTCCGCCGACAGTTAGTCTGACTACGCAGCAAACCTCTGGGCTTGTGGATGAGCGCCAGGTGAAAGAACTGCCGTTGAATGGCCGCAGCTACGACGAACTGGTCACTCTGAATCCTGGAGTGGTGAATTACACAGCTCAGCGAACCGGTGGAGTTGGGACTTCGAATTCCTCCGTCGGAAATATGTTCGCAGTCAGCGGTCATCGTCCACAGGAAAATATCTTCCTCTTGAACGGCATTGAATATACAGGCGCTTCGCTGATCAACGTCACGCCCGGAGGCACCAGCGGTCAGCTTCTTGGCGTAGACGGCATTCGTGAGTTCAACGTTGTGACGGACAGCTATGGCGCAGAGTATGGCAAGCGGCCTGGTGCGCAGATCAGCATTGTGACAGCTCCGGGCACGAATAAGCTTCATGGCTCTGCCTTTGAGTTTTTGCGGAACAGCGCGCTGGATGCCCGCAACTACTTTGATCACGGCTCAATTCCGAATTTCCAGAGAAACCAGTTTGGCGGGTCGCTGGGTGGACCTTTGCGCACGAACAAGCTTTTTCTCTTTGGCAACTATGAAGGATTTCGCCAGAATCTCGGACTTAGCAATGTGACGCTGGTGCCCGACAACGCAGCTCGTGCGGCGGCTGTCGCGAGTGTCCAGCCATTGCTCGCCTTGTGGCCTGTACAGAATGGTCCTGAGCTTGGTGATGGCATCGCGACGGCCTACAGCCATCCGCTGCAGAAGATTCGGGAAGACTTCGGCACCGCGCGGTTCGATCAGAATATCTCCAATGCGGATACGCTCTCTGCCGCCTACACGATAGACGACAGCTTTGCGAATACTCCCAGCGTGAATCCACTCAGCTCAGTTGTGGAAGGGCTTCGCGAGCAGGTCTTCAGCATTCAGGAGCAGCATGTGTACTCCGCCAATGTGCTGAATACCGCGCGCGTGGGGTTTTCCCGCGCAGCTTATAACTTTACTGGTACAACGTCCGTGAATGTTCCCGGCTGGGTGGTGGGGCGTCCTATCGGCGCATTGGTGATAGGTGGCGGCACGGCTCTTAATGGAGCATCCCAGATAAGCCTGGCTGGAACGAATGCGGGAAGTAATCTGACGACCGCGAGAAACCTGTTCACTCTGGATGATCACGTGTTCGTATCGCATCGGAACCACCAACTGGAAGCGGGAGTGTGGCTGCAGAGAATTCAGGCGAATGACAATCTGGCGCAGTATCAGTATGGTCAAGCTTCCTTCAGCAGCCTTGCGAATTTTCTCCAGGGCAAGGTATCGACATTCACCGTTGTTCCTGCGCCAACGGAACTTGGCTGGCGCTCGTTGGAATGGGCTGGCTTTGTTCAGGACACGGTGAAGGTTCGGCCGAACCTTGAAGTCAAGATAGGTTTCCGTTTTGAGTCGACGGATGGCTGGAACGAGGTGCAATCACGAGCGTCCAACTATCTTTTCGATTCGAAGGGAGTTATCGAGACGAATCCTCATATTGGCTCCTCGGCACTTACTGTCAACCATGCAAAGTTTCTTCCGCAGCCGCGCGTGGGGCTGGCTTGGGATCCATTCAAGCAAGGGAAGACGATTGTGCACGCAAGCTTTGGTATGTACAACGCACTTCTCGATAACCTCGACTACCGACTGGATCAGACGGCTCCATTCAACACAACGCAGTCCTTGAAGAATGTATCGGTGTCTAGCTTGAAAGTAACTCCGGGGCAGCCGCTTGGTGGTAACAGCCTGGTATCGCCAAGTGGAGTGCAGCCCGATGCGCATACGCCGACGTTTCTCTCCTATACGCTGAAGGTTGAGCAGGAGATAGCTCCAGCCACATCTTTGAGCCTTGGATATGTAGGCTCCCATGGTTACCACGAGATGCTATCGGAGGATGTGAATGAGCCTGTCCCCTCCATCCTTCCCTCAGGGCGGGTGTACTATGCGCCCGGATCGCCCCTTGCCAATCCGGCGCTGGCAAACACGACGACCTGGGTGTCGGATGGAGTTAGCTCTTACAACGGCTTGCAGGCGGATATTCACCATCGCTTTTCTGGGGGCTTCCAGTTGCGAGGCGTCTATACCTTCTCAAAGAGTCTCGATGATGGAACGGGGTGGAACAGCAGCGTTGCGGCTAATGCTCCGGGCTTTGTGATGTACCCCGCCAAGCCGAAGCTGGATTGGGGCCCCTCGACGACGGACGTGAGGCAGCTTGCTGTTGTGAATGGAAGCTATGAACTCCCTTTTGGCCGCGGCAAGGTATTTCTATCGAAGGCAGGCAGAGTAACTCAGAAGTTTGTAGCTGGATGGATGCTTAGCGGGATTGTGAGTACGCAGACAGGATTTCCGTTTACACCGCAGCTTGGCTTCAATCCCACAAACAACGGCGATAGCAGAAACCCAATACGCCCCTCCGTCAATCCTGCATTCCGAGGAAAGGTGATTCTGGGGAAGGTAAGTGGGTACTTCGATCCGAGGGCATTTGTGTTACCCGCGCCGGGTACATATGGAAATCTGTCGCGGAATACACTTACCGGGCCAGGATCTACCAATGTAGATGTGGCTTTCAGAAAGGACACGGCCGTCTCGGAGCGAGTGAGTCTGCAAGTCCGTGCGGAGGCATTCAATGTCTTCAACCACACAAATCTGAATACGCCGAATGCCGTTGTCTTCACCTCTGCTGCGGACACGCCGTCGCCTACCGCGGGAGTGATTACCTCCAGTTCAACGACTTCGCGGCAGATTCAGTTTGGAGCGAAGATCCTGTTTTAGGTGAGAGATTGCGGGGATCGCCATCGCCAAAGGATCATCTTTAGGCAGGCTGGCGAGGATGTATCCCCGCAGCATTCCTCTTTCGCTGAAGGGAAATGAGCGGTACTTGATAAGGAATTATGTGGCGCAAAACCGGGTCGAATAGAATCAACCCTGAGTTGTTGGTGCGAAAGGGGGGACTCGAACCCCCACGGGGGTTACCCGCCAGATCCTAAGTCTGGTGCGTCTGCCAATTTCGCCACTTTCGCATCTCTTGTATCTATTCATATAAAAAGCGTTTAACTTCTTTTCGTTCTTCCACTGTCTACCAGGCGCTCGACCACGCTTTGCCGATGATCTGGAGCGAGATGGGCATATCGCTTAGTCATCTGAATCGTCCGGTTACCCATTAATTGTGCCACGGTTCGCAGGTCCGCACCAGCGATCACCAATCGGCTCGCGAATGTGTGCCGATTAATGTGTGCCAGATGTACTTAATCTGTGCGTGGTCATCAGAATCGGAATATCGCAGCAGATAGACTGCGGATGATGCAAGTGCAGCCAAGTCAGCCCATCTGCCATCTGGCTTTATTCGGAATCACTTTCTCATGCCCGGCGTCGGTTGGGCCGATAGTCGAGTTTTTCGATTGGCAGCACGCGCGCCTCGGCATCTTTTCTGTTACATAAGAATGCTCATTAATAGTTCTCGAGACAGTCATGGGGCCACACCCCCAGCAGCTCGCGCTGCACCCGCTTGGTTGCTAGCGATCGATTTATCTGGTCGTAGTTTTTATACGTCGCGCCCGCCTGGAATTATCTTTTTCGGTTGACAACATCATGCGTGGCTGTGTACATACATCGACACTGCTTTGACGGTTGAATCGTGACGCCGTATCTCAAAATTTAATTCTCTTCTGATGTGGATAACTCAGAATTGTCCGACTGTAGAAACAGGCGTACTTCGGGAAAGGGCGAGGAAGCTAGTAAACACACGTGGCGGCTTGATCAGAAACGGGTCCTCAACCAACAGTCATATCTTATTTCGGAGGCTGAGTTGAAGAACACACTCTTTAGCATTCGCGTGCTTTTCTTATTTCTCGCGATAGGCGTGATAGGTGCCGCTCCTGCTTTTGCGCAATCGGATACTTCATCCCTTTCAGGGACTGTTTCAGATTCATCCGGAGCAATGGTTGCAAGTGCAAAGATTACCGTGCACAACAACGCCACCCTGATCAACAGGGAGGTCGTCAGCAATGAAACAGGCAATTTCACCATCACCAATCTAGCGCCCGGCATCTACAGCATGCACATAGAAGCTGCCGGTTTTCAGACGACTACTCTCAATGACGTGCACCTTGATCCCAACATCGGGCGCCATGTTGACATCGCGATGAAGGTTGGCAACACCACCACCTCGGTTACCGTGGAGGCGCTTGCCAACACGGTGCAGACGGAGAGCGGATCGGTCGGGCAGTTGATCACTCCGGAACAGGTGAAGAGCATCCAACTCAACGGCCGGAATCCCTTGTATCTTTCGCAGATGGAGCCAGGCGTTGTACGCACCAACCCGATGGCGTCCTTTGCCTTCGGACTTGATAACGGCATCAATGTGAACGGCGCGCGCTCGCAGGAGAGCGTAATCACGTATGATGGCGCACCGATGGTGCGCACGCGATCGAATGGCACAAGCGTAGGCGTAGCCGATGTGGATTCCACCTCGGCAGTACAAGTGCTGACCACCAGCTATCCGGCGGAGTACGGCCGTACATCAGGCGGTCAGATCCGAATGGTTCCGAAGAGCGGAACCAGCGACTTCCACGGCAGCGCCTTTGAGTATTTTCGAAACACCGCCCTTAATGCCAATACCTGGTCCCGCAATTTCGCGCATCGCAATCGGCAGGGTTTCCACTATAACCAGTTCGGATGGAATTTGAACGGTCCCGTCTACATTCCCGGCCACTTCAACAGTGACCGCAAAAAACTGTTCTTCCTCCTCGGACAGGAGTGGACACGCTACAACCACGACGATCTGTCACAGCAGAAGGTTCCGACGGAACTGATGCGTACCGGTAACTTCAGCGAGCTGCTCGGACCTAACATTTTTTACAACTCGCCCGTGCAAATTGTGAACCCGACAACAGGCGTTCCGTATCCGGGCAATATCATTCCGCCCGACCAGCTCAGTTCCAACGGCACCGGTCTACTCAGAGCTTATCCGGCACCGAATGCATCCAACAATCCAAACAACTGGATCGATTCTGCGCCCTACACAGAGAAGCAGCGTAAGGACAGCATCGTCGTCGACTTCGTTCCCGCCGATGCACATCATTTCCGCTTCAGCCTTCTGAACTATAACTACAACGATTACGAGCCGCACTTCGGCAACTTCAATACCAACCCGCGCATCTTCAAGCGGCCGAATCAGATTGCTGTGTTCCACTACACGTGGGCCGTCAATCCCACCATCGTTAACGACGCTTACGTCTCCGGTGCGGCTGACCATGTCGATATCAACATCGACACATCGTCGGGTCGTTACGACCGCACCAAATACGGCATCAACTACCCATATCTCTTCGGATCTGCTACCAAGGTAGTTCCCAATAAGATTCCGACTATTCAGCTGTCGAACTTCGGTACGCTTGACGGTGGCCCATACCCATCGCGTTCGGGCGGCATCGTTTATGACGTCGGTGATACCGTCACTAAGGTTTGGGGGAATCACACTCTCAAGGTCGGCGGATTGTGGGAGTATGCCGGAGAGAATAATTACGACCAGATCAGCGTCGATAACACGCGGCCTGGTACAACCAACAACCAGAATGGTCTCTTTGTCTTTACTGATGCGCGCGGGGGCAGCTCGGCGTCGCCCGTACCGACGTCCAAGGCAGCGGTTGCCAATGCCGCTCTTGGCCTCTTTGACACTTACGGCGAGATCGGCACGCGCTCCTACACGCTCTTCCGCGGCAATATGTTTGAGGGCTTCGCGCAGGACCAGTGGCGCGTTTCGTCAAAGCTTGTACTGGAGTATGGTACCCGCTACAGCGTCATGATGCCATATCACGCGCTATGGGGTAACCAGGCCTTCTTCAGCGAGAAGGATTACAACCCGGCTCTCGCTCCTGCCGTTAACCCCTCGACCGGCTTCATTACTGGTGGCGATCCCCTGAACGGTGTGGTCATCCCGGGCAGCGGCTTCCCAAGCTCAGCCAAGGGACACGTTCCTGACAGCATCCTGAATGGCGGCTATCAGCGTCTATTCCGCGGTTATGACAGCGGCTATTCTCCCACTGTCTACAGCAATATTCAGCCACGTTTGGGATTCGCTTATCAGGTAATGCCGGGTACTGTCTTGCGCGCCGGAGGTGGCCGCTACATTCAACGTCTCGGCATTAGCGACACGGTTCACGTTGGTGGCAATGCTCCTTTCCAGCCTGCTTCCAACGTAACTCGTGGCATCGTAGATAATCCGGGCGGCATTGGTACCAACGCTACACCACTCGCCTTTACCTCCCATGCTCATACCTATCCGAGTCCGGAGGCCTGGGGATGGAACGTGACCGCGGAACACGAGTTCCAGAATATCGGCGTCTTCACGCTTAGCTACGTGGGCCGGCGTGGATATCATCTGGAGCAACTCGCAAACGTTAACCAGCTCCGGCCCGGAACCGTGCAGGCGAACCCTGGCGTCAACCCCGATGCGCTTCGCCCATACAAGGGTTACTCCACAATTATCGAAGCAGAGAATGTGGGTGGATCGTTTTATCACTCTATGCAGGCTAACCTGAGGCGCCGCCTCACCAATGGCCTGCTCTTCGGCGTTGCTTACACCTGGTCAAAGAGCCTGGACTACGGGTCCTCCAACGGCACCAACATCATCAACGCATACGACAACAGCATTATGCATGGTCCTAGTGACTTCGATACTCGCCATGTACTTGTGGCGAACTACGTCTGGGACATTCCCTACGGAACGCATTCGACCAACGGGTTTGTCCGCAACACGCTCGGGAACTGGCAGTTCTCCGGAACGATTCAGGGGCAGTCGGGTCGCCCGCTGACGGTTTCACAGAACAACGACCGCGCAGGCGTTGGCCCCGGGTCGGGCAACCAGTTCTGGGTCGCCACGAGAAGTCCTGTTCTGTATCACCAGTTCTCAGGCGGAACAAGCTCTAAGCAGTGGTTTGAGTCCCGGGCCTTCTCGCCGGCCCCGATTGGCACCTTTGCTCCACGCGGAACCCGAGGGCTGATCTATGGCCCGGGTTTCCAGAGCTTCAGTGCTGCCCTACAAAAGGCCTTCCAAGTCATCCCAGGCCATGACAACCATCAACTCATCTTCAAGGCTGAGGCCTTCAACTACGCCAACCATCCTAACTACGATAATCCGGACATGGGTCCGACCAGCGGGACCTTCGGACGTATCACTGGAAAGGGAAATACCTACCCCTCAGAACGGCAATTCCAATTCAGCCTCCGCTATGCCTTTTAGTGGTAGCGGTCTCGTTTAATCAAAGCATTATCAATCAAGAAAATCTGAATCGCATTTTGTGCGGGCTTGCGGGATCGCTTCACACCCAGGCTTCGACATTACTCCGACCGCATTTAGCCCAACAGAATGGTCAGCTATAAATATGCGACTGAGGCCACAACTCCGCTTGTTTTTTCTTAGACCCAAATTCACTCGCCAAAGCTTTCGGCTCACCGCTCTTTATCTAACCATCGCGGGGCTTCTGCCGGCCGGCACAGCTCGTAGTCAGACGATGAAGGCTCCCGACATCACCAAGGACCATACTTTGTATGTCGTTCCATACGCGCATCTGGATACGCAATGGCGGTGGGAGTTTCCGCAGACCATCAGTGAATACCTGTTGAAGACGATGCGGGTGAACTTCGACTACATAGATCGATATCCGCACTATATCTTCAATTGGACCGGAGCGAATCGATATAGGCTGATGAAGGAATATTTCCCCGCAGACTACGCGAGGCTGCAAAAGTATGTCGCAGCCGGACGCTGGTATCCCGCGGGTTCTTCCGTCGAGGAAGGCGACGTCAATCTTCCTGGCGCAGAGGGGATCTTTCGTCAGATTCTTTATGGCAATGAGTATTTTAGAAAGGAATTCGGCAAAGCGAGCGCTGAGTATATGCTGCCCGACTGTTTCGGCTTTCCCGCATCGCTACCCAGCATTCTCGCGCACGCAGGCGTGAAGGGATTTTCGACTCAGAAGCTCAATGCGCAATGGCAACCGGCGCCGAAGATTGGCGGGCCGGGCTCACCCGAAGACACTCCGGAAGGCATCCCTTTCAATGTGGGGATGTGGCTCGGCCTTGATGGAAAAGGAGTGATCGCCGCGCTCAATCCTGGCGGTTACGGCAGCAACGTATACACAGATATCAGCAAGGAGCCTACGGCGGCTTCGGTATCGGGGCCGCAATTGACCAGCGAGGAACGCGCGCGCCTTACACCGCAGCAGGCCGTTGCGGTTGCAAGACAGAGGCCGCAGGAACAGAACTGGGTCAAGCGTGTCGACCTGAACGGAAAAGTCACTGGCATCTTTGCTGACTATCACTATGTGGGTACGGGCGATATTGGGGGCGCTACACAAGAGTCCACAGTGAAGCTACTTGAAGCCATTGTGACGAAGAGCGAGACCGTGTTGCCGTTGCCGCCACGAACCCCTTTCGCAATGGGCGAAACCCCGGCAGCTCAGGTCAGTGGCGCCGAGGTAAGAGTAGGTGAGGGGCCAGTGCACGTTGTAGAATCCGCTGCTGACCAGATTTTCAACGACATAACCCCGGCGATGTCCTCGCGGCTGCCGCAGTACAAGGGCGACCTCGAGCTCATCAACCATTCCGCCGGCTCGTTGACGTCGCAGGCGTATCACAAGCGCTGGGTTCTGAAAAACGAACTTCTCGCCGATGCAGCAGAGAAGGCGTCTATCGCAGCTATGTGGATGGGAGGACGAACGTACCCTCAGCAACGGCTCAATGATGCCTGGATGCTGGCGCTGGCAGGGCATTTTCACGATACCGGAGCTGGAACCGCGACCCCACGGTCATATCAGTTTGCCTGGAACGACGACATTATCGCAGCGAATCAGTTTGCGGGTATTTTAACGAACGCCAGCGAGGCGGTAGCTTCAGGACTCGACACTGAGGTTAGCGGCGTCCCTATCATTGTCTTTAATCCGCTCAACGTCGCTCGTGAAGATGTAGTAGAAGCTAACGTCGACTTTCCGGGTGACGCGCCGAAGGTCGTCCAGGTAATGGATGCGGAAGGGAAAGAAGTGCCGTCTCAGGTTGAAAATGGCAAGGTACTTTTCGTAGCGAAAGCACCTTCGGTCGGTTATGCAGTCTACAACGTTCTACCTGGACGCACATCTAACTCAAGTTCAGAGCTGAAAGTAACGTATTCCTCACTTGAGAATGCTCGATACCTCGTAAAGCTGAACACGAGCGGTGATGTCGCCAGCATCTACGACAAGTCCTTGAACAAGGAGTTGCTCGCAGCTCCAATCCGGCTAGCCATCTCGAATGACAACCCCAAGGTTTATCCGGCGTGGAATATGGACTTCGATCAGGAGCAGGCCGCTCCGCGTGCTTACATCGGCGGTGCTGCTCGCATTCGGATCAGAGAGAACGGCCCTGTTCGCGTCTCTCTCGAAGTCACACGCGAGACCGAAGGTTCCAAGTTTGTTCAGACGGTAAGCCTTTCGGCAGGGGACGGCGGCAATCGCGTAGAGTTCGGCAACGCAATCGACTGGAAGACCCTATCGGCCAATCTCAAAGCAACGTTTCTGCTAAGTGCTTCTAATGAAGATGCGACTTACAACTGGGATATCGGAACCATACAGCGGCCTAATGCCAACGAGCGCCAGTTCGAGGTTGCATCTCACCGCTGGATCGATCTCTCTGACAAGAGCGGCAGCTTCGGAACAACGATCCTGACGGATTGCAAGAACGGGTCCGACAAGCCGAATGACAACACTCTGCACCTAACCCTTATTCGGTCGCCGGGAATTCAGCCACCTGCCAACGGACGTCCGTCGGGATACAGCGATCAAGCCAACCAGGATTGGGGCCACCACGAGTTTGTGTTTGGGCTGACCGGGCATCCCGGGGATTGGCGCGCCGCCCAGACGGATTGGCAGGCTTACCGGCTGAGCGATCCGTTGATCGCTTTTCAGACGGCAAAGCACAATGGCTCGTTGGGCAAGAGCTTCTCTCTCTTCCATATGAACAACTCGCGCATCCGTGTGCTCGCTCTGAAGAAAGCGGAAGGAAGTGACGAGGTCATTCTCAGGATGGTAGAACTCGACGGCCAACCAGTGCCGGATGTGAGGGTCTCTTTTGCGGGCCCTATCGCTGCCGCACGCGAAGTAAACGCTCAGGAGCAACCCGTTGGGACCGCCGACGTAAGCGACGGTGTGCTCATGACGTCGTTTACTCCATATCAGCCGCGAACCTTTGCGCTCCGCCTCGGTGCGCCAGCCACGAAGCTCAGTCCTGTGAAGTCGCAACCGGTGACGCTTCACTACGATCTCGCCGTCGCGAGTAATGACGACACCAAAACTTCAGGTGGCTTCGATAGCACAGGCAAAGCTCTGCCAGCGGAGATGCTGCCATCAAAGATCCAATACCACGACGTGGAGTTTGAGCTCGCGCCCGCTAAAACAGGCAGCCCGAATGCCGTGATTGCAAAAGGCCAGACAATCACACTGCCCGAAGGACGGTATAACCGTATCTATATCCTTGCCGCATCGGCAGAGGGAGATCAGAACGCGACATTCCAGGTTGGCGGTGCAAAGGTTGATTTAAAGATTCAGGATTGGACCGGATTTATCGGTCAATGGGATACGCGGCTTTGGAAGAACAAGCAGGAGCGTGACTGGGCTATCTCAGCGAACCACGCGGTCTGGCCACCGGCCGATCTGCAGCAGCGCGAGCAACGCCCCGTCTCTCCTCGCTACCCCGAAGACTACATCGGCCTTCAGGCGGGGTACGTAAAACGGGCAAGCCTTGCATGGTACGCCTCACACCAGCACACCGCCGATGGCCTTAACCAGCCATATCAATACTCCTATTTGTTTGCCTATCCAATAGATGTATCCGGTAGTGCGAGAATACTGAGGTTACCTCACAATGAGAAGATTCGTATCCTTGCCATTTCGGCTGTAGATGAGAACCCAACACTTACTCCGGCACAACCTCTATATGACACGCTGAACAGTTCGGTGAATGTTCCCAGGGAATCGGCACGTTAATTCCTCCCAGCAGTGGCCCGAATGCTCTGCCATCCCATATTCGATTGTGTTCGCTGCTGGCCTTGTTCGAACGATGGGTCATTAGGACGCGATCGAAATGGTCATTGGCGTTTGACACCTCGCGCCATTCAGACGAATCAATTCATTTTGTGAAGATGTTATGGTCCTCATCGTACTTCTGCTCCGACTTTTGAGCTTTCTCCGCAGCTTCGTTGGCGATACGCTCCACCCCTTTGTTCGTTGGCGGTTCGGGATTTTTGGCCTGATCTTGCTTCGGCTTTTCTGGGATGTTCGCTGGATTATTCATTGTTCCCCTCTTCTCGTTTTCTTCAATTGTCCTTGTAATAGATAGATGCGATTTGTTTCTTTGAAGTTAACTGAGAACTGAGACAGTCGATCTGCATGTCAAAGGTGGTTCAAACGCGGGCACGCGAACCCGAGGTAAGCTGCCCACGCATATCTGTGGTAAGCGAAATACCGCGTTGCGAGTTGCAGCAAATGAAATAATCCGCGCTGTGGCTCCCTCAAATCAGCCTGGATGCGCGAGCGCTTGCCGGACGTCCTCGGGCCGGATCGGCAGATGACGAAGGCGCGCGCCTGAAGCCGCGAAGATTGCATTGGCAATTGCTGGCGCAATCACTGCTGTCGCCGGTTCTCCCAGCCCCACGGGCGCTTCTGTGCTTGGGATAAACTCAATCTCCACGTCGGGCACATTGCCCATGCGGAGCAGGGTATAAGTGTTCAGGTTTAAATCTTTCGGCTGGCCCATCACGAACTCGGATCCCTCGTACAAGGCCATGCTCAATCCCCATAATGCGCAGCCCTCTACCTGGGCCGCGGCGCCATCGGGATGAATGATCGTGCCAGCGTCAACAACAAGGGTCAGTTTCTCTACAGTGACTTGGCCGCTGGTGCGATCGACCCGTACGCGAGCAACACAGGCGCACCAGGTGGGCATGTCGCGTTCCTGTCCAAAGCTGGAAGCAATCCCAAGTCCCACGTCAGCGGGCATTACGGTGCCCCAGCCTGCCTTTTGCGCGACACGGGCAATCACTGCCGCTTGCCGTTTCGCTCCTCCGACGGAGTTCGGTGCTGACCCGGCATTGCGGCCGGCACCGTCAAGAAGACGCAACCGGAATGCAACGGGATCAATACCGATTGCATGAGCCGCTTCGTCCATGAAGCTTTCCAGAGCCCAGTAGAGCCATCCTCCTCCCACCGAGCGCAGCCACCCAGGGCGAAATGTACGCTGCGCGAGATCGTTCTGTATTGCACGAACCCGTTGAGCGCCCACCGTGTACCAATGATCGGCACCGTGGATTGCGAACGGATCGAACGGAGCGCCATGAGCGTCCTTCATCAGGAACGCCGGAGCCATTGTGGCTGTAGGCCAACCCGCAGCAGCCTGATGATCCATTGCGATCACCTGGCCGCCATCCGCAAAGCCCATACGAAGGACCTGGACCGATGGAGATCGCGGACAGTCGAAGCGCATGTCGTCCTCTCGCGTACAGATCATTTTGACCGGCTTGCCGACCGCCTTGGCAGCGAGCGCGGCCGGCACCGCGTAATCACCGTCAAGCCGACGACCGAATCCGCCACCAAGCAAATAGCTGCGCATCACAATCTTGTCCTGGCTGCGGCCCAGCGCCTTGGCCAGCACTGGCAGGATCAGAGTTTGCCATTGATTTCCGGTATGGATTTCGAAGATGCCATCTTTCTCAAATGCCAGTGCGTTGACTGGCTCCAGCGCATAGTGCATTACGGTGCCTGCAGTGTAGGTTCGCTCGATCTTCTGCTTCGCGGAGGCGAGAGCCGCATCGACGCCTGGATCATCGACGACCAGGGAGCCTCCCTTTGGGTCTGCGATCAGTTGTTCCGCGCGTTGCTGCAAATCCCGCTCGGAGACGTGAGCCGCCTCGCCTGAGCTCCACTTCACCTTTACAAGATCTGCTGCACGAATGGCTGCGGGGAAGTTGTGCGCGTACACCATGACCCAGCCAGGCACCGTGCCCGAAGGGTCGTCCAGAGCGATGCTGCGAATGTATCCGGGCTGGTTCTTTGCTGCTGAATCGTCAATCGAGATGACTTTGGAGTCGTACCGCGTGGGCGGTATTTTGGGACGTCCATAAATCATGCCGTCGACGGCGGCATCAATTCCATAGAGACCTTTACCGTCGGTTTTTGACGCAATATCAAGCGCCAAAGTATCCCTCCCGATCAAGCGTCGATCTCGCGGCGCTTTGAGCGGGATTTCTTTGAGCTGCTCGGGCGTATAAGTGCGCCGTAAATTACCGCGCACAATGATGTCACCATAAGAAATTGATCTTCCACCGGCATGCACGGCTCCAAGGCGAGCCGTACAACTCTGCGGGCTGGCGCCAAGCAGTCTTGCGCCTTCTTCAATCAGAGCCATGCGGCCAGCGGCGCCTGCACGGCTGAATACCGGAAAAGTCTGCCATACGGACCAACTGCCTCCCGTGACCATTTCTCCCCATTTCGGATCGGAGTCGACCGTCACCACGCGAACCTTGCCCCAGTCGGCTTCCAACTCGTCGGCCAGGATGCGAGCGCATGCAGTGCCGATATGCTGACCCATCTCGGCGCGGATTACGTTGACCGTCACGTCTCCGGCAGGGCTGATGCCATACCAGATAGTCGGTTCAAACAGTTCCCCGGCGCTGCTCGCCTCAGGAGCACCTGAGGCCATGGATTCCAAGGCGTCCACGCCGGACCGAGCGTACCCCAGCACGACACCAGCTCCCGCCATGGTAATCAGAAAGCTGCGGCGCGACAGCAGATGAGCGCGGCTCTTGTCGGGTGCCGATGAACTGTTCAAGTGGCGCTCCCTTCCCGCATCCTCGACGCTGCCAGCTTTATCGCCTTGCGTATCCGGATGTACGTCATGCATCGACAGAGGCTTCCAGCCATCACCGCGTTGATGTCCTGGTCGGTGGGATCTGGATAGTCCTTCAGCAGTGTGGCCGCCTGCATGATCTGTCCCGACTGGCAATAGCCGCATTGAGGAACCTGCAACTCGATCCAGGCAAGCTGTAGCGGATGTTTTCCTTCGGGATGGAGGCCCTCGATCGTCGTTACATCAGCGCCAGCGATGGAACCGACAGACGTAATGCAGGATCGAGTGGCACGTCCCTCGACGTGTACGGTGCATGCGCCACAGTAGCCGATACCACAGCCAAATTTGGTTCCTGTGAGACCGAGTTCATCTCGGATTACCCAAAGCAACGGCACATCATCCGGACTGTGCACCGAAACCGTGCGGCCATTGAGATTGAACGTGGTCATGATTGCAGCGCTCCTCTCCCGTTTCCCGTTAGTGCGACACAGCTAGCCCCCGGCGCGCGGAGGATACCTTTTTCTCCAAGTCGGTCCAGGGGGGAAGTGTGGTCCTTGTACGGCGCAGATAGGCAGCAAGTCTGGCTACATCAGAGTCCGAAAGTGACGAGGCATAGGCAGGCATTACCAGGCCAGGAGCGCCGTCTTTGGCTCCAATCCCCTCTAGAACAGCCTGAATAAAATTGGTGGGTTGGGACATTGTGAGCGAGCTGTTCAACGCCAGTTCCGGACGCGTTGGAAGGGGAACTGTCCCGGAATTGTAGTGACAGGACATGCACGCGCCGGTATAGAGATTGGCGTCAGGATCATACCCCTGGCCACTGCCAAGAGAGGACGTCTGTATCGCTGCCTTCGCACTTGCCGCAACGTCGGCGTTGCGAACCGCTGCATGGTTGATATCGCTGAAGTAGACTGCAATAGCTTTCACGTCGCTGTCGGGGACTACTGGTCGTGCCAGCGCGTCGCGGACTACCGGAGTCATTGTGGCTGCTACTGCTCCGTGAAGCGGATCCACCCCGGTACGCAGATAGCTGAAAATCTGTTCTTGCGTCCAAGGGATTGGTGATGGATTCGCTTCTGTCAGCGGGGGAGCGATCCATCGATCAATGACGGCGCCTGCATAACTATGTTGGAGCTTCTCCCCGCCAAGTGCATTGCGCGGAGTGTGGCATCCGCCACAGTCGCTAAGCGCCTCGGCGAGATATGCACCGCGATTCCATTCTTCGCTCTTTGCCGGATCGGGTTGGTAGCGCCCGCTTCGGAAGGACAGGATTTTCCACCCTTCTTCGAGAAGACGAATGTTAAGCGGGAATGGAACCGTGTTTTTGGGCACCGTAGCGCGTACCGGCGGACGGGTCATCAGATACGCATACAGCGAGCTCACGTCGTCGTCGCTGAGTTTTGTGTACGCGTTGTAAGGGAATGCCGCGAAGAGATGCGATCCATCCCGCGCGACGCCCTCGCGCATGGCGCGGGTAAAAGCCGCCAGGGACCAGAGGCCAATTCCGGTATTCGGGTCGGGAGTTATATTTGTGCCGTAGATTATGCCAAAAGGGGTGTGCACGCCATACCCGCCGGCAAAGGGTTGTCCGCCCGGTCGAATATGGCACGATACACAATGTCCGGTGGCGGAGAGGGCCTCTCCTTTCGCGATAGAAGCAGCGCTGAAGCTAGCCGGATTCGGGCGCTCAATCGGGGCGATTGCTGGCCGCCATGCCAGGACGCAGAAACCCAGCAGCCCGATGAAAAGGATGACGAATGCCGGGATTGCAATTCTGCGAATCATGGCGCTCTATTCCGAATTGGGGTCCCTCTGCTCGAAAGCTACGACCGGTTACCCCAGGTGAGGAAGAACACCGGTCTGTTTACTCTCGAGCAGGTAAGTCATTTCGATCCTGGCCCCGGCAAAACTCAGAAAAGCTAAGCCCCAAAAGTTCCGCGCCACATTAACAAAACTCAAATACTATTGTCCACTTGGATGCGAAGAACGGCCACTCAGGCGCCGTGTACCGGAAATAGTGGCGGAGATTCATAGCCCCCATGCATTCGGCAATTTACAGAGGTTCTAGAAGGAGATCTTGAGGAGTGTGTGCTCATCAAAAATGTTGTAAACAAGGTTGTCCGCGGGCGGATTTCGAGAAGAGCGCGCGAATGATTCAAGTGAGTTAATTCGTGCCGATTCTCAAGGCTGCCATCTTCCACTGACCATTGTCGCGAAATAGCAGTCCAAAAGCGCGAACTGTAGCCCCACTCGCTATAGGCGACGTACTCGAAATTGTTGTATCGGGTAGCTGATAGACCGTGATCGCAGTTGCGCCAGTGAGTGTAGTAAAAGCGGAATCGGGGGAGAGAGTCAGCGTGAAGCTGGCAGTCGAACCACTGGTAATGGAAGCCGACGTAGAGCCGCTAAACCCCTGAGGCTGGAGAGCGACGCCCGAGGCAGTGATAGAGCCCAGAGTCGATGTGCCACCCATCATGCCTGTTCCTCCGCCCATCATCATCCCGCCGGCACTGATTGGCATAACACTCTGGCCTGCATAAATGTGATTTGCATCAAAGATCGGCGCAAACGGAAGGTTGGACAGATTTACGCCAACATTCTTGATTTGATAGACGGTGCTTCCGCTTAAATTTACCGTTGCTTCCTGGGAAAAATATGAGGACATCATGCCCGCGCCGGCCCCATTCTGCATGACGATTGTGAATTGAGTTGCTGGTTGTCCACTGATCGTGGTGATGACGCCACCGCCCATGAAGCCGCCGGAGTTCATCATCGATTGCACTCTAGTTGCCATGAGCGACCCATCCGGCTGAAGGCTAGCATCCACAATTACGAGCATTCCGTTCGCCATCATGCTCATGCCTGTTATGTTGTCGAACGTGGTAGTGGAGCTGGTATGAAACGTAAGAGCCTGCGCGGCCTGCATTGAGGCCATGGTGAACGAAGTTCCCGAGACGCTCGATACGGCTCCCATCATTTGTTGAATGCCCCCATTGGCCGGATCAAGCGGATTGCCGACGCCCTGCATTCCCGACGTGACGTGGAATACCGGGTTCAGGGTCATGTTGCCGCTGGCGTCCCTGGTGACGGAATTGGCCAAATCCAGGTCGAACCCGATTGCCATTGGCGTCGACCCTACAGTGATCGGACTGTTGAAGTTCATGATTCCGGTGATGGGGCCGGGGATCGTCTTCTGTACGGGGAGCTTCGTTGCCGGATCCATATATGTGATGTTTGCCGAACCGATGCTGATCGTGGCTCCCGTATAGTTTCCCTGCGGTGCGGAGATCATCGCAAGCGGTTGCATGGTGCCCATCAGATGCATCATTTCCATCGGCGTCGTGGAGGAAACAGCAGTGACGCTTCCGTTGTTTCGTGTAAGCGTCATAGAGTTGATGTTCATCGAAAAAGCGAGCATCCAGTCCGCGGGCGCGTCGCCCATATTTAGCTGGACCACTGTGCTGGCTGACGGTGTAGGTGATGGGGTCGAAGTCGTTGTGCTGCTGTTACCGCCGCCACACGCGGTCAGGCCTGCTACCAGAGCAATTGCCGTGCAGGCCAGGATGTGACGATGATTCGAACTGCGATCCGTAAATTTCCTTTTCATGCTCTTCCTGATTTCGCTAAGGGTAGTGCGTGGTGCAGATAGGGCTGAGTAGTCTTTCAGAAATCGTGTCTGGTCAGCAAACGGGGAATCAGTCTATTGACTCACACTACTCTGAATGTGAGCTTCGCATGCTTCATGGTCTGTGATGCGAATCACAGATCGAGCAGATCAAAAAACTCCCGGGCTCATTTGGCCAGGGAAGTTCACAGGAATCAAATACTTTGCAGTGTCCGCAGGCCCTTCCGCCGACGAATCAACTTCAGCACTTCAAACCAGGCTATACTCGCGAACCCCAGCCCGAAGGCCACGAGGAGATCGCGAGCGTGCAAAAACGAGAACTCGAAGACATCCCGCAGCCCCGGTACGTAAAGGATGAGAAGCAGAGTGGCGACGGTTCCCAGTGTGACTAGCCATAGAGCTACGTTTCGCGTGCCAAGCGTCTCCAGAACTGTTCTGAGGGCAGACCGGTTCGCCCAGATCAGGGCCAGATTTCCAGCCACGAGCGCGGTGAATGCAATCGCGCGTGCATCTTCGGGACCGCTTCCCCAACGCATTGACAGAACAAATGCGCCGAGCACGGCAAGGAAAAGTCCCAGCCCCTGCAGCAGTCCTATCCCGATCGTCGATTTGTCATAGAGGCGTGCCAGCTCGGGCCGTGGCTTTCGGCGCATGATTCCGGGTTCGCCCGGTTCCGCTTCAAAGGCGATTGAGCATGCAGGGTCAATGATGAGTTCGAAGAAAACGATGTGTAGCGGCATCAGCAAGATTGGCCAATTGAATAGCACAGGAAGGACTGCCATGCCGGCGATGGGGACGTGCACCGCAAAGATATAGCGAACCGCTTTTGTGAGGTTGTCATAAATGATTCTTCCTAGCCGGACCGCATCGACGATAGCTGGAAAGTCATCATCCGCTAGCACCAGAGCTGCGGCCTCGCGGGCTACATCGGAGCCTCTTGCGCCCATTGCGATGCCAATATGTGCGGCCTTCATCGCGGGAGCATCATTTACGCCGTCCCCAGTCATCGCTACTACTTCTTGATTTGCTTTGAGTGCGTTGACCAGCCGCAGCTTTTGTTCCGGCCGAACTCTGGCGAATATATTGCAACTGCGAACCAACGCTCGCAGCGATGCGTCATCCAGAGCCTCAACGGAACTTCCTGTAGTCACGTCATACGGATTCAGCAGTCCAGCTCGAAGGGCAATCGCGCTGGCGGTTCCTGAATAGTCGCCGGTAATCATCACGACTCTGATCCCCGCTTCAGCAAGTTCTTTTACCGCCGCCGGTACGGTGGATCGAATCGGATCCGCGAGCCCAATCAGTCCCAGTACTTCAAGCTGCAACTGTGTCTTCGCATCGGGAAGCGCGCCGTCCTGCATTCTTTGTCTTGCTACCGCAATCACACGCATGCCGCTTTGCGTCATGCGCTGCAATGCTGATTCGTATGCCTCCCGATGCAGCGTCGTAGCCGTCGACAGCCGGAGTATTTCCTCAGGTGCACCCTTGGCTGCCACAAGCGTGCCACCGGATTCATCAAGGTATGCTTTTGCAACCAGCATGCTCTCGGAAGACAATGGGTACTCCCGAATCAGCTTTCCCGGAGGTTCGGTTGGCGGTGCGGCCGCGAGCACAGCGCGGTCCACTGGATCTGCAGTGTTGCGCTCGGACGCGAACGCTGCGGTGTTTAGCAGTTCCTCCCTGGCCGCGGTTCCATCTGCCTGAGGGGCGAGGAAGACCTCTTGCACGGCCATTCGATTTTCCGTCAGGGTTCCGGTCTTATCGACGCAAAGAACTGTTGCCGCGCCGAGCATTTCGATAGCAGGGAAGCGCCGCGTCAGAACTTTCTTCTGAGAGATGCGCCAGGCGCCAATTGCCATAAATATGGAGAGGACCACGGGGAATTCTTCGGGAACCATCGAGATGGCCAGCGCCAGCGCTGAAAGAATTCCCTTCGTCCAATCGCCCCGGAGAAGGCCGTACATGCTGGTCAAAAAAGCACAGACAAGAAGGCTCAGGATTCCAAAGCTGCGCACCAGCCTGGTTGTTTCCCGTTCGAGCCTGGTCGGTTCTGACGCCGCATTGCGAAGGTGCACACCTATCTTTCCAATTTCCGATTGCACACCGGTCGCGGTCACGACTGCGATTCCATGTCCTCGAATCACCAGGGTCCCGGCATAGACCGCATTGGCCTGGTCCGGCGCACTCCTGAGCGAGCTTGTGGCGGCAGCAGATTTTTCGACGGGAAGGCTCTCGCCAGTAAGAAGGGATTCATCCAGGGCAAGCGAGACGCTCTCGAGCAGTTCGCCGTCGGCAGCGATGCGGTCACCTTCGTTCAGAATGACGATGTCGCCCACGACAACTTCCCTGGCGGGGATGCGCCGCGTGCGTTCGGCCCGGATCACCAGCGCGCGCGGGCTTGTAAGGTCCCGCAGTGCTTCGAGCGTGCGCTCGGTTCTCTGTCGTTGCGAAACGGAAATTCCAATGACGACCAGGATGCTGGCGATAATCGCGACGGCTTCCCGCAATTCTCCAATGAGCAGGTAAACGACGCCGGTTGCTACCAGGAGCAGTAGCATCGGCTCCTTTAGTGTGCCGAGCGTGATCGAGAGGAGAGTGACCTTGCGGCCAGTGGGCAGTTCATTCGGTCCATACTTGCGAAGCCGCTCTTTTGCTTCGGAGTCGGTAAGTCCTATCCGCGGGTTCGACTGTAGTTCGACTGCGCCAGGGTAGGTCACATCAACCTCACAGGGTCAGGAGGAAGTCTCTTCATATCTCAAACCGCACCCGCATTCCATCGCACCTGCATCTCTAGGATGCGGTGCGCAGCCAGCATACGCCAGTCTGCAGGGCAATCTGGTCAGGCAATGTGATGTCAATCACCGTACCTCTTCCAAGAGCCGGGCTTCAAGGCGATCCGGGCATTATTTGTGTGGGCCGTGGTGCGCGATATGCTCTTACTACACCCGGTGTAGAGTTGTAGTTTCAGCAGCCCCAGAATCGATTCCAGATGGAGAAGCATGCATAAGCTGATTTTGAGTTTCGGTCTTTTTGTCCTGACAGCGGTTTCTGTTGTCGCACAGGATTTGGATCTGGTCCTGCAAGGTGGTCGGGTGATGGATCCGGAGACACAGATGGATGCTGTACGAAACGTCGGCATCCGCGATGGCAGGATTGTTCGCGTTGCTTCTGAGCCGCTGCAGGGCCGCCGCGTCGTCGATGCTCATGGGCTGGTTGTTGCACCAGGATTTATCGACCTGCACCAGCACGGCCAGGATCTCGATAGCCAGCGCGTCAAGGCGCTCGACGGTGTAACGACGGCGCTGGAGATGGAAATCGGAGTGCCGGATGTTGCGTGGTTTTTGAAAGATAAAGAAGGGCGCTCCCTCATAAACTACGGCACGACTGCCAGTCATGCGGCAGCTCGTGCCCTGGTCTTTGGCGCACCTCTTCCCAGTGCCGTCACTGCTCCTCGTGTTGGCATTCCCAACATCCTGCCGCAGAGCGGGCCAGCAACGAATCAGCCCGCCACGCCGGAGCAGATCGCACAGATCCAGCAGCGGCTGCGGTCGGAGCTGGAAGCAGGCGGACTCGGTATCGGGATGGGAATTCAGTACACTCCGGGCGCGACACGGCTCGAGGTAATCGACATGTTCCGCGTTGCAGCCGAGCGCAAGCTGCCGGTCTACACCCATCTACGGAGCTTTGGCAGGATTGAGCCAGGCTCGGCAATTGAAGCGGAGGAGGAAGTGATTGGAGCAGCCGCCATTACGGGGGCTCCGCTGCACATCGTCCACATCAACAGCACCTGTCTTCGTGACTCTTTAGAGTGCCTCTCACTGGTAAAGGGGGCGCGCGCGCATGGTGTGGATGTCACTACCGAGGCTTATCCATATATAGCCGGCATGACCGTGGTCAACACGGCGCAGTTCAATCCCGGATGGCGCGAGAGGCTTGGCATCGACTATGGCGATCTCGTGATCCCCGATTCGGGAGAGCACCTTACGCAGCAGCGCTTCGAGGAGCTGCATCGTTCCAGCACTCCTCAATCTGTGCTGGTATTTGCGAACACGCAGGCAATCGTGGATACAGTCATTCCTGACCCACTGGTGATGATCGCCAGCGACGGCGCTCCAGGCCATCCCCGCAACGCTGGCACCTACTCCCGTGTACTGGCGCAGTATGTTCGCGAGAAGAAGACGCTTTCGTTGATGGAAGCGCTGCGCAAGATGACTCTGATGCCGGCGCAGATGCTGGAACGCTCCACCCCAGCGGCGCAGCGTAAGGGCCGCCTGCAGGAGGGAGCCGATGCCGACATAGTGGTATTCGATCCGCTGACCATCACCGACCGTGCCACATTCCAGCATCCCATGGAACCCAGCACGGGTGTGCATTACCTGATCGTTGGCGGGACTGTGGTTGTGGACGACGGCAAGATTGTGCCCGGCATCTTTCCGGGTCACGCTGTGGTGGGATCAGCAAAAGTAGCGCACGAGTAGAGGCAGCACAAGAAATCTGCGACTGTTTCGTTCCACAACCATAGATTGGCATAACCTATTGTTGTTATGGGGGCGCGGGGCATGAAGATCTTAGTGGCAATTGACGATTCGAAGTCATCCGAGCAGATCGTACCGACCATGGTTTCGCAGTTTCGGGTTGAGAATGCCGAGGTCCGGGTCTTGCATGTCCTGCAGCCGATCGCACCCTTGGCCCCTCCGGAGATGGCGGAAGGCTACGCTCCCGAACTGGAGGATCTGAAGGCGCCGGCACGAAAGCGGGTTGAGCAAGTGGCAGGCGAACTGCGAAGTGCGGGGTTCAAGGCCGAGTCAGCGGTTGTGGTCGGCGATGTGAGAGATACAATCCTCGCTTCCGCAACCGATTGGCACGCAGACCTGATCGTGGTTGGCTCGCATGGGCAGAGAGGCATTCAGACGTTCCTGCTGGGGAGCGTGGCGGAGTTTGTTGCCCGCCATGCCAAGTGCTCGGTGGAAATCATTCGTTAACTGCGCCAACGTTTGCGCGAATCCGGCGAGCGAATGACGGAAATCTAGCCGGAGTTGTACTTGCAACCCCGGCTTACTCGTCCAGATTGATGGAATAGAGATTGACATTAGAAGTAGAGGCGCTTACGACAGGCAGATCACCGGGAGCTAACGTGATCAGCCGGTAGTCCAGCGCGTTGAGGGGGCGGAGGTCATCTAGTTTTGCGACCGCTTCGATCTTCCGTGTCGCGATGTCGAGGCGATAGATTGGCTCGCCATCTTCAAGCCCATCCTGAAAGTAGAGATTCTTCGCCTGCTGTCCCCATTGCGGGTCCGCAACCGCACGATCGGTAAGAGTCGCCCACTTCTGGGTCTTGCGGTCAAACAGCATCAGCGTCTTCTGCGACAGCGTCATCGCCGCGATAAATTGCCCGTCAGGCGAGAGGCGGGGGCTGAAGAGTCCTCTTGAGTTCGGAACCTCGGTAACCTGACGGCTCTTCAAATCCACCGTATAGATAGCCTTCAGCTTTGGCTCTGCCGACATTCTTTCCGGCAGCCTGCCAAAGACGATTGTCTGACCATCGATCGACCAATTGGGGTCTGCCTCGTTGGTATTTTCATGCAGCAGAGGTTCGAGCGCTCCACCATCGGCGCTTAACAAGTAGATCTTCCATGGATTGCCCGGCTCCTGCGCCATAATGGCCAACTGCTTGTTGTTTGGAGACCAGCGCATCATGAACACGCGCACCTGCGGCGAAGTCAGTTGCAGGCGCTCGCTGCCATCGATGCGGCTGCGCCAGAGCGATCCATCCGCGCGGTTCAGCCAAGCCACCCATCGGCCATCGTGCGAGTATGCCGTCATGGCAGCCAGGCTCAATGTGCCTTCAATCGGCTTAAAACGTCCAGCCCGGGCGTCAAGTTGCAGCAGATCTATGCTCGGGTTTGAGCCGACGAAGAAAATCCTGTGTCCCTGGACACCGCCTACCGGAGATTGGAAATCCAGTGGTCCATTCGTCAGTTGCCTGGGATCGTGTCCCGTGAATTTTCCGCCATCCAGTACCCACAGATCGCTGGGGCCCCCATGACGCGATTGGAAGACAAAGAACTTGCCATCGGCAGTCCAATTTCCACAGCATTCGGAAGGGGTTTCGCTCCAGCCTGGAAGTAGCGGATGGAGATCGCCTCCCTTCGCATTCAGCTCCCAAAGAGAAATCGTCTGGTGGGCTGCGTCGCGAATGCTGAACCGGAGGCGGCTGCCGTCGGGAGACCAACGAAGCCAGAACCCAAACCCAGGCAGATCGGCGAATTTCTGTGGGCGGCTTCCGTCAGCCTGGGCCAGGAAGAGGCCGTTGCCATTGGCGTAGACGAGGTGTTTCCCATCTGGCGTCCAAACCGCATCGTGCGCCAGAATACCCGAGATTCGACGGGCGTTGCCGCCGGTGGTGGGAACAACCCAAAGCGATTGCTCAGGATCGCCCAGAGAAGCGTTATGAAGAATCAGGCTCCCCTGGTCCGGAGAGATCGCGCTGATGATTGGAGACGCGATTTCAGAGGGCAGCTTGAACTCCTGAATCTCGCCATTTGCTGCCAATGCGCTGGCAAGAACAATCCTTCCATTGTCTACGTGGGAAAAATAGAGCCGCGCTCCATCCGTTGCCAATGTGGGGATGCGTGCTACGTCGATGCTTGGCTCGAGCACTTGGCCGGAGTAGGTTATCTCACTGATTCGACGTATCTTTACATGCTCCGGCCAGAAGGCAACCGCGGCGATCCAAGCTCCCAGAGCAAGCACTAATAATAAGGTTGCCGTCTTCCATAGGATGCCTGGCCTGGCAGTTGTCCCTTTTTCAGGGGCTTCTGCAAGCGCTACGAGTGGCTGCGGTGCCTCGGGAGCCGGTGGGGGGATGGCAGCCGGTTCGACGCTCGTGCTGGCTTCAATACTTACCGGCGCGATAAAGCGGTAGCCGCGGCGAGCCAAGGTCTCAATAAAGCGAGGATTCTCGGCTGAGTCGCCCAGCGCGTCCCGGAGTTTATTGATGGCGATTCCCAAACTGTGATCAAAATCGACCGTTGTGTCCGAACCCCAGATGCGCTGCTCGAGTTCTTCCCGGGAGACGACTTCGCCCGCTTGCTCCAGCAAAATCGCCAGCACCTTAAAGGGCTGTCCCTGAACTCGGATCTTCGTCCCTGATCTGCGAAGCTCGCCGGATTTGAGATCCGCTTCAAACAAACCAAACCGCACGCGAGTTGGCACTTCGGTAGGTTTTACCACCTGGCTATTTTACCTATTCCGCAAATTACACTGAATATCGCCACAATTTAGTGGAGATAGATCATTGCAAGTAATTCATTTAAAAATACTTATCTGGATATCTCAAATTGAGCTTAAATTAGCGCACTGTGGATGGTCAGTGGAATAAGTAAAGAGTTTCCTTCAGAGTCGGGCAAGGCTCTAGAAGGTTATTAATCCAGAAGCCTGCCATCGAGAAGTACCTTATAGGAGGAAATGCAATGCCAACGGGACATATTCCCTCGGCCAAACGAAGTCGTTTTGGCCTGCCGCAGGCTCTAATGGCAGTGTTCTTAGCCATCGTTTCTATAGTGCTGCTGCCTTCTCTCTATGCCCAGACAGATACGGCACGTATTCAAGGCCTGGTCGTCGACGCATCCGGTGCAGCCATCTCAGGCGCCTCAGTAACAGTTACCAACGTGGACCAGGGAGCCGTGTTCCACGCGACCTCTGACGCAGCAGGAAACTTCACCATTCCGGCTCTTCCGCGTGGCAATTATCGTGCAGAAGTCGCCGCACAGGGGTTCCAAGGCGTAACGCAAAACTTGACCCTGGAGGTTTCACAGGTTCAAGCGCTCAACTTCAAGCTGAATCCCGGGGAAGTGACCACGGTCGTAACGGTGACCGACGCTATACCTCTGGTTGAGACGGCAACGTCTTCCATCGGGCAAGTCGTCCAGGGCCGCCAGGTGACGGAATTGCCATTGAACGGACGCAACTTCACCCAGTTGGCCTTGTTGAATCCGGGCGTCACGCGCGGACAATATGGAAATTCCTCCAGCGGCGTGAATGGCGACGCGGAGACCTTTCGCAATCAGGAGAATGGTGGCGGAGCCGTATCGAGCAACGGGCTGCGCCAGCAGGCCAACAACTATATCCTGGATGGCATCGATAACAACGAAGCTCTGGTCAATACACTCGTCTTCTTTCCTAATATTGATGCGACGCAGGAATTCCGGGTCAACACCAGCGTAGCGCCTGCCGAGTTTGGCCGCGCCGGTGGTGCAATTGTGCAGACTTCCTTGAAGTCGGGTTCCAATAGCATTCACGGTTCCGCATTTGAGTTTGCTCGCAGCAGCCTTTTTGACGCCAACCCGAACTATGCGTTCTTCGGAGCTTCGCCAGCCAAGGCGCTGCCCTTTAAGAGGAATGAATTTGGCGGCTCCGTTGGTCTGCCTATCTTCAAAAATAAGCTGTTCGTCTTTGGCGACTATCAGGGCTACAGAGAAGACACTCCTCTGAACGCTGAGATCATCACCGTTCCAACGGCCCTTATGCGCACTGGCAACTTCACCGAATTGTCCGCGTATGCAGCGGCAAATCCCGGAAAATCGACCACGAACAATCCAGCCTGCGCGGGCGGCGCACCGAATGTGGGCGCGATTTACGACCCCATCAACTGCACCCCATTCGCAGGGAACATCATTCCTCAGAACCGTCTTAACGCTGCAGCCGTTAAATATCTGAATGCCTATCCGCTGCCGAACGTTCCCGGCACCAATGATGGCACGCAGAATAACTACCGCACCATCCGTCGCCAGATCACTCATTACAACACCTTCGATACGAGACTGGATTGGAACGCCAGCGCACATGACCAGGCTTTTGCGCGCTTTGCATACGACCAGAGCGCCTTTACCCGTACTTCGCGCCTGGCGGCTCTGCCAGCAGGGTTTGCCTCCGGCGATAACACGGTGCACGCGCGCGGCATTGCAGCCGGCGAGACTCACGTCTTCACATCGAGTGTGTTGAACGAGTTCCGTATCGGCTACAACCGCTATACCTTCACCAATGCTCCCGTCTACAGCGGTATTCCTATCTCCGCCAACCTGGGTATCGTCAACGCAAACCGCACGTCGCAACTTGGCGGTGGCGCTTTGATCGGCGGTTATCAGAATCAGCTGGAGTACACCGGTGACTATGGAAAGTATGCAGTTCCGGAAAACACCTACCAGATTCTTGACTCGGTAACTCTGAACCGTGGCAGTCATCTGTTCAAGTTCGGTGGCAGCGGTATTCGGCGCGATGTCGCCTTCTTCCGTCCAATTGCCGGCAAGGGATTTTTCCAGATTGGCAATGGAGACTTCACTGGATATGAGGTGTCCGAACTGCTGGCTGGTTTTGTCGATAACTACAGCATCGGTGCGCAGAGCGGCTTCTTTGGAACGCGCAATTATGAGGTTGGGTTCTATGGACAGGACGACTGGAAGGTTACGCGTCGCCTGACGTTGAACCTTGGCGTGCGGTACGACATCATCACCTACCCAACGGAAGAGCACAACCGTGAGGCAGCTCTCAATTCCCAGACGGGAACGATCGACCTTGCAGGCGTGAATGGCGTCTCCCGCAGCATCAATAACACGGATTACAACAACATTGCTCCTCGCGTCGGTTTTGCGTATGACCTCTATGGCAATGGCAAGACTGTATTGCGCGGCGGCTATGGAATTTTCTACTTCCTGGATCGCGGTGGCATCGATAACCAGTTCGGCCAGCAGGTGCCGTTCGGCGGCAGCGTGCAATACTCGGCTTCTACCGGCTATCGCATCACCTTTACGGGACAGGGACCACAGGGTAACAACGACAGCAGGCTTGCCACCAATGCGCTTCCTCTGCCGGGCTACCCGAACTTTGACCCGAAGAATCCTCCGGCAGGCGTAAATATCTTTACGACCGACCGCAACAACCAGATCCCATCCGTGCAGCAGTACAACCTGCAACTGCAGCAGCAGATTGGTCCGCAGACGGTAGTCACCGTGGCTTATGTCGGTAACAAGGCAGACCACCTGGCGACCGGTTACAACTACAACACCATGACGCTGGCTGGCGGTGCGCAGCTCTTCCCGAAGCTTGGCCAGGTAGTTGCGCAGTTCAACAACGGCACGTCGCACTATGACAGTCTGCAGCTATCGATCAATCATCGCTACTCGCAGGGACTTACGCTTACCGGTTCTTATACCTGGGCGCACAACCTGGATGATTCCGATGGTTATCTAGGCTTCTATGCTGTCTCTCCGCTGTACGTCTTCAACACCAAGCTGAACAAGGGAAATTCCTCCCTCGATCAGCGCAACGTCTTTGTCGCCAGCGCACTCTATGAACTGCCTTTCGGAAAGAACAAGATGTTTGGCAGCAACTGGAACCGCACACTCGATACGATTGCCGGTGGATGGCAGTTGAATACGATCGTCCAGGCAGAAACGGGAACGCCATTCAGCATCGTCTATCCGCAATACGGCGGCAACTTCAGCCTCCGTGCCAGTACGAACAAGACGATTGCCCAGCCTCACAGCATTTCCGGCTACTACTTTGATCCGTCGAGCTTCTACAAACCAGCTCTTGGAACCGATGGAAATGTCGGGAGGAACTATCTGCACGGTCCTGGCTTTGCGCAGGGAGATGTTTCGATCTTCAAAAACATCTCGCTTACAGAGCGCGTGAAGACTGAGTTGCGCGCGGAAGCCTTCAACATAACCAATACTCCGCAGTTCACCAATCCGGACGGAAATGCAACGGACGGGAACTTCGGCAAGATCAGCGGAACGCGGCAGTATTCTGAGCGCCAGCTTCAGATGGCGGTTCGCTTCACGTTCTAAGTCTGTATCGTTTCGAAAGCCACAGCAGCGAACCGCTGCTGTGGCGCCTTTCTCTCACACATCGGGAATCTATTATGACTTTATGGCGTCGTACTCGCTTGTTGTCCCTTGTTCTTCTTGCGGCTATCTCGGTATCCTGTTTCGCTCAGATTTCCACGCCCACGATTACAAAGATTGATCCACCGAACTGGTGGCCATCGCTGCCGGATCCGATGCTGCTGGTTTATGGCACGGGACTGGACCACGCGCATTTTTCCGTGAATGGCGCAGGTATCCGGCTGCTGCGCAGCAAAGCCTCCGAGAACGGTCACTACGCCTTTCTCTGGCTCGCCACACAAAAGGCATCTGCACAAACACTGCGGATTGAAGCGACCAACAGCAGCGGCGCAGCGCAGAGGGAATTTACGCTGAAGGAGCGCAAGCCTGCAGCCGGACGCTATCAGGGGTTCTCCTCCAAAGATGTGATGTATCTCATCATGACGGATCGATTTGCTGACGGCGACGCTGGAAATAACCAGCCTGGATATGACCGGAGCAAGGTTCGGGGCTGGCATGGAGGAGATTTTCAGGGAATCGAGCAGCACCTGGACTATTTGAAGAGTCTTGGAGTAACGACACTATGGACCACGCCGGTGTCCTCCAATGGCACGATGCCCGATTCCTATCATGGATATGCGGCTGTTGATCTCTATTCGGTAGATTCACATTTCGGGACTATGTCGAGCTACCAGGAACTGGCGGATGCTCTCCACGCGCGAGGTATGAAGCTGGTGCTGGATGTTGTGCCGAACCATATTGGCGTTGAGCACTCCTGGGTGCATGACTCGCCGACACCGGATTGGTTTCATGGAACGTTGGAGCACCACATTCCGGCCCACTACAATTTTGAAGCTCTCATCGATCCGCATGCAGCGCCATCCTCTTATGTCAACATCACGAATGGATGGTTTACCGACGCCATGCCGGATATGAATCAGGAAAATCCGCTGGTCTCGCAGTATCTCATTCAGAATGCGGTCTGGTGGATTGAGTCCGCCGGTCTGGACGGGCTGCGTATCGATACCTTTCCGTATGTCGGGCGGGCGTTCTGGCAGGACTTTCATCGCACGATCCACTCTGTCTATCCCGGACTCACTACGGTCGGCGAAGTCTTCAATGCGGATCCCACCATTACATCTTTCTTTGCCGGAGGAGTTGCCCAGAGAGGCATCGATACTGGACTCGATACTCCGTTTGACTTTCCGATGTACTTCGCGATTCGTGATGTGCTTGCGCATGACAAGCCGATGTCCGAGTTGAGCGGGGTTCTGCGGCAGGACCATCTCTACCCGCATCCTGAAAGGCTTGTGGACTTCATCGGCAATCACGATACGAAGCGCTTTCTTTCGGAGGCCAACGCAAGTCCCGCACGACTGAAACTCGCGTTCGGCCTGCTTGCTACTCTTCGAGGGATGCCCACAATCTACTCCGGCGATGAGATCGCGATGCTGGGCGGAGAGGATCCGGACAACCGTCGCGATTTCCCCGGAGGCTTTCCTGGGCAGAGCCATGATGCCTTCAATGCTTCTGGAAGAACGGAGCAGGAGCAGGCGATGTTTTCCTGGACCTCTCAACTCTTCCAGATTCGTGCGGCGCACCCGGAGATTCAATCCGGCGAGCAGCAGGATGTCTTTGCTGACGACACAGCATTCGCATTTGTGCGAGGCGCGAAGTTGTCTGTGGGGTGTACTGCTGGAGGAACGGCGAAAGAGGTTCTGGTCATTCTGAACAAGGCCGATCAGGCAAGAGACCTGCGGATTCCGGCGAAGGATACCGCCCTCGCATCCTGCAGCAAATTCACGCCACTGATTGCAGGGGATACGGAGAAGATCCAGCAGGGAAACGGTGACCTCACGATCACCATGCCGGCAACCGGCTTCGCGATCTTCGAGGTGCAGTAGATCTCTTCCGTTGAATGGCGGATTCCACGCGGCATGCGGCCTGGAGTCCGCACTTCTGTTTCCAGCAACTGCTTGATTGCGAGTTGGAAGCCCATCCTTGCCAGCGTCCTGGCTATTTTGCGCGCACTGGAATGACGAATCTCCAATAGACCGCACCCAAATTATTCTCCTGCTGAAGACGGCGGGGCACAATGCGTGTAAACAAAGACTATAAGCGCCTCGCGTTTGCGGGTTTGAGGCGTGATGCCGATCACCGCCGAAAGATATCGGCGGCTGCGATTCTGAAAGTGATCGGCAAAAAGGAAAAATTGCATGAAGAATATTGCAGTCTTGACGAGTGGGGGTGACGCGCCTGGGATGAATGCAGCCATCCGGGCGGTGGTTCGAACTGGCCTGGCCCGCGGGATCAATGTGTGGGGCGTTCGACAAGGGTACTCAGGGCTTATTGAAGGGAACTTTCAGCGGCTCGGCGCGCGCGATGTGGGCAGCATCATCCAGCGCGGTGGCACAGTACTGGGAAGCGCCAGATGTCCGGAGTTCCAGACCGAAGAAGGCAGGGAACTGGCCATTCGTAGACTGCGCGGCGGTGGGATTGAAGGCTTGATCGTAATTGGGGGCAATGGATCGCAGACAGGAGCGCATGCGCTGCATCAGATGGGATTTCCCGTGGTTGGCGTGGCGTCGACGATTGACAACGATCTCTTCGGATCCGACATCACGATTGGCGTGGATACTGCGCTCAATGTCGCTTTGAATGCGATCGACAACTTGAAGGTAACGGCCTCCTCGCATCGCCGGGCGCTGCTGGTTGAAGTGATGGGGAGAAAATGCGGTTACCTGGCGTTGATGTCCGGCATAGCAGGCGGAGCGGAAGCCATCGTACTGCCGGAGGTAGAAGTCGTGCCGGAGCAACTCGCCGAGCGCATCCAGGATGCATACGAGCGCGGGAAGCCGCATGTGATCGTGGTAGTGGCGGAAGGCGCAAAGTACAACGCGGAAGGCTTGTGCCGGTATTTTAATGAGCACGACCTGCTGCTGGGCTACGAATTTCGCTCAACGGTTCTTGGCTATGTACAGCGAGGTGCCGCGCCAACTTGCGCGGACCGGCTGCTCGGCACCAGGCTCGGATCGGACGCCGTAGAGCAGATGATCGCGGACAACGTGGGTGTACTGGTCGGCGTTATCAAAGGTGAATTGGCGACGACACCGCTCGACGTGGTAGTTCGAGGTAAGAAGCCTCTGGATCCATGGTTCTTGAAGGCCGCCGATATTCTGGCGCGCTAATCGCTGGTTCGCAAACACAGCTTCGCAAGCCGGGCTGAAGATCAAGCGGCATGTTCTGAATCATTCAGAGATGAACGATTCAAGGAACGATGACCGTTGATCCATGCCCGGTTTCGTCTTTGACGGCCAGAAGGGCCTGATTCGCGTTATCGAGAGAAAATACAGAAACCTCTGGGCGAATCTTGAGGTCTCGCGCGGTCGTAAGAAAGTCGCGGGCATCTTGTCGCGTCATGTTCGCAACGCTTCTCAATTGCCGTTCTCCCCACAGCAGCTTGTCATAGTCGAAGGCCGGGAATTGGTCCAGGTGAATCGCATTGATTGCCACCACTCCGCCTTTGCGCAAGCTGGCCAAAGCAGTTAGAACAACCTTGCCACTTGGAGCAAAGGTGATGGCACGATCGAGCGGTACGGGAGGCTGGTCTGCCTCTTTGCCGATCCACGTTGCGCGGAGGGAGGCAGCTCGATCCCGATGGTTCTGTCCTCTCGTCACTACGTAGACTTCGCAATTCCACGACTGCAGAATGGGAATCGCCAGGCTGGCGGAGCTGCCAAAACCAAAGAGTCCGACTCGCTCGCCCGGCTCGACTCCAGCCACACGTAAGCTGCGAAAGCCGATGATGCCTGCGCAGAGCAGCGGCGCAACGTGCACATCATCTAAACCTGCAGGCAGGGCGAAGGTGAAATCGGTGCGGGCAAGGGCGTACTCGGCATAGCCTCCATTTACTGTGTAGCCGGTAAAGGTTGGCTTGTCGCACAGGTTCTCCATGCCGTGCTTGCAGTACCAGCAGTCCCCATCTACACCGCCGATCCAGGAAACGCCGACGCGCGATCCCAGCGGTAATTCCGGCGTTGCGCCTTCGACCACCTCTCCCACAATCTGATGGCCGGGAATAATCTGCGGATGAAGCGGCGGCAGCTCTTTTTCCACGATGTGCAGGTCGGTGCGGCAAACTCCGCAAGCCACTACGCGAAGCAAGACATGCCCCGCTGTCAGTTGGGGGCGGGGAACATCCTCGATCTGCAGAAAATGTCCAGGCGTTGCAGAGGCGGGCCTGAAAATTGCAGCCTTCATCGTCAGTTATCCTCCGGATTCCAGATGTGCAGTTGGCCCTGCGTGGAGTAGGAGGCGTGCACGTTGGTTCATGCCGCATCCATCCTCAAAGGCGATCCGGCTTCTCCGCCCGCGCCCTTCTGCGCGTCTGGGCTACCCGCAACAAGATAATGGACGAACCATTCTGCGGCAACTTCCGCCACCCGCTCCAGAGCGCCTGACTCCTCGAAGAGGTGCGTAGCTCCAGGGATGATGACGAGTTTCTTCTCCTTGCATCCTAACCTGGTCAATGCTCTCCGGTTCAATGCGAGGACCGCTTCATCGTCTCCTCCAACGATCAGCAAAGTAGGCGCGCGAACAATTCCGAGAGAGCCGTTCGCCAGATCAGGGCGTCCTCCGCGTGAGACGACAGCAGTAACAATGTTGGGGAGTCGCGCCGCGGCTACCAGTGCCGCTGCAGCGCCAGTGCTGGCACCGAAATAACCGAGAGTGATCCCTCTCGCATCCGGATAGTGTGTCATCCACTGGGTTGCGCCTGCCAGACGCCGTGCCAGCAGCTCGATATCAAAACGAAGCTCCGCTGTCGGCCGATCGATGGATTCTTCTTCTGCGGTCAGCAGGTCAAAGAGTAAAGTCGCAATTCCACGCGACTGCAGCACCCTTGCAACATAACGATTTCGCGGGCTATGGCGACTGCTGCCGCTGCCGTGCGCAAACAGGACGATTCCTTTAGGCGCCTTCGGAAGGCTCAAAGTGCCAGAGAGCGTTACTCCCGCGATCTCCATGGAGACTTCGCGTTGGTCTATGTGGTTTTCAGAATCGGAGAGGGAAGTAGCGTGGGGCGCAGTACCCAGGCAATCTTCAGAGCCTTGAGATTTGAGGGGGCGCTCTGCTTGGCGGAGTAAGTTGCACACTTCTTCGTCAGTAATCTGGGAGAAATGCCCGTAGAACTGTCCGACGGAATAGAAATTCTCTGGAGTATACAAGCAAATCAACTCATCTACTTCTCTCCTAAGCCAATCGCAGGTGGAAGGAGGCGCCACCGGAACCGCTACTACCAGCTTCGCCGGTTTCAATTGCCGCAGGGCCTGGATCGCCGCGTAGATACTGGATCCGGTGGCGATGCCGTCATCCACCAGTAAGACAGTTCGCCCTGCTACATCCAGCGGAGGGCGGTTGCCTCGATAGAGATCCGCTCGCCGCTTCAATTGCTCTTTTACCTCCTGCGTAATTCGTTCGATTTGCTGGGGCGTGATTCCCGCTCTCTGGATAAGATCCGCATCCAGATAACGCGCCTCGCCAGCCGCAACTGCGCCAAAGGCCAGTTCTTCGTGTCCGGGCACGCCGAGCTTTCGGGAAAGAAAAATATCCAGCGGGGTGTCGAGTTCTCTGGCGATCTCAAAGGCGACGGGAACACCGCCGCGGGGAATTCCAAGTACGATGACATCACTGCGGTGGGCATACGCTCGAAGCTGCATGGCCAACCGATGTCCAGCGTCTTCTCGATTTGTGAAGAGCATTTCTACCCTCCCAAGACTCTGCAAACTTCATCCGTGGGAACCAATGTCTGGGATGGTCTGCTATGGCCTATCCGCGATGCCGCCTGATTGCCCTTCTTTATGCGTTCGCTTGAGCAGTTCCCGCAGCTGCTGTCTTGTCGGGTGAGTTACGGAGCCATCCTCCAATAGCGCCTGCCTGTGCAAAGCTCTGATCTGCCTGCCCGTCGACTAACTCAAGATTGCACGCATGCTTCAAGAGAAGTTCTGGCAGCACCTCATGCAATGTGATTTCGGGCCGCAGGTCCTGGGAATGGCCGCAATTCCAGGCCGAAGAAGCCATCGTAAGCCCGCATCCCGTGCATTGATAGAGCATGGGATTAAAGCCTTGCGAGAGAACCAGCGTCGCAAGCCGGCCTCTCTGCAATTGGAGGAGCGTATGATCCGGCCCGAGGACGGTGTCCTTCTTGCTGTTGAGCAGGTCTTTAACAAGCTGTCTCTTGCGCTCGGTGCGATGGGCGGCAAGCTGTTCCTCGACAAACTTTTTCAGGGCCACGGGGCCATCTTCTTTGGTTCCGTGGGAGATTCTGGTGACGTGATCCCTGAGGTCATGTGGCAGCTTTCCCTCTACTGGCTTGGTCAACCGATCGGAGCCAAGCAGGTAGATGTGCTTCGCAGATCTTGCTTTACAGAAAGCAGTGATTGCGCCGGCGACCTCCGCGCAGAAGTGTAGATATTGTTCATCCATGCGCTGCTCGTAGTTGTCGCGTAGCGCGCCATGCGGTATCCGGCCCCCTGGGCTTGCCATGCGTGCGTATTCCAATTGCTTCCATTGTGAATCGTCGATTTCCAGTCCCTTGGTCTCTAGCTCCGACAGGTTGCCATATTGATAGAGAAAGAGATGAGCGCCCGATCGATCCAGGGCGACGATGCAGCTGGGAGCAAATTGGTCTGCGATGCAAAAGAGTTGCCAGAGCTGGGGTTTGCCCCAATGCAATTGATTCACGGGTTCCACCTGAAGAGGAACTTCCTTCCATGTGTTCGGTCCGGCAAATAGAGCCAGCCCTCTCTGCTCCGATCGGTGTTCTTCCAGGAATCCTTCAACCCGGCGAATCTGATCGTGGATGCCATCGTTTGTGAGCAGGGGCTTACTCTCTTTCTTGAACCATGCCATGTACCCAGGGGTGGGGCGGCAGTTGCTAGATAGCGCAGGATTGGTGTCAAGGTAAACAGTGAGCACGGGTTGCGGCAGTTGAATCAGAGAGGATAATTGAAGCGCATCGGACATACATCCCTCGGTTCTAGAGTTGTCTCGGACGTTTCGCGGGTGCCCAGCGTAGGTGGGATCCAAAACAGTAGAATGCGGACAGGAAAACCCGTAGCGATCCGACGCAAATTTCCGATAATTAGGATGCAGGATGCTCGCCAAAGGGACGCCAGGTAAGGCCATCTTTTTCAGCGACTTTACGCGCTAGTCTGGAGAGATACCGATCCTCCTCGCCCTCAGAGAGATATAGCGATGCGAGCTTCGTTGTTCGGCATCCAAGTAAATAAAGAAACCGCACCTTTAGGCACGATGCGGGATATCCGCTCGCTGGGAAACGGCGCGGATTGGAGGAGACTCATGAAAGCGAAAGACATCATGAGTAAGACACTCTTCTGCTGCACGGCTGAAGATTCCATTCAGCAGGCAGCAAAACTGATGAAAGACAACGACGTTGGAGCGCTTCCAGTGGTGAATGATTGCAAGGAGCGAAAATTGCTCGGCATCATTACCGACAGGGATATTTGCCTGCAGGCCGTTGCACTTGGAAAACCAGTAGATAAGATGAAGGTCTCAGAGGCGATGACCAAGTCGCCAATCACATGCTCTGCTGATGATTCGATAGAGACATGCGAAAGCCTGATGAGACGCAACCAAGTAAGGCGGATTCCCGTGGTAGATGCACGCGGGATGTGCATGGGCCTTATCTCTCAGGCCGATGTAGCGCTTCACGATACGGCGGAGCACATTCAACAAACGATGGCTGCCCTATCCAGGCACCAGGCGCACGGCCACGTGGCTGCAGCACGCGCATAGCAGCAACGCAGCCGCGCCACCATACCTAAGGAAGCATAATGCTTGCGGGCAGTACGGCAACGATCCAGGGCTAGATGAGCCGGGCTGCCCGCTGGATCTCTCCATGCGCTTGACCGTGTGCCTCACCCCGAGAAATGATTAAGAAGTCTTTTCTCTGGGGTGGGGAGTATCGCTCGCACGTGTTGCCACCGGTCAGCAACCGCTGGAGAGATATGGAATCGCTGAATCCAACCAAGCATTCAATTTTGTGCGTCTGCCTGCGCGGCTGGTGTCTGAGCCTGCTTTTGCTTTGCTCGTGGAGCGCGGGCCATGCTGCCGATAAGCCGACGGAATACCGGTTGCACCTCTATCACACCCACACAGCAGAACGACTCGACATCGTTTATCGCGAGGGAGATAGATATCTACCCGATAGCGTGGCCCGCCTGGATGAATTCCTGCGCGATCATCGCACGGGAGAAATCTACCAACTCGATCCACGGCTCTTCGACCTGCTGCATGACCTGACAATTGCTGTTGGCGAGCCGGACGTTGAGATCGATATTGTCTGCGGCTACCGGACTCCGTGGAGCAACGAGTTCCTTCGTCAAACTACAAGCGGCGTTGCATCCCACAGTCTGCACGTGCAAGGTGAGGCAATCGATATCCGCATTCCTAACGTTCGCACCAGTCGATTGCGCGATGCCGCTCTTGCTCTTCATCGCGGAGGTGTCGGCTACTATCCGAAGTCAGAATTTGTTCACGTTGATGTTGGCCGGGTGCGACGCTGGTAGCTGAGGGCAGGATGCTGCTCCGCCTGCGGTTGCCGAATATGGACAACCATTATCCAGCGCACGGCGCAGAGCTTCGTCGTGTCCATAGATATCACGGTAGAAGTGGACAATGCCACCCTCTGACACGGTTGCTGTCCCATACAAGATAAGGACCGGGATCGGCGTCTTTAGATTTACACGTATGGTTTCGTTTCCTGACATCGCATCGCGAATGCGATCCGGCGTCCACTCCGGGTTTTCATGGAGCACCCAGGCGGCAAGAGCCGGAGGGTCTTCCACGCGAATGCAGCCATGGCTGAAGTCGCGGCGGGATTTTGAAAAGAGTGCGATCGAGGGCGTGCCATGCATGTACACGTCATACTGATTCGGAAAGTCAAACTTCACCAGCCCCAACGCATTCTTATCGCCGGGAACCTGTCGAACCATGAGCTTCCCACTCTGAAGTCCTGCAAGGATGGAAGCATCGATCGCGCCAGTACTGAGGACTGTGCCGGAAGGATCAACTACCTCGTATCCGTGCTTGAAAAGGTAGTCGGAGTCGGCTCGGAGATTCGGCAAGATTTCAGCGCGCTGGATGCTTAGCGGCACATTCCAATAGGGACGGAAGATGACGGAACGAATTGTGCTGACGAAGACCGGTGTCTGATGGCGGTAGGCTTTGCCTACTACGACATTCATGCGGAGAGCCGGGCGCTGCTGTTCGCCCATCGCATAAAGCCGAAATTCAGGGATGTTCACCACGATCGGAGGCCGTTGAAACTCGTGCGGAAGCCAGCGCCATCGCTCTAAGGTAAGCTGCAACTAGGCGACGCGAGCGCTCATTGGTACATTGAGTTCTTTGACTGTGACAGAATCAATGGCTCCCGTTACGTCCAGTCCATTCCTCTGCTGATAGTGCTTCAATGCATCCACAATCGGCTGCTGATAGATCATGGATGCGGCGTCGAACTCTTTCTGCGGGGGCAAGTCGCCGAATGATGCTAACAGCTGCGCTAGTTGTGCCAGATAGCTGTAGGATTCTCCCGGGTGAACGGGCTTTGAGGGAATGGGCAGCAATACTTGCGTGTTCTGACGTGCCAGATCGGAGTATTTCTGCAGGACCACAACGGTACGTTGATAACCTGGGAATGGAGGCTCGACCTGCCGCAGAGAAGCCGGGACATCCGGTGCGTGAATGAGCCGTTCCTCAAGGAACTGGGATAAATCGAACGGCTCATGACCAATGTCCAGATCAATATGAAACATTCTGGGATTCATGCGCCCCATATGCAGATCGGAGATATATCGCATGGTGCAGACGGTGAGTGCGAGATCGAAGCGAACCAGGTCAGACTCCGACAGGGAACTTTTCTGTGCGAAGGTTGCCAGCCGACTTTTCCATAGCGGTCCGTCGTAACCTTCCGGGCGCAACCCTTCCTTATCGGCGGCTTGTAGTATCTCGATGACGGCGCGAGCCTGGGGAGTAGGCTGCAAATCCTGTATCCATGGCAGGGTCCCGTTTACCGAACTATAGAACTGCCTTACTTCGACCTGTTCCCTCTGGAAGTCTGGCCAATGCAGGTCAGGGAGTTTCCCCGACGTCACCAACTTATCCTGTAGCGAACGCCCTGCGTCTGTCAGCCTCAACAGCGCCACAGACTGAGGATTGCCGGCCGCGTGAGAGTTGGATCCGTGGCACCCGGTGCCAGCAAGATAGAGCAACAAAAGACAGTAGATGAGGCGATACTGCAGACTGGATTTATTACCTGCGCCCTTTCGCTCAAATCGGCATGCCGACTCTCTGATCCGGCCAAACAGTCTGGAAGTTGTCACAGAAAATTATCTTTCGTGAGTCCGTTTGAATTCGCACTCAATTGCGATTTCCATCATAATAGGAGCAGGGTCTATTTCGCGGGTATCGCACCGTTCGATCGTTGACGAAATTATGTTTATGGATAGCGTAGAGAAAAGGCATCGCAGGACGCAACTGACAACCATAGTCATGCTCTTACTTGCGCTTTTCTCCTGGGGCGTGCAGTACAAGCTCTCACTGTACGGTGATCCTGCGAAGTCGATCGGCATGCCCCAGGCTAAGCTTCTTTCGCAAAAAGAGCGGCCAATCCTGCTAGATCGTGCTGGTCCAGAGGATTCGCGGCTCCCGGACCAGCCTCTACTTCCATTTGTTTATGCATTTCTCGCCAGCTTCGCATTCCTTGGCCTGATCGGCGCGCCAGGGACGATCGTTCCACGTCGCACTCAAGAGGCTGCCGGGTGTGACCAGCGACCCAGCCTCAGTTTTTTCTTCTTCCGCCCTCCTCCGGTCTACACTCCTTCCAGGTAATCTCCCCCTGCAAACGAGCCAGTGCTAACAGCACAGGCCACGAAACCACCGTTCTCTGGCCGGAGAATGATGTGGTGCGTGATGTCTATTCCGGCGTGAAGTCCATAGGTGTTGAGAAAAATGTACAAACGATCTTTCCCCCTCTTCATCGGGATGGCAGCGTTGCTTCCCTGGATGAGCCTTCTGCTCGCCGGTTGTAAGGATGCTGAGTCGCATCCCAAGGCCGCTGAAATCCCGTCTGCATTGGTGACTCGTGTTGTTCGAGACAATCTTGCAAGCACCCTCACTGTTGCTGGACAGTTTCAACCTTTTCAGGAAGTGGATCTCCATGCAAAGGTCTCCGGCTACATTCGCCGGATTGGCGTTGACATTGGCGATCGAGTTCGAACAGGGCAAGTGATTGCGACGCTGGAGGTGCCGGAGTTGACTGCGCAGGTTGCCGGAGCACAGGCGTCTGTCCAGCACAACGAATCAGAAATCGCTCGTGCCAAGAGCGAAGTTCTTGGAGCCGAATCCAATCACGTCGCGCTGCACGCTGCTTATATGCGTCTTGAGCAGGCATCAAAATCGCGTCCGGGGCTAATTGCGGAGCAGGAATTGGATGACGCACGGGCCAGGGACTTGGACTCCGAAGCGAAGATCAGCATAGCCAAGTCCGCGCTGGAGGCGTCGGAAGGGAACCTCGGGGTAGCTCGCGCCGACAGACAACGCATACAGGCTCTGTCCGCTTACTCCGTTATTACGGCGCCATTTAGCGGCGTCATTACCATGCGCTACGCTGACACCGGCTCCCTGATTCAGTCCGGCACCACTTCCAACACTCAGGCCATGCCGGTAGTCAGATTGGCCCAGAGCGACATGCTGCGCTTGCGCATGCCGATACCGGAAAGCGATGTTCCGTATATCCAGGATGGTGACGAAGTTCAGATTCAGGTCCAGGCAACGGGAAAGACATTTCCTGGAAAGATCGTTCGCTTCACCCGCTCCCTGGATACATCGACAAGGACGATGCTGGCGGAGGTTGATGTTCCCAATCCCGATCTTAAGCTGAGCCCCGGAATGTATGCGCAAGTGGTGATTGCGCTGCAACAGCGAGACAACGTGCTGACGATTCCAACTCAGGCCATAGTGCAGAGTGAGGGGCAGCCCTATGTGCTGGTCATCGATGCGTCGGATACAGTTCGAAAGAGACTCGTCACACTTGGGATCGAGGGACCAGATAAGTCGGAAGTTATAAGTGGTGTTGCCGCTGGCGATCAGGTGATTGTATCGGGCCAGACGAACTATCAGGTCGGAGAGATAGTTCGTCCGAAGATGACCCGACTCATGACGACGCCAAAGCAGGGAGGCAACTAAACAATGTCTTCCTTTGCAATCAAGCACCCTTTTTTCATCTTGATGATGTGCCTTGTTGTGATTGTGGTAGGAGTCACGACCGTGGCGCGGATGCCTGTTGACTTGTTCCCTGAAGTTGACATACCCGTCGTAGTGGTCGCGACGTTCTATGCTGGCATGCCGCCGCAGCAGATCGAGTCGAACATTACGAATAGCTATGAGCGTTTCTTTACGCTCGGTAGTGGGATCGACCACATCGAGTCACGCTCGCTACCTGGGGTCAGTCTTATCAAGATTTACTTTCAATCCGGCACGGATGCGAGTGCGGCTGTTAGTAACGTCTCGAATCTTGCAATGGCGAACCTTCGTCGTCTGCCTCCCGGAACGCTGCCTCCCGTGGTGCTGAAGTTCGATGCCTCGAATTTGCCCGTCTGCCTGATCACGCTTAAGGGACAAGGTTTGAATGAAACGCAACTCAAGGACCTGGCTCAGTTCAGTGTTCGAAACCAGGTTGCAAATGTTCCTGGTGCCTCTGTACCTCAGCCATATGGCGGACGTTATCGACAGATTATGGTCTACGTAGATCCGGTGAAGCTCGAAGCCCACCAGATGAGCGTGATGGACGTGGTTCATTCTCTGAATGAATCGAACCTGATCCTGCCTGCGGGCGACGTGGCGATCGGCTCAAAGGACTACAACATCTACGCGAATAGCCAGGTTCCTGCCGTCGATGAGATCAATGATCTGCCGTTGAAGACCGTCGGCAATGGATCTGTCATGGTGGCAGATATTGGTCAAGCTAAAGATGCCGGACAACTGCAGACCAATATCGTTCGCGTGGATGGGCAACGTTCCGTCTATATTCCCGTACTCAAGCAAGGCGGTAACTCGAATACCATCACAATTGTAGATGGTGTAAAAGATGCAGTGGCTCACCTCCTAGATATTCCAAAGGTACTAAAGACTGATGTGGTTTTTGACCAGTCTACCTTTGTAAAGATCGCAGTTAAGAATGTGATCAATGAAGGTACGATTGGTCTTGTTCTCACGGCGCTGATGATCCTGTTGTTTCTGGGCAATGTTCGCGCGACTATTGCGGTGTTGCTATCCATCCCTATCTCCTGCCTGGCAACCTTTCTTGCATTGAGCATTGGTGGAAGTTCGATCAACACCATGGTGTTGGGCGGGCTCGCGCTGGCACTCTCCCGCTTGATTGACAACTCCGTTGTCGTGCTGGAAAACATCTTTCGTCACATGGAGATGGGAGAGGAGGCTTCCATTGCCGCAGAGCTAGGAGGGAAAGAAGTGCAGCTTGCAGTTCTGGCCGGAACAATCTGCACCTGTATCGTATTTTTCCCTGTGGTGCTGCTATATGGAGTAAGTAAGTACCTTTTCACCGCTCTTGCATTGGCCGTAGTGATTGCTCTCTTTGCGTCCTACGCAGTTGCGATGACGGTAGTTCCGGTATTCTGTGCGCTCTTCGTCCGTTTGGCTCCTGGGCATGAACACCATAACGCGGCTGAAGCCGAAGAAGACCTGGCTGAGTGCATCGACTCCTCAAAAAAACATCATCTCTTCGGAGTTGTTGTCAGCCGATTCAATGCGGCTTTCCGTGTGCTGCAAGATCATTATGAGCGCACGATCACTCGACTACTCGAAACCCCTGCAAAGGTTGTCGGTATCTGTGCCGCGGTGTTTCTTCTTAGCCTGATCATTTATCCATTTATGGGGAAGGCGTTCTTTCCGCGCACAGATCCTGGACAATTCGTTGTGAACGTAAAAGTTCCAGCAGGAACTCGCATTGCATTGACGAACGAATATGTTGCCAGGATGGAGCAGGATATTCGCAGCGTAGTTGCCGCGAGGGATCTGAACATCATCGTCTCAAATATCGGAATCACGCCAGATCTTTCAGCCATCTACACCTCGAACTCCGGAATGCATACTGCCTTTATTCAAGTCAGTCTTAAAGAGGATCACAAGACTGGCAGCTATGCTTACATGGAGCGTGTACGAAGGAAGCTGACAGATGACTTCCCCGATGTACAAACCTATTTCCAGGCAGGGGGACTGGTTGACTCTGTCGTGAACCAGGGTAAGCCTGCACCTATTGATATTCAAATTGGTGGAAATCATCTGCAGCAGTCCTACCAGCTAGCCGAAGTCGTCGCTCAAAAACTGCGCGGACTGCCTTCAGTTAGCGATGTGCTTATTCCGCAGGATGTGAATTACCCCGGTCTGGAACTGAAGATCAATCGTGAGCATGCCGCATTGCTTGGCATTTCACCCAAGGACATAGTGGATAACGTGATTACTGCACTGACCTCGGACGGCATGATAGCTCCGAGTTTCTGGGTTGATCCGAAGAGTGGCAACAGCTATATGCTTACGGTTCAGTATCCAGAAACGCAGATCCAGACGCTCACAGATTTCAAGCAGATTCCGCTGCGTGCTCCGGGCGGCGCAAATACAACACCACTTGAATCGGTCGCCGACATCCGTCAGATGAATACTCCGACTGAAGTGGATCACTATCAACTGCGTCGAACATTTGATGTCTACGTTATGCCGAAGAAGGAAGATCTGAGTCGCGCCGGTGCAGATGTCAACAGGGTATTGAGAGATACGGAGATGCCAGAGGGAGTTACCGTGAAGGTGAGGGGTGCGGTTCGCGATATGCAAGCATCTTTTTCAAGCTTCGCCATCGGCCTAATTCTTGCGGTCGTTCTCGTCTACCTGGTTCTCATGGCTCAGTTCGCCTCATTCTCAGATCCATTTGTGATTCTTCTGGCTGTACCACCCGGACTTTCAGGCGTTCTGGTTTTCCTGATGCTTACCGGCACAACGATGAACGTAATGTCTCTGATGGGTTGCGTCATGATGACTGGCATCGCGGTTTCCAACAGCATCCTGATCGTCGAATTTACAGGGACACTTCGAAAGGGAGGAATGGCGCTCAAAGAAGCGCTGGTTGAGTCTTGCAAGGTCCGCTTGCGGCCTATCTTGATGACCAGCCTGGCAACGATTCTGGGAATGATTCCAATGGCGCTCGCACTAGAGCCTGGCAGCGAACAATACGCTCCGCTGGCACGCGCGATTCTAGGGGGGCTGACAGCATCGGTTGCGGTTACCGTGTTTTTGGTGCCGGCTGCTTACCTGCTCATTCACCGCAACGAGGAAAACAATGTCGCCGCGGCGGAGGAGGCCTGATGCTGAAACTAACGATGCGTTACCTGGTGGTTTTCGCTCTTACGATTGGATGCACCGTTATCCTAAGGGCACAAGCCCAGTCCACATCATCGCTGCCGAATGCACCTGGTGCAAAAGGCTCTCTTATCTTGCTGGCGAAGCAGCAGGGAATATTGCCATCGGCCCCTGCGCAGATGCCCACGAGTACCAGTGGAGCGACTCGGCTCACGCTTCCGCAAGCAGAACAAATTGCTCTTGCGAATAACCCACGCATCCGCGTGAGCCAACTACTCGCCAAGGTGCAGCACCAGATTGTAAGGGAAGTTCGTGCAGACGAACTTCCCAACCTTACTGGAAATATGACTGCGGTTGAAGCAAAGCAGGGAAGCCGCTTATCCGCAGGTTTTTTAACCTCATCAACGCTCGTAGAGCACGCGGGGATGGGTGCCCAGGTAAGCGAGATGGTTACGGACTTTGGGCATACACGGAACATGGTTGCAGCAGCGGCCTTGCGCGAAAAGGCTCAGCAGGCAGATGCCGAAGCAAGCCGTGAGGACATAGTCCTCGCAGCGGATGAAGTGTTTTTTCAGGCGCTGGAAGCACAGGCCACTTTAAAGGTAGCTCAGGAGACGGTGGCTGCACGACAGGCGCTGGTGGACCAGGTGAGTGCGCTGACCTCGGCAAAACTCAAATCCGATCTTGATCTGAGCTTTGCGCAAGTCAACTTGTCTCAATCGAAGCTGCTGGTACTGGATGCCGAGAATAACGTGAATGCCGCTAAGGCAGCGTTGAGCGCTGTTCTTGGATATGACCGGGAAATGGATTTTCAACCTGTCGAAAGCGCGGATCTACCTGCGTTGCCTGCGGATGCTGAACCTTTGATCGTCTCTGCAATCCAAAACCGCCCGGATCTTCAATCGTTGCGCTTTGACGAGCAGGCAGCACGGAAGTTCAGCCGTGCGCAGCATGAACAGTTTTTCCCAACCATCAGGGTACTGGGGGTTGCCGGCCGGACTCCCGTAGGTTCAAGTCAATATTTCAACAGCGACTGGTACGGAGCGGCGGGAGTCAACATGAGTATCCCGATCTTCAACGGCTTTCGCTATTTCGCACAGGCGTCTGAGGCAACGCTACAGGCGCAGGCAGCGGCTGAGCGCACACGCGATCTCCTGAATCAGGTGGTGCGTGACGTCAGGACATCGTGGCTCAACGCTAACACGGCCTTGCAACGTGTCACTGTTACGAATGAACTTCTCAAACAAGCCAACACCGCGCTGGAACTGTCCCAGACACGATATCAATTGGGCTTGAGTTCTATCGTGGAGCTGAGCCAGGCGCAACTCCAACAAACGCAAGCCGCGATCAGCAATGCAAACGCACGATCCCAATATGGCGCTGCCATGTCGGTCTTGCGCTTTCAGACGGGGGCGCAACCATGAGGTGTCACATCATCTTCGTCGCAACCTGCATACTTGAAAGAGTTGCTTTGTGCCACTTGGGGTGGTGTGCTCATGTAGAAAAAAGTCGAGTAAGTCAAAGTCGTCTGCGAAGTTGGCCTGGATAGACTCCGCGCTTTCGCGGTGAACGGGCAAGCCGCTGCAGGAGCGCGGTCCTTCGAGAGCAAATGCCTGCACAATTAGTATTCCGGAGGGAGCAATACTGCGAGCCGCAACGTTTGCATACTGTGTCCTGTGCTCCCTCTCGGTCAAAAAATGATAGGCAGCTCGATCATGCCAGATGTCAATGTCTCGTGCTCTGTTCCACTGGAGCACATCGCTCTCAATCCAGTTGACCTTAGCCGCCTGCGGGCCGAGTCTCGCCTGTGCTATCTGCAACGCGCTAGCCGACACATCGAGCACGTTGATGTTTGAGAAGCCTGCGCGAAGCAAGAGATCCACCAGGTGGGAGCTTCCTCCTCCGATATCAACAATGGCGCCACTCAGGTTTTTCGAGCTTTTTCGAATCAACTCGAAAGATACTGCCGGAACCTCCTCAAACCAACTTACCTCATGCTCGGCGCGGGTTCTATAGATGTTGTCCCAGTGGTATTTTCGCTGCTCACTATTCAGCATGGTTCGTCTCGGTATCTAATGTCCCTGGTTATGGTCAATATTGTTGTTGTAGTTTACCCATGTTCATCCATGAGAAACTACTTCGCAACCTATAACAATGACACACACAATTATCCGGCGACTATGCTCTCTGGAGTGGTCAAGGCTAGAGCTATGTCAGGTTGCGATAGCAACGTATTATGAACCAGGCATTGATGTACAGAACGCAGCAAAGCCTGTTTCTGATCTTCAGACAATGGTACGGGGCAGTCGACGTGTATACGGAATGTTCCCATGCGTGCTGGCTGTTTTAGCTTCTCGGCAGTAACTGTAACTGTGAGGGTGCTCTCGGAAAGATTTCTCGTCTTCAAATATTGGGCTGCATAAAACGCTGCACAGGAGCCGAGCGAAGCAAGCAGAAGTTCCGGCGGCGTCATCCCTGTATCCTGGCCACCGTTGTCTGTGGGCTGATCGCTGATGATTGTGTGTTCCCGTGCCTGAATTGAAAATCTTACGTTATCGAGATGGGTTACCTTAACTTCCATAATTGTTTGCATGCCTTTCTTTGAAATATGCTTGTTATAGCGCTGTTGCTGTTTCAGATAAGTCGCACCGCTCCCAGAACAGCGTGAATGGGAAATCATGATCAGACAAATTGGTGTGATCTTCCGCAGCCATTCCCCGAACTGTCTCGACTCCCCAATTGTGCCAACAGCATTCCACGCCTCTGCCAGGGCTACGCACAGAGATGGAACTGCTCCTTCTTTGCCTGCATCAAGGCGAAGCATCGATCTATAGGTCTGATCGCGGAGAGTATCCATGGTTGGTTGAGTAGACCGCATAAGTTCAGGACCCTCCTCCATCCGGCTGCTGTGCAACTACGATGTAGGAATAAGTACCAACCTCAGATATTGAATGAATGATGAATCCGGCGCCGGAGAGTACTATCGCCACACTCTCGGGCGAAATGCGGTGTTCCGTCGGTGGTCCGGGTGGTTGTTCCACATCAGGGCGCCAATCGAGTATTGCGATTCGTCCCTGGCTCTTGCATATTCGATGTACCTCATCAAGTACTGCTGATGGATCATCCACTTCGTGCCAGATGTTAGCAAGGAAGACCAGGTCGCAGCTGTGATCGGGGAGACTAGTGGCAGACGCCTCGCCTGAGATGCAGTCCAGGTTCGTTATACCGGAAGCAGGTAATTTGCTTTGTAGCCTGGCGAGCATCTCTGGTTCGACGTCGACGGCAAGGACTCTTCCTGTCTCCACTGCCTTGGCGAACGGGAGAGCGAAATAGCCTGTGCCTGCGCCGACGTCGGCCACAGTCCATCCTGCATCGAGATTCAGGACTGCAAGGACATCTGCTACAGGTAGCCATGTCTTGCGTTCGGGAGCATCGAGCTTATGAGCCTGCGAGGGAGAGAATCTTCGTTCGTGCATTGGCTACCTTCAACGAGTGGATTGTGTTGTGCAATCTTTCAGGCCCATCGCCCGAAAGATCATCATAGCGGGACACCAGTTGGTGAGCGCGGACTGGAATAGATTCAGGCCAACAAAGGCCGTCAGCAAAAGCCACCACGCAGAGGCCCAGTGTGCAAGGGCCAGAGATAAGAGAATTACTATTCCGGCCAACAAACGTAAGCCGCGTTCGACTGTCATCTGAGAGACTCCTTTGGTTCCTGAGGAAGTGAATTAGAGGACAAGGATTCATGGCTCGCCTCGACTATGTAATAGAGGATAGGGACGGCAATGCGAGAGAGTAATGTAGATGCTACCTCTCCGGCGATAAGCGAGAGCGCCAGTCCTTGAAAGATGGGGTCGGAGAGAATCACGCTAGCGCCGACAACTACCGCAGCAGCAGTCAGCAACATAGGACGGAAGCGAACAGCTCCAGCATCAATAACTGCATCGGCAAGGGGCATCCCCTCTCTGCGCCGAAGCTCTATGAAGTCCACAAGAATAATAGAATTGCGAACGATGATGCCGGCTCCGGCGATAAATCCAATCATGGAAGTGGCTGTGAAGAAGGCTCCCAGCAGTGCGTGTGCAGGAAGAATTCCTACCAGCGTGAGAGGGATGGGAGCCATGATTACTACTGGCACGATGAAGGAGCGGAACCATCCGACAACCAGCACGTAGATGAGGATCAGTACAGCAGCAAATGCAAGTCCCAGATCGCGAAACACTTCAAGTGTGATTTGCCACTCACCGTCCCACTTCATCGCATAATGATCGGTCGATTCCGGCTGCACGGCGTTGTATCTTGCCAGTGTATAACCCGCTGGCAGCTGAAGATGATCAAGGGCTCGATTCATCTTGAAGATCGCATACACTGGGCTCTCTTCCGCGCCGGAAACGTCTCCCGTCACATAGACAACACGTCGCATATTTTTGCGATAGATACTTGGCTGTAGAACCCCATACTCAACCTGCGTCAGCTCACGCAGAGAGACCATGCTGCCATCCGCGCCGTTGAGTGTGATGTCCTCCAGTGCTTCCAGGGAGGAACGGCCAGCCCGCTCCATCTGAACTGTCACCGGCACCGGCTCCCTGGATGCTTCATCGTGAACGCGTCCTGCCTCTGCGCCTGACTCCGCAATGGTTAATGCGCGAGCTACATCGGAGACCGCAATTCCGTGTAACGCGGCCTTATCTTCATCTACTTTGAAGGTAATTGTGGGCTGGGGATCCTCGACGTACCAGTCTACGTCGACGACGCCCGTGGTTTTTTGGAAGATTTGTTTTACCTGGCGTGCTACATCAAATTGTCCGGCAGCGTCCGGGCCATAGATCTCGGCCACGAGAGTCTGTATAACAGGTGGACCGGGGGGGACTTCGCTTACCTTGATGCGTGCACCGAAGGGAAGGCCAAGTTTTACCAGATCCGGTCTTAGTCTCTTGGCGATTTGATGACTCTGCGCACTTCTCTCTGAGATAGGTAGAAGGTTGACTTGTATGTCTGCCTGATTCGGTTGATGACGCAGGTAGGAATGGCGAACCAGGCCATTGAAGTTATACGGCCCGGACAAGCCGGCATAGACCTGATAGTTTGCTACCTCAGGCTGCTGTGCGATGTAGTGACCTAGCGTCTGAGCCACACGGGCGGTCTGCTCAAGAGTAGTTCCGTCGGGCATATCCACGATAACCTGAAATTCGCTCTTGTTATCGAAGGGAAGCATCTTTACTCTTACTAGCTTCAGAGGAACCAGAGCGAAGGCAAGCAGGAGAAGAACTACGATTCCTATGAGAAACAACCAACGGTGACGCCGTGAAAGAATCAGCGGTGACATAACACGCCGATATAGCTTGGTAGTGCGATCCTCCTGAGATGCGTGGTCTTTGTCATAATCGGCAGTGTGCGAAAGAAGTCGCAGCGCTGCCCAGGGAGAAACCACGAAGGCGACGATGAGAGAGAACAACATCGCCGAGGAGGCGCCAATTGGAATTGGCAGCATATATGGGCCCATAAGCCCGCGAACAAAGGCCATGGGGAGAATCGCCGCAATCACGCCAATGGTGGCCAGAATGGTGGGATTGCCAACCTCGGCCACCGACTCAATCGCAACGTCGCCGATCGGCCGCCCCTTGTTTTCAGGCAGACGGAAGTGACGAACCATATTTTCAACGACGACTATAGCGTCATCTACCAGGATGCCGATGCTGAAGATAAGGGCAAATAGCGTGACACGGTTTAGGGTGAAGCCGTAGAGATAGAAGATGGCCAGCGTCAATGCCAAAGTCACTGGGATGGCCAGCAGCACAACGCCCGATTCTCTCCAGCCGAGAAAGATTGCTATCAGCAAGGTTACGGAGAGGGTTGCGAGCAACAGATGCTTGAGTAACTCATCCGATTTCGCTTTGGCCGTGTCGCCATAGTTTCTTGTAGTAGTGATGTTGAGGTCGGCGGGTAGTGTGGTCTTGCGCATCTCGGCTACGCGATTCAGAACTGCTCTCGCGATGTCAGTCGCATTTGTCCCCTTGCGCTTGGCCACCGTGATGGTGACCGCGGGGAAATCAGCTCCAACCACAGCCTCGTGTTGTGCTCCTCCAGCACCATTGCCGAAGATGACATAGTTCGTTGGTTCTGCCGGCCCATCTACGATCTGCTCGGCGACGTTCCGCAGATATACCGGGCGTCCACGGTCAACGCCAACCACTACATTCTCGAGGTCCTCTTTACTCTGGAAAAATTGCCCGGCGTCTACCCGGAACTCTTGATTGCCAGCGGCATATTGGCCAGCTTGTACGCGCGCGTTTGCAGCCTGGAGGTGATTGACAACCGCTGTTGGTGAAATGGAGTAGGAAGTTAGCCGGTCCTCGCTCAGCCGGACTAGCATCGCCCGCGGCTGACCACCCAGGATACTTGTCTCAGAAACATCATTGACCTGTTGAATGCTGTGCTCAAGCTCTGCGGCGATAGCGCGCAGTTGGGACGAGCTGTAGTTTTTCCCCCATAAGGTCAGCGACAGGATAGGAACGTTGTCAATGGAGCGCTCTTTAATGGTCGGTTGCAAGATCATTGGCTGGGAGGCCTCGCGCGGGAAGCGATCCATGTTTGAAAAGATCTTGCTGTAGATCTTTACCAGGGCATCGTCTTCGCGCGTGCCAACCAGGAAGCGGGCGATGACAAGGCTCGCGCCGGGACTCGATGTTGAATAGACATATTCGACACCCGGAATTTCGCGCAACAGCCTTTCGATTGGAACTGTGACGCGCTGCTCTACTTCCGTTGGAGATGCGCCAGGCAACGAAGTGGTTACGTCAAACATCGGCACGACGATCTGAGGCTCTTCTTCGCGAGGAATCACCAGGACGGCGAATGCTCCCACGACCAGCGACGCAATGATAAAGAGTGGCGTCAGCTTTGAATGTATGAAGGTCGCCGCGATGCTGCCAGCGATTCCGCGATGCTGCTTCACTGGCTTACCTCGATCCTCTTGCCACCCAGCTCCCGGTCACCAGGGGAGAGGACAACCGTCTCTCCTGCGGCTAGGCCGGATAGCACTTCGTAGTTTGTGCCATTCTTCGCACCGAGAGTTATGTAGCGCAACGAAGCGACATGATTCTGGTCGAGAACCCACAGACTCGCAAGGGAGCCATGATTCACGACTGCCGATTGCGGAACCAGTAACGTAGACCTATCTTTTGTCTCGATACCTGCTGTGCCGAACATGCCAGAGCGCATTCCAGCTACCGCGGGAAGATCTATTTTCACCAGGAAGCTGTGGCTCGTCGGATCTGCGGCTGGAATGATCTGTGAAATTCTTCCCTGGAGTGATTCCTTCGAAAGAGTGTCGAGTGTTACTGGAATCTGTAGCCCGTCGTGCAATAGGGGAAGCAGAGATTCATCTACGTTCACATGTAACTGGAGCACGCCTTTCTTCTCTACTTCGATGAGTGGCGTACCGGGTATTGCCATTGTTCCGGGGTCTACCCGGCGAGCTGTCACTGTGCCAGAAAATGGCGAATAGAGCCGTGAGTAACCGGAGACCGTGCGGGCGCTGGCTTCGGCTGACTTTGCACCCTGCAGCCTGGAGCGAGCCGCTTCCACATGCCCCGCTGCGGTCTCGGATCGGCGTTGGACCTCATCAAATTCCTGCGGGCTGACGCTCTTTCTATCGCGGAGTAATTGATAACGAGCCAGCGTCGACTTAGCCAAGTCCGACTCAGTTTCCGCGATCTTTAGTTCTTCCACACTGCTCGAAATGTTCGCGTGTGCGCGTTCGACATCTGATGTCGATTGGGCATTGTCGAGCGTTACAAGAAGCTGACCGGCCCGCACCTGGTCGCCCTCGTGTACAAGGATCGATGTTACCCGCCTCATCACCTGAGAAGACAAGACAGCAGATTCCCGTGAATGAACCGTGCCTACGGCATCGATCCGGAGTGGGATCTGTGCTGAGTGAACCTGTTCTACGGCGAGGCCAGTAACGACAGGAGGAGACGCGGGCGTGGATGGCGCTTTGGCACAGCCATAGAACGTGGCAGACAGGGCGGAGAGCAGTACGAAAAGATGATTGTGACGAGCGTTCATTGAAGGTCCTCTACGCTATCCGCGGTCAGTGTGCCGGTAGCAAATCTTAGGTTTGCGTAGGTCATCATATTTTGGGATACAGCACTCCAATAGTTTGTGCGGCTTTGCCGTTGTGCATCTTCCGCACGTAGAACCTCTGTGATCGTGGTGAGCCCTGCTTCGTATCTGTCCTTCAGGATTCGCAGGCTCTCCTCGGTCTGGCTTGTGGAGGCGCGTGCAACATCCAGCATTCTGCTTGCGGCCAGATGCTCGTAATAGGAGCGCGTCACATCCAGTTTGATTTGTTGATCCGCAGCATCTGCTGTGGCCTGAGCTTTACGCAGGGCGATCCTGGACGCAGTCAGGCTTTCGCGCTTTCCCAGCGGAAGGATGTCTATCCGAAGTTCTGCCCCGGCAAGCCAATTATTTCCTCCTGCGCTGCCGATGGAGTCTCTATCGGTTTCCCAGCTGCCGAACGTGCTGATCTGCGGACCAAAGGCGGACTTCGAAGATTTCACCGCAGTGTTCTGCGCCTCCTTCTCCTGACTAAGGCTCTGCCGGTCTGGCCTTGTCTTCAACGCGAGGATCACCAGCTCCGGCAGAGGAGCCGGATCAAATTTGCGTTCGGAAAGGAGTTGCAACTGCCGCTGTTCTGCTGGGATAGTCGTGCCGATTGCGGCCTCGAGTTCTGCCCAGGCGATCTCCACCCTGCCATGCTCTGCGATCTGCTCTTGTTGCCGCTCGGCTAGATTTGCAGAGGCAATGAGCTCGTCTGAATCGACAGCGAGACCAGCAGCGACGCGATTCCCGCTGGATTCCAACAGTGCTTCCGCTGTCTGGACCTCATGATCCGCGAGGTCTGCCTGCCGCATCGCAAGGAGAACGGATTGGTATGCGGCTACGACACGGTGGACGACCTCCTCGTCGGAGCGAACTGCAGCAAGCGAACTGCTCTTCGCGAGGAGGTCCGCTCGGCGAATCTCAAACTCGGTATGCCAGGAGTCGAACGCCGTCCAGTCGCCAGAAAATCGGGTGGTAAAGTTGTTGATCGGCGTGGGCCGGTTCAGGCGGTTCAGCGCGAAATCACTCTGTTGAAAGTTTTGCTGCCGGAGGCGTGTGCCAAATGCATAAACCGGATCGTTCCCGCGCATGGCAGATCCGCTGAAAGTGAGGCTCGGCAAGAGCGCCGTTCGAGCAAGCCTGTAGCCTGCTCTTGCAGAGTCTGCATCTGCGCGGGCCATTTTGCGGTCTGGATTTGTTTCAAGAGACATCGCCACGGCTTGCCGCAGGGAAAGCGGCTGAATCTGCTGCGCGGCAACTGTCACCCAGGAGATGCCCAGGCATAAAACTGCGAGACACCCTCGCAGAAAAGTTCGCATCGTTTTGCTCCGAGCCTTCCTGAGAGGCGCCTCAAGGCGCTCTCAATAGAAGAAAGACACAGAGCGGAGAATCGTTACATTGATGGAGAGTATTTATTTAGGAATCGTCAGGCCAAGCATTCGAAGATATTCGGAGGTCAGCAGGGAACGCAGCTTCGGCGCAATCTTCGGGTCGCACTTGAGGTCCAGACGACGGCATCGGTCAATCGCCCGGCGGAGATCCTGTAGAAACGCGATGCAGGCAGGGCAGGCCTCGATATGCCCACGCATCTCCTCGCAACTCCCCGCTTCCACTCTCCCGTCAAGATATTCGGAGAGGTTGGAAAAGAGCTCTCTGCATTCTTGCGGTCGTCGCAGCGTCTTCGCGGGATGGCCGGAGCGTCGTTGCGACTGGGGTCGTGGATCTGGAATTTCGTCGAGGAGACGATTCATCTCTCTGCGCACGTAAAGCCGGGCGCGATGGAGACGTACCCTCACCGTTCCGGGACGAATGTCGAGGACCTGTGCAATCTGTTCAGTATTCAGGTCTTCCATGTCGTGCAGAACCAGCACGATTCGATATTGGGGCGGAACGCTGAGGATGGCTTTGTGGATGAGTTGATCTTCTTCTCCACGCAGGAGGTGGCTCTCAGGATTGGCGGTTGCATCCTGAAGCAAAAGCCCCAGCTCGGAGTCATCCGGCATCAGGTCGTCAAGGGAGAGTGTCTGCTTGGGGGCGTAGACGCTCTTGCGCCTGGACCGCCAGCAGCGATGGCGCGTGGCGGTGTAAAGCCAAACAGCGAGCGCCTTCGGATCATGGATCTTCGCCAGGTGTGGAAGGGAACTGATCAGCACGTCCTGCATCGTGTCTTCAGCATCTTCCGGGTGGCCACATACCTTCATGCTGAAGGAGTACACCGTACTCTGCATCAGACGAAGCGCTTCGCTGACAGAGTCGAGATCGTTGCTGCCTAACAGTTTCGCTGCCTGAACGAGTTCCGGACGCATGTCGCTGCCTATAAGTAGACTTAGAATGTCTACTTAAGTATAGCCGTCATGTCCGGCAGCGAGACTGATACACGCAGCCAGCCGTCCATCCGCAAGTTCGGAAGGCGAAAAAGGGAGGAATGGATTGAATCGATGGACCCAGCTTCCGCGGCAAGTGCACGCGTTCATAGCCCGCAGCCCGGATTCCATCCTCCTCGAGACGGCGCGCTTCGATGCTGTCAACAAGCGGAGTTTTGTGTTCCTGAATGCAATAGAGACTCTAACAGCCTGGACCCTTGACGATATTCCGCATCTCTTCCATCAGATAGAAGAAGCTTTAGCGCGCGGGCTTTATGTTGCGGGCTTCCTTGGTTATGAGTGCGGTTACCATTTTGAGCGCACCGCCGGCGTTTCTACCACTCCACATGGTTTGCCGCTTGCGTGGTTTGGCGTCTATCAAAGCCCACTCGTCTTTGACCATGAAACTGGGAGCTTCGAGGGGAATCCATCACTGCCTTTCGGGGACGAGCCATTAGAGGAGATACCGCTTCGTCTCGCGGAGCATGTAACTCTGGGGATTTCCGAGGAGGAATATTGTCAAAACATCCGGAAAATCAAAGAGTATATTGCTGCTGGGGATACCTACCAGGTCAACTTTACTGACAGTGTGTGCCTTCCGGTGGAGGTTTCCCCCGCGGCTGCCTTTGCTGCGTTGCTGCGACATCAGCCCGTGGCGTATGGCGCATTTCTGAACGTGGTCGGGCACCACATCCTTTCGCTTTCTCCCGAGCTATTCTTCAGAATCGATCATGGCAGAATCTATACGCGGCCAATGAAGGGCACTATGCCGCGCGGGCTGGACGCTGCAAGCGACGCCCTGGCGGCTATCCGGCTCCAGAATGACGAGAAGAACCGGAGTGAGCATGTGATGATCGTGGACTTGCTTCGCAATGACCTTGGACGAATCTGTAAGATGGGAAGCGTCCGGGTTGAGGACATCTTTTCTGTTGAAACATATCAGACACTGTTGCAAATGACTTCAACCATCTCCGGCGAACTGCGGACTGGGCTCTCGTACTACGACATTTTTAAGGGTATCTTCCCAAGTGGCTCCATCACCGGAGCCCCCAAGATTCGTACCATGCAGATCATTCATGAGATGGAAGGACATCCGCGTGGAGTCTATACCGGTGCAATCGGTTTTCTATCTCCGAATGGGACCTCCACATTCAACGTTGCAATTCGCACGCTCGTCTTGAAGGCAGGAGAGGCGCACATGGGCGTTGGCGGCGGAATCGTTGCGGATTCGGTTCCGGCGGATGAGTACAGGGAGTGCCTGTTGAAGGCAGAGTTTCTTACCCGTTCCATACAGGAGTTTCAACTGATTGAGACGATGCTGTGGGATGGAACGTACCAGTTTCTACCGATGCATCTGGATCGGCTGGAGTCCTCCGCGGCTTACTTTAGCTTCCCGTTCTGCCGTGCCGATGTTTCTTCGCAACTGCAAGAACACGCGGGCCTGTTTGCGGCTGGGTCTCGATATCGAGTCAGGCTTCTGCTAAATGCAGAGGGTAAGGTGGTCGTCACTTCAACCACGCAAACCGTCCACCAGAAGACCGCGCGTATCCGCCTCTCCAGCAAGCGCACCTCTTCCCCGGATGTGTTTCTCCGTCATAAGACAACGCATCGAGATCTATATGAGCAGGAATATCAGGCAGCACAGCGAGATGGATTCGACGAAGTGATCTTCCTCAACGAAAGAGGGGAGGTGACGGAAGGCGCAATCAGCAACATCTTTGTGCACAGGGAAGGGAAACTTCTGACCCCGCCACTCAGCTCCGGTGTACTGCCAGGGATCCTCCGCCGCCATCTTCTGGAAACCGATGCGACCGCACAGGAAAGTGTTCTGAAGGTGCATGATCTGGAATCCGCGGATGCCATATTCATTGGGAATGCTGTTCGCGGCCTTCGCCAGGTGAGCTCTTTCTGCCTGGATTGAAGTGCCTGCATTCCGGTGCTTGATCTTTACACATTCTCGACCCGAAAGGCTCCTGAACGAATATGATTCAGGGGTAGATCGGGAGAAGAGATTCGGAATGTCTGTTACGCGTCGTCGATTTGTGGAACTGCTCACTGCAACCGCCAGTGCTGTCAACCTTTCTTCTTCGGGAGCATTTGCCGAGTCTAAAAGAAATCGGATACCGCCATCGAGCAGTGCCACAAAGGGCGATCTCTCTATCTGGTTTGAGCAGCCTGCCGAACAGTGGGCAGACGCCTTGCCTCTGGGTAATGGACGTTTAGGCGCAATGGTGTTCGGCGGAGCAAAGGTAGAGCGAATCGCGCTGAACGAAGATACGCTGTGGTCGGGCGCACCGCGTGATTGGAACAATCCTGCAGCCAGGGCGCACCTTTCTGTTGTTCGCAAGCTTGTTCTGGAGGAGAAGAACTACCGAGCCGCGGACGAAGAGTGCCGCAAGATGCAGGGACCTTTTGGCCAGGCTTATGAACCGCTCGGCGATTTGACAATAGAGATGGATCACCAGGAAGAGGTGCAGTCCTATCGCCGCTCGCTGGATCTTGATGCGGCGGTGGCACGAGTGGACTACCAGGTTGGAGAATCGCACTATACGCGCGAGGTATTTGTATCAGCTCCAGATCAAATCATCGTGTGCCGTCTGACCTCCAGCAAGCCGGCGGCACTTAGCTGCACGGTAAAGCTGACGAGCCAGTTGCGGTCAAAGTCCGAAGCGAAGCATGGCGCGATCCTGCTGACAGGGAAGGCACCCAGCGAGTCGGTTCCACAGTACCGGAAGAGCGATCACCCAATCGAATATAGCGATGTGGTAGGGAAGGGGATGCACTTCGCTGCGCTTCTACAGGCACGCACCCAGGCGGGCAAGGTTATTGCGCAGCCGGACGGTAGTCTCCGGATTCAGGATGCAAGTGCCGTGACCCTTGTGATTGGAGCAGCGACGGGGTTCCGCAGCTATGCGGTGGATCCGGATATTCCACTCGATGAAGTTGTGGCGTCGGCAACCAAGGCGCCCTCCGCCGCAGGCGCAGAAAGTTTTGACGATCTGCTGGAGCGGCACCAGCAGGACCATCGCAAATTGTTCCGCAGAGTTCGCTTCCAGTTGGGCAAGCCAGCAGTGGCTTCTTCGCTTCCTACCGATCAGCGTGTAGCTGACTTTGCATTGAAATCTGATCCGGCATTGCTCGCACTCTACTTCAACTACGGACGCTATCTGTTGATTGCAAGTTCGAGACCAGGAACGCAGCCGGCGAATCTTCAAGGCATCTGGAATGACGAACTGCGTCCACCGTGGAGCAGTAACTGGACGACGAATATCAATACGCAGATGAACTACTGGCACGTCGAGACGTGCAATCTATCCGATTGCCACATGCCTCTGATCAATCTGATTCAGGAGTTGAGCGTTAACGGCAAGAAGACTGCGATGGTGAACTACGGAGCGCCAGGCTGGGTCTCGCATCATAATGTCGATTTGTGGCGGCAGTCGGCACCCGTCGGAGCAGGCATGGAGTCTTCTGACCCAACCTGGGCAAATTTCGCGATGAGCGGGCCGTGGCTGTGCGCGCACCTATGGGAACACTACCTTTTTACCGGCGACAAAGAATACCTAAGGCAGACCGCCTATCCAGTGATGAGGGCATCAGCGGAGTTCTGTCTTGCGTGGATTATCGAAGATGGCAGCGGAGGATGCACCACGTGTCCTTCCGTTTCGACGGAGAACAGCTTTCTGGCGCCTGATGGCAAATCTGCTCAGGTAAGCAGCGGTTGCACCATGGACATCGCCCTAATCTCGGAGTTGTTTGGCAACTGCATTCAGGCAGGCTCCCTGCTCGATCTCGATCAGGAGTTTGTCTCCCGGTTGTCGGTTGCGCGCAAACGCCTGCCGCCATACAAGACAGGCCGTTATGGCCAACTCCAGGAGTGGTCGGTGGATTTCGAGGAAGATCAGCCTGGCCAGAGGCACATGTCCCACCTGTATCCGCTCTATCCCGGCGCGCAGATTACTCCACGTGCTACGCCGGAGCTAGCCGCCGCCGCGCGCAAGTCGCTGGAGCGGCGCCTGGCTCACGGTGGTGCATATACGGGATGGAGCCGTGCCTGGGCCATTGGATTGTGGGCCAGGCTTGGCGACGGAGACATGGCGTGGGAGTCGCTGAAGATGTTGATGGAGCACAGCACCGGCGACAATCTCTTCGATACGCATCCCACCGGCGAAGCGATGGTCAAGGCTCTGAAGCGCAGCACCGGAGCAAAGACGATGCCAGAGCGGCAGGCTCGCCCAGCATCTATCTTCCAGATCGACGGCAACTTTGGCGCGACGGCAGCCATGGCGGAGATGCTGCTGCAGAGTCATGCTGGCGAGATTGCATTTTTGCCTGCTCTCCCGCGAGCGTGGGAGAGCGGCTCTATCCAGGGACTGCGAGCGCGTGGCGGATTGGAAGTGGATATTGAGTGGGCGGATGGCAAATCATCCGCGGTCATCCGCTCTCTGCAGGATGGAGAACATCTCTTCCGCTCACCCCAGGGGCAGAGGGTTCAGCGTCTATCGAGACAGGTCCACGGGGCGTTTCAGCCGGTCCCCGGTACAGGTGGCGATGCATCGACCGTGCGGCTGGCGATGCGTCAAGGGGAAACCTATCGGTTGGAGTTCACCGCGGTTTAGGATGTGAGATCTTTACTGCTGCAAGGCAGCGTGTGGCCAATCATCCTGCCATGTCATCGTCGAAATCTGCAGAGCGGGTTTTCCGCTGCGGGCGTCGTAGGCATGAAATACCAGCAGGTCGTTGCCATCCGTCTGCATCAGCACCGATTCTCCCCCGGGGCCAAGCCAGTGGGCGTTCGCTGTCAGCAATGCGGAGCCGCCTCCCTGCGTCATGGCCACTCCATCCTTGTCCACGTATGGACCGGTGATCCGCCGCGAGCGGCCCACCATCGTGCGATAGCTGCTCTTCGTGCCGCGGCAGCAGAGATCCCAGGAAACGAACAGGTAGTAGTAGCCACCATGAGCCACGACAAACGGGGCCTCCACCGCCTCCCAGTCCGGCGGTAGATTGGGCGACGGCGGTGGAGCATTCTGCGGCTTACGGCGCGAAGCGAGGGAGTAGAGCTTTGTGTCTGTTTTTGACAGCAGGCCAGTCTGCTCATCCAGCCGCCTCATCTTGATGCCTGTCCAGAAGCTGCCGAAGGCAAGCCAGTCATGCCCCTTCGTGTCTCGGACAAAGTTAGGATCAATGGCGTTGAAATCATCCTGCGCCGTGGAGCGCAGAACCAGCCCGTGGTCCACCCATTTGTAATCGTGACTGTTCGGATCCAGCGTCTTGTTTGTTGCCAGGGCTATGCCGGAGAGATTCTTGCCGAAGAGCGAATAGGCATAATAGAGGCGGTATTCGCCGTTCACATAGGAGATATCCGGCGCCCATAACTCCTCGGTTCCCGGGCTGTCTTTGCGAATCCATGCCGGGATCTCGTCGAAGACGTGGCCACACAGCTTCCATTCGGTCAGATTCGACGAGCAGCGAATTTGGAACTGGCCGCCCTCATGAGCTTTCCCAGTGGCGAAGACATACCAGATGCCGCCCGCTTTGATGATGGAAGGATCGTGGGTTCCCCCAAACTCCCCTGTCAGGTTGAGAGCACGCGGCTGCTGTGCATGCATCGACTGCAGGGCGGAGAGCGCAAGTAGCAGCAGGGTGAGGGTAGAGGCGAGTCGAAGTTTCATGGCGGATCCGTGGTTGCAGGAAGAGTGAGAAACCGTTTTCTCGAACACCGAAAGAGTACCACAGCCGCCGCGCAAAAGACCGGCCTGTCCAATCCTCACCGCATGGAGAAGTCTTCTCCATGCAGTGAGAAATATTGAGGAATTGAGATAGACGCAATCTGGATCGGGGATTCCCTATCCATTGGCTGGCTTCTTGTCCTTATTGCAGATTCAACGTGCAAAATTATAGGAGAGTTGCATTCCTCTTCCGTTTGGCGTCCCAACTGTCGAAAGGGCGAACTTATCCCAGGTGCTTTCCGTCAGGCGGCGACGAACAACATATCCACCGATAACGTAGCCCAGCGCGCTCCCCACAAAGACATCGGAGGGAAAGTGTTCGCGTGCCACCACCCTCGAGGCGGAGACTGTCGTTGCCAGAGAGTAGACAAGTGCCTTGGTTGCGAAGCTGTTGTATTCCGATGCGACCACGTGAGCAAAGGACCACACCAAAATGGAGTGATCCGAAGCCATGGATTGACCATCTGGCCATGTCTTCGTGCCATGCGGCCAGAATCGCCCTGTACCGTCGCCCTGCCTGGGTGTCTGGCGATCAATCGCATATCCGAGCCCTTTATTGAGAATCATGGAATCGGCCATCGCTTCTGCTGCAAGAACCGCCGTCTCGCGCAGATGATCGTTGTGCAGGACGCTGCCGGCAATATATCCGGCTCCTACGGCAGCCGCTGGACCGTAAAGTCCTCCATAATCGGAGACCTTGCGAAATCTGTCCTCCCGGTTCTTATCGACGCCCAGGGAGCGGAGCGCTTCTGCGTCTTTGTCGAGGGCAATTCCAGTGCCCACTCCAAAAGGGGCGATCCAAAGGAGATTGGCCCCTGTCAGATGGAAGGGCATCGTGATGATCCCCACTTCGTCTTGTGCAACGTGCAGGGCACAAATCTGGAGTGACTTCAGGTCGCATTCCCTGGTAGGGGAGCTTTGAGCTTTGAGGGCAAAAGTCGGAACCAGCAGAAGAAGGGCAAGAAACACAAGGCTGCGCGGGTGCATATCTAAGATAGTAAAGCACTAGCAGCCGGTGCCTCTGCCGGGTATTCCGGGAGGAACAGCCACGAGACCGTTTTGGTCCCATGTTCCCAAATCGCTACACATCCGGCTATGTGCGAATGGATTGCGGCTCGGCCTTACCAGGTATGTCTCCTGACTGCACCCGGCTATAGGAGCCTTTCCTCCACGGGGATCTTTATTTCATGGAATCTTCACTTCGCGGACGTCCGCAGGGCGAAATTCTCGTCCAGCCTGGAGCCGGAGTTCAAGGCGAGCATCCTGCCGCACGTGATAGACCAGCGCAGGCCGAAAGCAGACCACGCAGGTGCCTTCCTTTCGCCTGACGCTCGGGTAGAGAATCCCGTTCGATTGCTGCTCAAGAAGAGTTGTGGCGAGCTGCTGTGAGTCCGCGTAGCAGTCTGGAATCGGTCCGGGCCGGAGATATTTCTTAAACGCTGGCTTTGAGGGCCTGAGGTCGTGCATTTCGGTCGCGAAGTCCGCCAGATAATCATCGTAGGTGCCAGTCTCTTCCTGGTCCCAATCGACCTCCTCAAGCTGGCGCAGCTTGTGGAATGCCACCTCCGCAAGCGAGGTCTCACGTTCCAGGCCGGCATACCATGCCCCTCGCTCATGGTTGTTGAAGCGCCCTCCTTCGGGTGCGGCATGGGTGAAGGCGGCATTCACAATGTGCGCGTAGCCGACGCCGTATACCAGCTCGTGGATGCCAATACCCGGCAGCAGACCCTCCTCGCCCAGCAGGCGGTCATTGGTGGCGCTATCGAGCTCCATCCATGCGTGCAGGTCGCTTTCATCCTCTGAAAGGCGGGAGAGCACGGTGCCGCTTGCGCTGTACTTCGAGGGGATCAGCCGGTGCGTGTCATTCCAGCGAATTTCGCTGGTCGCGACGATCATTGTCCACCCCGGCGGGAATCCAACATTTGGCGCACGTGCAGCATGCCGGGTTGCCCGCGCTGGATCATGTATGCCAGCGGCGTGACACCGCGGAACATCGAGTTGCGGTTGGGCAGGTTGATCCACGCGTCGGCCAGCGATTCGCTGTACAGGATATTCAGCGCCTTGAAGATGCCAATCAGCAGCGAGATGCGGGTGAGCGTATCCTGATCGAGCGTGCGCGGGGCAGCTTCCTTTTTCAGTCCATAAAAGGACCCGGTCGACATCCCCCCGAGCAACTTCCGCGCGTCGGAGTCCTTAATGCGCCATTTCTCCATTATCCGCAGAAAGCCTTTGATCGCAGCCGGGCTTAAGCGTTTCTGCGTCTTCGGATCAGACAGATCTGCCGAGACATCGACGGCATATCCAACAGCATTGGGGAGGATCAAGGCGGCGGACATCACAACCTCCAATAATGATTCATTATGCCATCATTTTTGATGCAGGGAGCAACGTGGAGGATTCCTGCAGGCATTTTCTTGGTGGCCACCCTCTTTCAATGAGGGCGGAAAAGCACTGGGCAGAATCGCAGAATGCCGTTATTGTGTTCCATCTGGCATGATGGTTGGCAGGTTGATTCGGGGATGACAGGCAAATGATGGAATTTCATATTTCTAAGGGCGCGCGCGACCGCTATCAATTTGCGGGGAACCTGTTTTCTTTCACAGGCAACGTGGTCTTCGCGAATCTGTCAGCCAGCCGCCAATTTGCCCATCGAATGAACCAGATACGTGACGTGCAGAAGAATCCACGGCGTGTGGTGCATGCAGGCGCACTTTATGTCATGGGACTGATTGACGAGGCTAGCCATGCGGTCATCGCCAGCTATCGGAAGCAGTTGGATCCTGCCGTAATGACGGACGCACTCGCCTGGATCTCCGGCCAGATCGGGCCGAAGGAACTGGACAGGATGCTCTTGTCCTTCGTGGAGCAATTTCCCGGAACAACGGTCTACCAGGGACTGCAAACCCCGAAGCAATGGCTGGCAGGCTCGACAGACGGCGCATCCCATCGGGCCGCCGCGCTGGAAGAGATGATGCTGCTCTGGATGGCCAATCGCAACCAGGCATTCCGGCCATTTGAGGAGCTGTTCGACGACAAGAGTCTCGCAGAGCAAACCGCATACAAGCAGGTTGGGGAGAAGCTGCCCGCATATTTTGCCACGCGTCCGCTGATCCAGGTCGATGAAACGCAGCGAATGAGCCTTTTTGAGCTGCTGCGGGCGCCCGCGCTGGCCGCTCCGGAATCTCTCAGCGAACAGCTTGCTGTGATTCGCAAGACGTGGAAGCCGCTGCTGGGGGCGAGTCTGGATCGCTTTCTGCAGATTGCGGGCGATGTCCTGCATGAAGAGGAGCTGGCCATCTGGTTCCAGTTTCATCCGCCAACGCCGGAGTCGCAGGCCGCTGCCGAAGCGGAGGCGGCAGCCCGGGCTGCTGATGCCGCACGGCGACGCCGCGAGAGGGGAGAGCAGCAATGGCCTTCGTTGACGAGCCAGTCCGAGGTTCCGGAGTTTGGCGACGCAGCCCATGAATACGAGAAGTTCAGCCCCGATCGCGACTGGATGCCGACTGCGGTACTGATTGCCAAGAGCACGTATGTATGGCTGGCGCAGCTCTCCAGGCAGTATGGAAGAGCCATCGAACGGCTGGACCAGATTCCTGACGAAGAGCTGGACACGCTTGCGCGCCGGGGGATGAATTCTCTCTGGCTGATCGGAGTCTGGGAACGCAGCCGTGCATCGAAGACCATCAAGCAACTCTGCGGAAACGCCGATGCCGTAGCGTCCGCCTACTCACTCTTTGACTACCGCATTGCCGATGATCTGGGCGGGGAACCGGCCTACATCAATCTGCGGGATCGCGCCTACGCACGCGGCATTCGACTTGCCAGCGACATGGTGCCCAACCACATGGGCATTGATTCGCCGTGGGTCATCGAGCATCCCGAATGGTTTATCTCACGCCCGGATCCACCCTATCCCTCGTACAACTTCGACGGTCCGGATCTTGCGCATGATCCGCGTGTCGAGATCAAGATCGAGAACCACTACTTCGACCAGACCGATGCTGCGGTTGTCTTTCAACGGCGCGACCGCGCCACGGGAGAGACGCGCTACATCTACCACGGCAATGACGGCACCAGTTTTCCGTGGAACGACACGGCACAGCTTGATTATCTGAATCCAGCGGTGCGGGAGCAGGTCATCCAGACGATTCTGCATGTGGCGCGGCTCTTTCCGCTGATCCGCTTTGACGCAGCGATGACGCTGGCCAAACGCCACTTTCATCGCTTGTGGTTTCCCGGCCCGGGGAGCAGCGGAGCGATTCCATCCCGTGCCGAGTACGGAATGAGTGACGCCGAGTTTAACCGGCTGATGCCGCATGAATTCTGGCGCGAGGTTGTGGACCGCGTCGCCGCCGAAGTCCCTGGCACGCTGCTGCTGGCGGAGGCCTTCTGGCTGATGGAGGGTTACTTTGTCCGTACTCTCGGCATGCACCGGGTGTACAACAGCGCATTCATGAACATGATGCGCGATGAGCAGAACGCGAAGTATCGCTCGGTCATCAAGAACACTTTGGAATTCGATCCCGACATCATGAAGCGCTATGTAAACTTCATGAGCAATCCCGACGAACGTACCGCAATCGACCAGTTCGGCACAGGCGACAAGTGCTTCGGAGTTACGGCGATGATGGCGACTCTACCGGGTCTGCCGATGTTCGGCCATGGCCAGGTCGAAGGCTATACCGAGAAGTACGGGATGGAGTACCGCCGGCCTCGCTATGACGAGAATCCGGATCCATGGCTGGTAGAGCGCCACCAGCGCGAGATCGCTCCGCTGCTGCACAATCGCGCGCTCTTTGCGGAGAGCAGCAACTTCCTGCTGTACGATTTTTTCCAGGACGATGGAACGGTGGATGAGAACGTCTTCGCCTACTCGAACCGGCGAGGAGGCCAGCGAGGGCTGGTGATCTATAACAACCGCTACTCCACGACGCGGGGAACCATTCACAACTCAGCGGCCTATGCCGATAAGGGATCCGGGCAGCTTCGCCAGCAACAATTGCGCGAAGGGCTGGAGCTGACAGCCGACTCGTCGATCATCCTCGCATACCGCGACTCCCTCACCGGGTTGCATTACCTCCGCCGTGCTTCGCAGATCGCCGAGCAGGGACTGAGCCTTGAGCTGCATGCGTACCAGTGCCACATTTTTATGGACTGGCACGAGTTGCGCGCATCCGCCGAGAAGCCATGGGACCGTTTGTGCGACCAGTTGCATGGCACCGGGGTTCCCAATCTTGACGATGCGCTCATCAACCTGGAACTGCGCCCTGTGCATGATGCGTTACGCGCTCTGCTGGATCCGGTATTGGTACGATCCCTGGCGCATCTTGCCGAGCATCCCCGGGCTACCCAGGGAGCGGAGAAGTATCAGAATCACGAACCCCAGCGAAACGCCCTTATTGAGGAGGCGTGGGAGCATACGCAGACCTTCCTGCGAGAGGCGCAGATTGCCTATCGCGCGCATTCCGGCCGCCTCTTGCGGGACAAGCTGCCGTATCCTGCTTCACTGGCAGAGAAGTTCCGTGAAGGTTTGCGCGCTGCGTTGCGCCTTCCCGAGTTGGAGAGCTGCTTCCCCAGTTCATGGACAGCCGGAGCCCGGCGCGTTTTGCCGAGCCACAGTCCACAGTTGACGGCCGCTGCGGTCTGGGGACCGGTATTCAGCTGGAGCGTCCTTGAATTGCTGGCAGTGTCGCTGAACTCCGAAGATCCCGAGCACACCGCAGTCGATCTGTTTGACCGCTTGCGCCTGCGGCAGCCGTTGGGCCAGGCCTTCACAGCTCTAGGTTTCGAGGGGGAGGATGGCTGGCGTGCAGCGGCTCGCATCAAGGTCCTCCTGTTGGTTGGCGCAAGCAAGCAGACCCCAGCCGGATCGGATGAAGAACATTCGCCTCAGGCCGAGGGTGCGGAGAAGGCTCTTGCCGCGGCAGTTCCAGATCGAAACCCGCCTGCAAGCACCGCGAAGGAAGCTATGGAGCCGGTTCTTCCCCCGGTGCTGTGGCAGGACCCGGATGTAGGCTGGCTCACCGGCATGCATGAAGCATCGGGCCACTCCTATTTTGTGCAGGAGCAGTATGAGGATCTGCTGTGGTGGCTGCAGTTGCCGGCATTGTGCAAGTTGGCGGCCCAGCCCGCGCCCGATCGCGCAACCATCGCCGAGATAAGCAAGGCCATCAGCGACTCACTGCAGGCCGCTGCCGCTGCGGGCTATCGCCTGGATGTGCTGTTGAAAGAGGAGGAGGTTTCGTCTGAAGAGGCAGGAGCAGAGTTGGCCGAAGAGAAGCAAGCCGCTCAGCAAACCGATAGCGAGAGGGTAGCCAAGGGTGCGAAGGATCAGGCGCTGGAAGAGGAGACTACCATTGTGTCGCAGCGGAGGACGGAGAACATTGAGGAGCTGCCATAATCCTGCTGCGATTGCAGGCCGCTCCCATCCGCCATGCGTTGGATAGGCTAGGCCCCGGTCATGCAGCGCTTCCATTTGGCAAGTCTCGTCGAGGATTTTCGCCGCCACGGTTCACAGATCGCGGTTGTCGTCTATCGTGGCAACCGGCGTTATGCAACTACCTATACCGAGTTGGCGTCGCTCGCTGGGCGCTTCTCGGCGGAGCTTGCGCGCCGCGGAGTTCATCCCGGAGAGCGTGTTGTACTGTGGGGCGCGAATTCCGCTGAGTGGATTGCAGCGTTCTTCGGCTGCCTGTTGCGAGGTGTAATCGCGGTTCCCTTGGATGCCGCAGGCTCCAGTGAATTCGCCAGCCGCGTAATCGCGGATGTTCGGCCGCAACTGATCGTTGGCGATAGGGAATTGTTCAACGCGTTGCCAGCGAAGGCGCCACAATTGCGCTTCGCGGATCTCGCCGCATCTCTCCCCGCATCGCCGCTCTTCCTCGTCGACACGTCGGTCTCCGCGCAAACTCCGCTACAGATCATCTTCACCTCCGGGACCACTGCTGAGCCGAAAGGCATTGTCCATACTCATCGCAACGTACTGGCAAGCCTGGAGCCCATTGAGCGGGAGATAGAGAAGTACAGGAAGTATGAGCGTTTTGTCCATCCACTGCGCTTTCTCCACAGCCTCCCTCTCAGCCACGTTTTTGGCCAGTTCATGGGGCTCTGGATTCCCGCTCTGCTTGCCGCGGAGGTTCACTTCGATTCGCAACTGGAGCCTGCGCGCCTGGTGGAAACAATCCGTCGCGAACGCATCTCCCTGCTTGCGGCCGTGCCGCGTGTGCTGGAGATCTTACGCACACATCTGCTGAACGACGATCCCTCCCTCGAAAGACAGATCGCTGCCGCTCAAGCAGATTCGATCGGACAGCGCTGGTGGCGATTTCGTAAAGTCCATCGCGCCTTCGGACTTAAATTCTGGGCACTCGTATGCGGCGGTGCTTCGCTTCCGGCGGATCTTGAGCACTTCTGGAGCGCGCTTGGCTTTGCGCTTATCCAGGGCTATGGCCTTACAGAGACAGCCGCTCTGATTACTCTCAATCATCCCTTTCACATCGGGCGCGGCACGATTGGCAAACCTTTGCCCGGGCGCGAAGTCCGTATTCGTGAAGATGGAGAGATACTGGTGCGCGGAGAGATGCTGTCTTCCGCGACGTGGCAGGGAGGGAAGCTTCAACCGCGCCATGAGGAATGGTTCGCGACCGGCGATCTGGCGGAGCAGGATGCATCCGGCCAGCTTCGCTTCAAGGGGAGAAAAGGCGACGTGATCGTCTCTCCCTCAGGCATGAACATTCATCCCGCGGATCTGGAAGCAGCTTTGGCGGGAGAGCCCGGCATGCGCGGCTGTGCTGTTGTGGCGTGTCCCGTGCCGGGCGGCATGGAGCCCGTAGCGGTGGTGCTCTTCTCCGGTGACGACGACCAACTACTCGCCGCCGTTCGCAATGCAAATAGCCACTTAGCGAGTCACCAGCAGATTCGTCGCTGGCTGCGGTGGCCGCAACTCGATCTACCGCGAACTTCAACCGGCAAACTGCTTCGCCGCACCATCGCGGAGTGGGCGTGCGCGGCCCTAAGCGAACGCAGCCACCCGAGCAACAAGGACGTCGCGCCGACAGAGGATCCTCTTCTGCAGTTGATCTTCCGCCTCACCGGAGAGAGCATCGCGGGCACTACAGATGCGTCGTTGCTCTCAGAAGATCTGCATCTGGATAGTCTGGGACGAATGCAGTTGCAGTCCGCGCTGGAAGAGAAGCTTGGCATCGAGCTTCGGGACAACGCCATCGAAAATCTGCAAACCGTAGGTGAGTTGCGGAGTCTGCTTGGCGTGACCAGCTCTGTTGTTCCTCCCGTTGCCTCGGCAGCAGGATCATCGCAGGCTGTGCCCGCGTCATCCGTCATCCGCGAGGAATATACGTATCCCCATTGGCCGTGGTCGCTGCCGGTGCGAATCCTGCGCACTCTGTTTCTTGAGGCTGTGATGCGCCCCCTGGTATGGCTGCTGGCTGCGCCGCGCGTGGTTCGTGACACAAGCAGCATCCCGGACCAGCCATTGTTGGTGATAGCGAATCACGTTACCGCGCTCGATGGCGCACTGGTCCTGTATGCTTTGCCTGCGAAGCTGCGACGGCGCGTGGCAATTGCCATGTCGGGAGAAATGCTGCTCGATCTTCGCAAGGCGCGCAATCAGGGGAACTGGATTCTGAATCTCCTTGGGCCGGTGGAGTATTGGCTCCTCACTGCGCTGTTCAATGTGTTTCCATTGCCACGGCTCAGCGTGCGTCGCAGCTTTGCCCACGCAGGCGAGGCGCTGGATCGTGGTTACTCGGTCCTCATCTTTCCGGAAGGGCAACGGTCGCCTGACGGAAGACTGCAGGCGTTTCGTGCGGGCATCGGCCTGCTCGCACAGGAATCGCGAGTGCCTATTCTTCCCGTTGCGCTGAAGGGATTGGCAGAGTTGAAGGTGGGCACCGTCTCATGGTTTCGCTCTGGAAGATTGGTCATCCACGTGGGAACCGTATTGCCTTTCGCGGAAGCGGCGGATCCAGTTTCGCTCACGCACGCGTTGGAAGATGTTGTGAGTCGCTTGGGATCGCGGATTAACACGACCTTGTGACCACTGTCACAGCCATCATTCCGTGAACGAGCGTACTCCTCCCCCGTATGAAAATAGCAGGGAAGTTGTGCGCTCAAGTTTTGGTGCTCACCCTGTTTTCGTTGGCCTGCGCAGCTCATGCCGCGCGCAAGCCCAAGGACGAAGATTGTCTTGCGTGCCACTCCGATTCCAGCTTGACGAAAGAAGCTGATGGTAAGAGCGTCAGTCTCTATATCAACGAGGCGAAATTAAAAAAGTCGATCCACGGCGGCATGTTCACCTGCGTAGATTGTCATAAAGACGTGGAGGCCTCGTTGCATGAGACGCCTCCTGCAAAGATCTCCTGCGGCCAATGCCATGCGGAGGCGGAACAAGCCTATCGGCAAAGCTATCATGCCCGCGCGAATAAGCCTGGTGGAACAAGTGCTGCAACCTGCGTGGATTGCCATGGACCCGTTCATGAAATTCTTCCCGCCAGCGTTGCTGCGTCGCCGGTGAATCACGCCAACATTCCCGCGACATGCGGCCGATGCCACGGACAGAAGTTTCTGATGAAGGCCAGCGGAGAAAGCGTTCAACCTTTTGTCTCCTATCAGGCGAGCGTTCATGGGCGCGCGATCGAGCGTGGTGCCGATGGTGCGGCAGTCTGCACGGATTGTCACGGTTGGCATGAGATCCTTCCAGCGAACGATGCCAGATCGCCGATCTATAAATTCAATGTCCCCGGCACCTGTGGCAAATGCCATGGTGCGGTGGAACAGGTTTTTCGGCAGAGCATTCACGGGCAGGCGATAACGCGAGGCAATGGACTCGCTCCTGTCTGCACTGACTGTCACGGAATCCACTCCATCAAAGCTCATCTGGACCCGGATTCGCCTGTCTCCGAGCAAAACCTGGCAGGTGCCACGTGTGCACGCTGCCACGAGGGCGTTCGGCTTTCGCAGGAATTTGGAGTGGCTGGCAGTCGAGTCTCCACCTACCTGGACAGCTACCACGGGCTTGCTTCCAAGGGAGGCTCGGTAGTCGTGGCCAACTGCGCGAGTTGCCACGGCGTGCACAACATATTGCCGTCAAGCGATCCCAACTCCACCATCAACCGCGCGAATCTCAATGCAACCTGTGGGCAGTGCCATAAAGGAGTAACGCAGCGGTTCACTTTAAACAAGGTACATCTGGATGGCAACACAGCGATATCGGCACGGTTGCGGTGCGATGGGTCAGGCGAGTCTATCTCGCATTGATCTTCGTGGTGATCGGAGCGATGTTTCTTCATAACCTCATCGTCTGGCGCAGCAAAGCGATTGCACGGCACAAGGCGCAAGGTCAGACAGTGCCTCGCATGACCAGCAGCCAGCGCTGGCAACACGCTCTTTTGTTCGTCAGCTTTATCGTCCTTGTGCTGACGGGATTTGCCCTTAAGTATCCCAACTCCTGGTTTGCAGAGGTGCTTGGAATGGGAGAGAGGTTGCGCAGCATCACGCATCGCATCGCAGGAGCGATTCTGATTGGTGCCGGCGCCTACCACCTTATCTACATCGCGATGACAAGAGATGGGCGAAGATTGATTCGTGATTTTGCGCCTAAGCCTAAGGATGCGTTCGATGCCTGGGGGACCATGCGATATTACCTGGGACTGAATCGCACAAAGCCAAAATTCGGTCGCTTCAATTATGCGGAGAAGGCAGAGTACTGGGCGCTGGTATGGGGCACAGCGTTAATGGCAGCCACGGGCATCATGCTTTGGGCCAAGGTCTTTGTTGGAAACCTGCTGGCGCGATGGTGGCTGGATGTTGCCACTGCAGTGCACTTTTATGAAGCAGTGCTGGCGACGCTGGCGATTCTCGTCTGGCATTTCTACCAGGTATTTTTCGATCCCGATGTATACCCGATGAACTGGGCGTGGAAGGACGGCAGCATGCCGGTCGAGCGCTATCGCGAAGAGCATGGATTGGACACAGAGACATTGGCAGAGGCGGGAGCACAAGCGGCAACCACTACAGCAGAAGGATTCGATACGGATACACCTACGAAGCCTGAGGTGCCGCCTCAGGAATGATTTGAGATAAGAGGAATATTCAGAAGACAGAAAAGAGGATAAATTCATGAGATTTCGTTCAGCATCCATCATTTTGTTGTCTGCAATGTGCACGACCGCACTGGCGCAGGATGCAGGCGCCTTGTATAAAACCAAGTGTGCTACCTGTCACGGCGCGCAAGGACAGGGGAAGCCGCAGGTCGCTCCGAAGTTGGCGGCTACGTCCAAAAGCGAAGCGGACATCGTAGCTCTTCTCACAAAGGGCGGCGGGGCAAAAGCACCACATCTTAAATCTATGAGCTTGACTGCGGAGCAGGCGAAGGCTGTCGCAGACTTTGTGAAGACATTGAAATAATCTGTGCTCCATTTGCTGTAACGCAGATTCATTGTGATAGCAGCTCTGCCCACGATCCCGAGCGGCTTGTTGAGCATGCCGCACTCCCTGGACGTGTGTAGATAATGCATCCTCTGCGTGTGAAAATTTCATGCGGCTCATGCTGCATCGGAAGTGGTACAGCTTCAACCCGCGCAGAGCTTGGTTCCATTCCTGGCCCGTCATACTATGGAGTCATAGGTCCACAGCAGTTTGGCAGAACTGCGTATATCGAAGCGGTTGCAGCAGCTGCTGTGCGGTACAAACCATTAGCAGACAACGCATCTTTTTTTTATCAGGGGAAATTTCTATCAACGATCGTAGGTTTCTTACTCGCATGTTCACGGATGGACGCGCGCTGGTGATCTCTATCCCGGCAGTCGTGCTGGCCTTGTGTCTGATTGGCATCTACTGGACGCGTGACTCGATGGCCAACTTGCCGCGGCTCAGTGCGTCCCAGGGCCTTGTCGATCAATCCCCTTGGAAAACCGCGGAATCGCTGGCTCCCCTGGCTGTGTCGGCAGAGGAACAACGCTATGCCCGGCAGGCCCAGCAACTTGCGGACCATGAAGTGGACCAGGCATTTGCCATGGCTCTTCGCCAGGCCAATATTGATGCTGAGACACGCGTGCTGACCGGCGAGGCGCTGACTCTTTCGAAGAAGGTCGAGGATCTACAGAAGACCATCAAAGAGGATCAGGCGCATATCGATAGTCTGACTCAGCAGGCGAAGGCGCCGAACCCTGCCACAGCGAGCGATGACCTGGAGGTCGCAAAGGCACAGCTTGCTCTGGACAACGATGTACTCAATGATGCGGTGGCAGATCTTGCTCGTCAGAGTGGAGACAAACGCAGCTTGATCCAGCAGGAACTCGCGGCGCACGAGGCATCGATGCACTCGTATGACGAGCAGGCAGCGACTGGCGGACAAGTAGCCGTCCTCTCGGCGAAGCGGGACCAGACACTCTATCGCCGTTTGACTGCGTGGCTCAACCAGCGCGACCGCTATACCTCGATCGTGCAGGCCAAACAGCAGACCGATAGAGATGTTCTCTCGCTCAAAGCACAGTACGCACAACTGGAGGTCGCGGTTAATTCCGGGACGCAGGGGCGAGCCGGTTCGGCGGGTGCATCGGCGACAACGCCGCCGCCCACCCAGGCTAAGTTGACTCGACTGCAGTCGCTCAAGCGGCTGTCGGAACAGAGCAGTATTTTAGGGCTGCTGGGAGATCGCCTTCAGGCCGAACAGCAACTTTGCGGGGTTTACGACAAGTGGGCCGCGCAGGTCATGCTGCAGCACCGAATTGTCTGGCACCTGATGCTCAAGTCGTTCGCATGGATCGCATTCATCGTCTTATTAGGCGGAATCGTCACCTCGCTGGTGCAGGTTGTGTTGGATCGACCGAAGATGGATCTCCGGCGCAAGCACACTCTACAGACGATTTTTCTGATGGCGACGCAAGTTCTTACGCTCTTCTGCGTGCTTCTCGTTATCTTCGGCTCGCCGAAGCAAGTGCCTACCATCGTCGGGCTGGCTACCGCCGGGTTAACAGTGGCATTTCAGGATTTCATCATTGCGTTCCTTGGCTGGTTTGTCCTGATGGGCAAGCATGGAATCCGCGTTGGCGATTGGGTTGAAATCAATGGCGTTGGTGGAGAGGTCGTTGAAATTGGACTCTTTCGCACATCGATGTTGGAGACCGGCAACTGGACCGACAGGGGCCATCCCACTGGAAGGCGAGTCACCTTTCTCAACAAGTTCGCCATCGCAGGCCAATATTTCAATTTCTCTACAACTGGCCAGTGGATGTGGGACGAGATCACGGTTAACATTCCACCGGCCCCCGATACTCGCGAGCTGATCGACCTCATCCACGAGGCTGTGAACCGGGAGACGGAGCAGGACGCCAAGCTTGCAGAAGCAGAGTGGCAGCGAGTCGCCAAGCAGAATTTCCTGCGACAGTTCACTGCCAGCCCAGCAGTAGATCTTCGTCCCGCTGCTTCCGGCACCGATGTCATCGTGCGGTATGTCACGAGGGCCAGTGCTCGCTTTGAGATGCGCAACCGGTTGTATCAGGCGATCATCGAACTGCTGCATCGCACGCCATCCGAGGCAGCAATTGCATCGGCTACGAAGTAAAAGGAACGAAGTATAGGACAAGCGAGGGGAAGAGGCTAAGGGCCTTTCACCTCGCTGCGATAGATCAAACAACTCACGCCACTCTGCGCATCACCGGCACCCTCACCCGGGAACCGATGAAGGCAAAGTAGGCGATGAAGAGATAGCATCCCAGAGGGATCAGCATCGCTTCGGCCATGCTCTTTGTAGCCTCGAACAGCAGGCCCATCAAGGGCGTGAACACCGCACCGCCAATGATGGCCATGACGATCAGCGATCCACCTAGTTTGGTATTCGGCCCCAGTTCCTTTAGACCAAGAGCGAAGATCGTCGGGAACATCACGGACATGAAGAAACTGGTGAAGAAGATGGACCACAATCCGATCCGCCCTGGGAAGAGGACTCCAACTGCCACCAGCGCAACGTTGATAACGCTATAAATTCCCATCAGCCGGTTGGGCCTCACAAACCTCATCAGATAGGTCGCGCTGAACCTGCCCACTCCAAAAGCAACCAGAGTGCCTGTCAGAAAGAATCCGGCTGTCTTCTCCGAGGCATGGACATAATCCTGCGCATACTGAATGAAGTAGCTCCAGGTTCCAACCTGCGCACCCACATAGAAGAACTGCGCGAGCACCGCTTGGATGAAATGTGGATACCTGAAGAGATCGAGAAATCTTCCTTCCTCCAGGCTGATGACGGTTTGGCTTGGCCCTTCAGCGCTGGGGAATTTTGTTTTCGCGACGAGGAACGCTGCCAACAGGGCAATGCAGCCCAGCACGAGGTAGGGAGTGGTGACCCGAAGTGTCTCGTGGCGCAGATAGGCCGCATAGGTTCCTGAAGCCTTCATTGCGACGACCTGGGCCTTGGTCAACTCAATCCCGGAGAAGATGAAGGTTGTGCCGATCACCGCGCCGGTTACAGAGCCCAATGGATTGAACGCCTGGGAAAAGGTCAGCCGCCTCTCCGACGTCTCGGACTCGCCCAGTTGAGCAATGAAAGGATTCGCGCCTGTCTCCAGGAAGGACAGGCCCATGGCAATGACGAAGAGCGCGAATAGAAAGAAGGAGTAGCTTCCCACAGCCGCCGCTGGCCAAAACAGAAGTGTTCCCGCACTGTAGAGCAACAGTCCCGTTACCAGCCCTGTCTTGTAGCCATATCTGCGCATCAGCAGAGCGGCCGGCATGGAGAGAAGAAAATATCCAAGATAGAACGCGGACTGGACCAGTCCTGCCTTGAAGCGCGTAATCTCGAACGACTTCATAAACTGACGAATCAAAACATCGTTGAGATTATTCGGGATTCCCCACAGGAAAAAGAGAGAGGTCACCAGGACGAAGGGCCACAAGTATCTTCTTGCAAAGAGCGGATGCTCGGACTCTTCATCCTGGGAAGCGGACTTCCATGCTGTTGCAGACTTCATGCTTCCTTCACCTCACACGATGTCGCAATTCTTGAGCGCATTCTTCTTACGCCACCACCAGCCCGATTGTTATACCGATTTCGGAATCAGTAACACTTGTACATTACGGCGATTGCTCACGACAACCTGCAAGTGTTTGACATGGGAAGAGTGAGCAGCAGGTCCAAATCGCGGCCTCTGCCTCCGGAGGACAGAATCAAGTTCAAAGGTGAAATGTCTTGGAGTAAGATGTGCACGCACGACCGAGGTAATAATCCAGCACGCAGGAGGGTTCCATCATGGTCGAGTCGAACGTTCTTAACCTGGGATCAGGAAAGTCCATCGTCTGGGCAATTTTCCTCATCATATTTGGTTTCCTGGCCATTGCGCTGCCCTTCGCTACGTCGCTCGGCGTAGTCCTGATTCTTGGATGGTTGCTCATCTTCAGCGGTGGATTGCAGCTTCTCTATGCTTTCCATTCAAAGGGCGTTGGCAGCGTTCTGTGGAAGCTGCTGGTGTCTGCGCTCTATTTCGTTGTTGGCTTGAGCCTTCTGTTGCACCCGATGAGTGGCGTGGCTGGAATTACCCTGGTTCTGGCCGTCTTCTTTGTGGCGGAGGGCATCGTGGATCTCATCGCATATTTTCAGACTCGAAGCATCAGCGGGTCGGGCTGGATCCTGTTCGACGGAATCGTGACCCTCATCCTTGGCGTTCTGGTTTGGAAGCAGTGGCCATCCAGTTCTCTATGGGTAATTGGGACGTTGGTAGGCATCGATATGATGATTACCGGATGGACGCGCTTGATGATCAGCCTGGCAGCAAGACGTCTTCAGCGCGCACTATAGGCTTCGGTATCAGCGGCGGCGTCAAGCGGGCAGCAAAAAGGGCATCCATTGCGGATGCCCTTCTTGTTTGGATTGGTGCAACGTTTTACGGCAGGTAGTAGCGGAAGGATGTCCAGAACATGTCCGCGTTCGACTGTGGGTTTCCGCCAACACCAGCCCAGGTCTGGCGAATGGTGTGGGCATACTGCGCGCCCTGACGGAGACGGCCCTTGGGTCCCTTGTAGAAGTCGTACCAGTAGCCCACGGTGCCTTCCTGCACATCGCGGTTGTCGCCGGCACACTTGGAAAGGCCCGAAGGGGAGAAGCCACCCGAACCCGGAAGGGGCTCGATGTTGCAACCAGAGTTGTCGAAGAGCCGGGAACCGTAGCCAACCGGTTTGCCGGCAGCATTCAGATAAGCTCTGCGGCCAACGTAGTCTCCACCGTAGTTGAAGTAGACATCGAGACGCGGGGTTGCATGGACCTCAACCGTGCCGATTCCCGAGAAGGAGTGCAGCAACGCCAGACGGCCGAACGGGTCGATCGTGGTGTCGGCCAGAGTCGTGTCGCCGTAGCGGCCCGCACCCTGTCCCCACTGGCCCTTAGCGCCAATGTCAACTAGCTTCTTGATCGGAATGCGGAAGCTGCCGCCGACCGCGCCGCCAACGGTTGAATCGTTGTACGCGCCAGCCGACTGAGCCGCTGCGGTAGTTGCAGTGTAGTTGGGATAGACACGATTGCGGAAGAAGCGGCCGATTCCGTAAACCTCGTAGTGACCGAAGCCGGGCTCGAATGCAATCTTGGCAACGACGTCGGGAGCGAGGTTGAAGGAGTAGTTGGCAGTCGAGTTGTAGTTACCGCCGCCCGTGCCGCCCGAGCCAATCAGGAAGTTCGTCGGAAAGCCGCGGCCACCGACATTGAGCGTCTCAGGATTCTCTACCGAAGCGCCCATGAAGAAGCTGTTGCCGATCTTCTTGGTCACGCGGAAGCCATACTGACGAGCCCACACAAAGCCCGTTACGTAATTCGGATCGATGGTTTGTGGAGATGCCACATCGCCGGAGAGGGTCGAGAGACCCTTCTTTGCTTCGGTTGCCAGGGACCACATCTGTCCACCGGTAAGTGTCCAGCCGCTCTGCAGCTCAGCTTGCGCCCAGATGGTGCGCTGGCGCATGACGTAGCTGTTGCTCTGGTTGTTGTTGGAGGTGATGCCGGTTCCAAGGAAGTCAGCCTCATAGTAGCCACGCAAGGTAGCATTCGACAGCTTGCCTTCGGCCATGAGCGAAAGGCGGGACTGACGGGCAGTACCGTAGAACTCGCTCATATGCCCCTGGGCAGTGTGATCGAACGGCAGGCCACTGAAGGCAGTCGGGATGTCGCCGCCAGTTGCGGAGCTGCGCCACACTGTTTCAGCCGCCACAAACCCACCCGGCGTAAGGTTGATTCCCTTGTAGTGCAGGGCGGTCGGGTTTTCGATTGCGGCCTTCGTCTTGGTCTGGTCTTCCTGGATGGTGGTGACCAGAGAGGTTGTATTGGTCTTCAGGTCAGATACTGCACCCTCAAGATTCGACACAGCCTGGCTATTATCCGTCAGAGTCTTCTGCTGGCTGTCCGCAGCCTCCTGGGCCCGTGCTGCCGCCGCCTGAGCTGCTGACGCCGCCTGCTGGGCCTGGTTCAACTGCTGGTCGCGCTCCGACAGCTGCTGCTTCAGTCCCTGAATCTGATTCTGCATGTCGGTGCGAAGCTGCTCGATCTGCGTGGCGAGAGAAGGCTTAACGGGCTTCTTCGCCGCTCTCTTCTTCGCAGTTTTGGTGGTGGTGCGTGTTGTCCCGCTCGCTGTTGTCTGTGCTTGTCCGGCTACAAGAGCCGTTGCAAGCATAAGACTGGCCAGCGCCTTAAGGTGACTGTTCATTTGGCCTCTCTTAGGTATGTAGGTGCAAGATTTCGATCGTGCATCGAATGCGATTCGCATGCCAGAGCGCCAGGATCGGTGCTTGGCGTGCTTGGAGGAGCAACGGCGAACCCGTGGGGCGACTGTAATTTCGGCGCAGCCCACCGAGTGACTAAACCGCTTCCCTCTTGAATGCGCATGACTCAAAGGTCGCAGACAATGGTGAAAATTTGACCAATTTAAGATGAATAACCCTTGAATGGGCGCGGCTAAAGGCTACATATCGCCATTTCCAGTGCGGGAGGGAAGCGTATGGGGTATGGCGAAGGCCTGCTGCAGGCCTTCGCCAAGTGTGGAAATCTATTGTTGCGGGTTATTTTGATTCAGTCGGAGGATTGGCCGAAGCAGGCGCCGCGGTTTTTCCGGCGCTGATAAGATTTGCCAGCAGGCGATAGGCTCCAGGCACCCCCTCCGGTAGCTGGCGATACAGCGCAAACGCCACATAGATATAGACGCCCTTGCCATAATGCGCGGTGAGGAGACCGCCCTTTTGTGGATCCTGACCTTCGTCGTGCGTCTCCGTAGGCGCGACGAAATTTGGATCCCAGGACTCCATGAAGGAGTGACCGCGCTCTTCCACCCAGTTGTCAAAATCGGCAGAGGTAATGCGGTTCGGCGTGCTCAATACCGGGTTACCTGGGTCGGTCAGAGTGACCGGGGCTTTTTCGTCGACGACCTTCTCCGGCGAGCGTCCCAGTGTGTAGGGATATGGCCCGTATCCGTGGTCGTACTCGCCGCTGTTGTACTGCACCACCAGGCAGCCACCATTGCGCACGTAGTCGAGGAGACGCCGATTCCAGCGCGGCAGTTCGGGCTGGGCCGCATACGCGCGGATGCCGAGCACGATGGTGTCATAGCGGCTCAGATCCGCCGTAGCCAACTCCTGTGTATTGAGCAGGTGAGCCTCCACGCCGAGATTGGCAAGCGCCTGAGGCACTTGATCGCCCGTACCCATCAGGTACGCGACCTTCAGCCGGGGAGCAACTTTTACGTCGACTCCGCGGACTGCATAGATGGCAGGGCGATACAGGTTGTAGGGCAGCAGTCCTGTATAGCCGACTTTCTGGAAGCCTTCGCTATAGTCGTAATTGCCGCTGCGTGCTATCGCTTTGATGGTGTATAGCTGCGGCGCCAATCCCTTCGGATGAACCGTGAAGGTGACGGTCTGATCCTCGCCGGTGGTGAGGCGGAAGGGAGCCGTATCCGGTGTTGCCGTCCATTGCTCCGGAAGCTGGAGGCGCAGTGTTCCTAGGGCCGGCTCATCCGCTTCGCTATGCAGCGTGACGTGTACGGGAAAGTCTGCGCCCGGCAGGGGAACAATAGCGGACGGCGGGTCCAGCATCACGGAAACCTCAGGCGTAACCATAAGAGGCTCGTAGACGGCACCCGTACCATGTACGCGATGGACCGTCTGCACCACTTGTCCGAGCCGCACCGGGACGCCGTCGTAATCAAACTCCGCCCATCCCGTCAGGGGATATGGCGCGAACGATTCATTCAACCAACGATCGTCCAGCAGGTCGTAGTAGGGCTGCTCGGTATTCGGACGCGTAAAGTAAGGCCGGGTAGCAGCGGCATTCAGCGGCACGCTGACACGAAAGACCGTGTCACCAGCAGTCGTCGAGGGATCATCCAGCCCGGGTGCACCGACGCGCGTAATGTTCCACGTCTCCTTTTCGGGAGAGGTAAGCCACACCTTGACCAACCGCGCCTGGCCGATTCCCGTGCTGACGTGTACGCGGACGCGCAGATCCTGCCCCGGGGTAACTGCGCGGATCGTTTCCTCCGGAGCCAAAGGCAGCGCAGCCGCGGGATTGACGTTTTTCTGTGGAGTCACGAGGGCGCGGAGGTCGAGTCCGAGGGTCATCGCCAAGGCCGTGTTGAACTGCACCAGCTTGATGCCGAGTTCGTGGTTGATATTCGCCTTGTCGTCCGCAGAGAGCGCGCTGTCGCTTACCTGCTGCATCAGCTTCCGGGTACTCAAATATCCGGCGTGCAACTCCGGAGCGATCTTCTCTGGAGAAGAGGGGAGATAGCCAAGCATCGCATTGTTGACGTGCTGACGGATCTCCTTCAGTCCCGTTTCGACTGCGGTCCGATCGCCATGCGCCAGCATCGCGATGCCAACCAGCGAAGTGTCGATTCCGTCGAAGTACGAGCGCTCCTTAGGCAGCACCGGAACATAAGAGCCATAGAGATGGTAGGGAACCGTCACTGTGCCCGGCAGGGGAGTGGTGGCGCCGCCATTCTGAGATTTCTGCTCACCCCATCCCTGTCTGGAAATCTGCGCATAGGAGCGGCCCAACACCGGGTCATAAACGCCCTCGGCAATCTCGACGTTGGTTTCGGGAGCCTGATCGCTCCACTTCTGGTCGACATAATCGTAGAAGCGCGGTGCGGCCCACTTTCCCGTGGCGTAGTCATACATGCCCTTTGCGCTTATGGAGTAGGTGGGCACGCGCGCATATACCTTAAGGGGAGCCCAGGGGCGGAGCCCGGCCTGGATCTGGTCAGGAAAGACGTTGGGATCTCCCGCAGCGTGGAAGATCTCCTGGGCAACTTCGCCGGAGACCTGGTGCTGGCCGTGGCCGTCCGTAATGCCTCCGATGAAGACTGCCGTGACCACCAGTGGCCGCTGGATGCGTACGGCGCGAACCACATCGTAGAGAACGCGATCGCGTCCCCATCGAGCAGAGGCCTCATCCGCGGTCTTGGAGAAGCCGAAATCGGCGACGCGGGTCCACATCTGCTCCGTTCCATAGAACTGATCCGCGCGCAGCAGCTCCTGCGTCCGCAACAGGCCGAGCGCGTCATAGGATTCCCCGGACATGGCATTCTGCCCGCCTTCGCCGCGGGTCAGCGAGAGCAGGGAAGTACGCACGCCAGCGCCGCGAGACTCATAGGTCAGCATGCCGCCGTCCTCGTCATCCGGATGGGCGGTAATCATCATCAGGCTGGCCCAGGTGTCGAGCTTGCGCAGCGTCTGCCACAGGCCCGCGGCGCCGCGATCCTCCGGAACGCTCTCCTGCGAAGTTGCCGGGCGGATTGTGGTGGCGTAGGGAACGGCCTGTGCCGCGGCGAACGGTGCAGCACTGGACTGGGAGAGGATAAGACAGGCCGTGGTAGCGAGCACCAGGCCATACTTCGTGTTGTTCTTCCTTGCTTGTACTCCGGATTGAGCCCCAAAGAATCTGCTTCGAATTTCGGCAAATCCCCATCCATCGTTGGTTCGAAAGATCATTGACTCCGCTTCCCGCGTGGCCGCCTGAAATGTATTGCCAGTGTACAATCCAGTTTCACCCGTTCGCTGTTGCAATCCTCGATGTCCGACGTAAATTCATCCCAACCCGAGAGTGATTCTGCTGCCGCACCGCAGCTTTCGCGGCAGATTGGCCTGGGCAGCGCTGTCTCCCTGAACATGCTGAACATGATCGGCGTCGGCCCCTTCATCGCCATGCCGCTCATCATCATCGCCATGGGCGGCCCGCAAGCTATGCTGGGCTGGGTATTGGGCGCCCTGATTGCGATCTGCGATGGGCTGGTGTGGGCGGAGCTGGGCGCGTCCATGCCGAAGGCCGGCGGGTCCTACGCATTTCTTCGCGAGATTTATGGACCGCAGGGCCTCGGGCGCCTCTTCTCGTTTCTTTACGTCTGGCAGGTGGGATTCAGCGCCCCGCTCTCCATCGCTTCAGGCTGCATTGGACTGTCGCAATACGCTGCCTACCTCTGGCCTCCCCTGGCCGCGAAGGTCTTTCCCGCCATTCCTGCGCTGGGATTTCTGCACTATACGAGCCTCTCGGCGGCGGGCTCCTGCGTACTGGTCGTCGTGTTGCTCTACCGCAATGTCCGCTCCATCACGTATCTGGCGTGGGTGCTGTGGGCAGGTGTGGTGTTTACCATCTCCGCCGTAATTGTTGCCGGCTTCACACACTTTCATCCCGCGCTGGCGTTCACGCTACCACCGGGGGCATTCCGCATGGATCGCTCCTTCTTTGAAGGGCTGGGCGCCGCTACGCTGCTGGCTACATATTGCTACTGGGGCTATTACAACGTCAGCTTTCTGGGGGCGGAGATCAAGAATCCCGGACGCAATATTCCTCGTGCCATCCTGCTCTCGGTTGTGCTGGTGGCGGCCCTCTACCTGCTGATGAATCTCAGCGTGCTGGGCGTGGTGCCGTGGCAGGAGTTGCGCTCCGGCGCAGACATCAGTTCCAAGCTCGCTGTGGTTGCCGTGGTGATGCAGAGGACCTTCGGAACGTTTGCCGCCCATGCAATCGCCGGCCTGGTTATATGGACCGCGTTCGCCTCGGTCTTCTCCCTGGTGCTTGGCTACTCGCGAGTACCCTATGCCGCTGCGCTAGACGGCAATTACTTCCGCTTCTTCGCCAAATTGCACCCGGTGCATCACTTTCCCTACCGCTCGCTGATTGCGCTGGGCGGCGTTGCAACCATCTTTTGTTTCTTTGACCTGCCGCATGTAATCGCGGCTCTGGTGGCCATCCGCATCGTTCTCCAGTTCCTGTTGCAGCAGGTGGGCGTCATCCTTCTGCGCATTCGCGAGCCGGAGCGGCCGCGGCCATTTCGCATATGGCTCTATCCGCTGCCGCCCATTCTCGCCTTTGCCGGCTTCCTCTTTATCCTTCTATCGCGGCACGAGGCGATGCGGGAATTCTCCTACGCCGCTGCCGTTGCCATCTCGGGCACGGTGATCTTCCTGATCCGCTCCCGCATCCGCGGAGAATGGCCATTTGCATCTGCAACAGTAGCAAATTCGGAAAAGACCCTTAGCTGACTCGGATCGTAGTCGAGCCCGTTCCTAGTCAGACCGATCCCCTGGTCAGAGCCTCAAGCAAACCGAATCGACACCGATCCGAAATGCTCGAAATGCACCACTGCCTCCGAGTGCGCCTCGGCCATAGTTTTGCCCGTCCAACTGCCCGTCGTCACCCAGTCCCCGGCATTCAGGCCTCCGGTTCGATATTGCCCTTCATTCGCCAGCCACACCAGCAGGTGCACCAGGTCGCTTCCGGCGCCACATGAGCCTCGTGCCTCAACGCGCACCGCGCCGTCCACTGAGATTGTGACTCCCTCGGCTCCGAAGTCGATGTCGCGCCAGTGCGGCAAGGACTCGCCATAGACAAATCCACCGTTCATCTGCAGATCGCCAATCATCGACAGGCGGTCCACTTTGTCCGGATCGGTGAAGCCGGACTCCAGCACCTCAATCGCCGGATGGCAGCTTTCGATTGCGGCGAGAACCTCTTCTCGCGAATACGGCTGCGGGCGCACCGGCAAGTCACGGCCAAAGCGGAACGCAATCTCCGCCTCCAGTCCGCGCAGACGCCGATAGTCCTCGGCCAGCGTGTCACCCGAGCGGGCGAAGCCGCCCATCAGCGGCATAGGGCCAAAGAGCGGAGTCGCTTGCGGATTCGGCACTCCAATCTTCCAGCCGCCAATCGCCCCAAGCGCTTCCGCAATGGTGTCCTGCAGAGCGTAGGCCTCCTCCTGCGTGTGGGGGCGCAAGGCTTCCGGCAGCTCGTCTATGGGATTGCCGGTGCGCCTGGCTTTCAGCAGAAGTTCGGCTGCCTGCCGCATGCGGTCGCGGTCCTGCGGGTTCGCACTCTTGTCGTCTATCATTCCGTCTCTCTTTATGAATTCAAATTCATCTCACTCCGTTAAAGGAATGAGTCCTCGTGAAGGGTCGCTGAATCTGACTATAATCCCGGGCGGTAATCTTCGGCTCGCAGTTACGTCTAAGATCTTTGAGAGGTAGCGTCCATGCTCATCCGCAAACCCAACGACATTCCATCTTCCGACATTACGCCTCACTCCGCCTATCTCAACCGCCGCAATTTTATTGGGGCAGCGGTGGCAGCGGGTGCGATGGCGCTGGGGGCGGACCGTGTGAGGCGCCTGGTCGATTCGTCTTCCGTAGTACATGCAGGAACAAAACTGGCGACCGTGAGCAGCCCCCTCTCCACCACCGGAGAAAAGCTGACCACCCTGAAAGACATCACCACCTACAACAATTTTTATGAGTTTGGCACGGACAAGGGCGACCCGGCCCGCTATGCCGGAAAGCTGCAGACCCGTCCCTGGACCATCACCGTAGATGGCCTCGTTAAGAATAAGAAGACCTTCGATATCGATACGTTGCTGAAGCTGGTTCCTCTCGAAGAGCGTGTCTATCGGCTTCGCTGCGTGGAAGCGTGGAGCATGGTGATTCCCTGGGTGGGATACTCACTATCGGAGTTCATCAAGCGATGCGAGCCGCTCAGCACCGCGAAGTATGTTCAGTTCCTGACGCTCGACGACCCCAAACAAATGCCGTACCTCAAGATGGTCTCCCTGAACTGGCCATACTCGGAGGGACTGCGCATGGATGAAGCGATGCATCCCCTGACGTTGCTGACCTTCGGCCTGTATGGCGAAGTGCTGCCCAATCAGGATGGCGCTCCGGTTCGCGTAGTCGTGCCGTGGAAGTATGGATTCAAGTCTGCCAAGTCAATCGTCAAGGTGCGCTTTGTTGCCCAGCAGCCGCATACCGCGTGGAATGATATGACTCCGGGCGAATATGGCTTCTACTCCAACGTCAACCCGAATGTCGATCACCCGCGATGGACGCAGAAATATGAGCGGCGGATCGGGGAGCCTTTCTACAAGCAGCGCCGCCCCACTCTAATGTTCAACGGCTATGGCGATCAGGTCGCGCATCTCTATGCCGGCATGGATCTGAAGAAAAATTATTAATGCAGCGCAGGGTGCCTGCGCGATGGACGGCAACGCATGTCGAATCGCAAGATCGTAGTGCTCAAGGTGCTGGTTTGGATGGCTTGCCTCTACCCGTTGGCCAGCCTGGTGTATCGCGCCGTGTTCACCTCTTTAGGGCCGGACCCCACACGCACCATTACTTATTGCACCGGACTGGCGACCATCCGGCTGCTGGTGATTTCGCTCGCCATCACGCCTCTGCGACGGCTCTCCCCGCGTCTCTCCTGGTTGATACGCTTTCGCAGGCTGCTGGGTCTGTTCGCCTTCTTCTATGCATCGCTGCATCTGCTTACCTACGTCGGCCTCTACTCTTACTTCGACCTGAAGGCTATGGCAGCGGACATTCTGAAGCGGCGTTACGTGACTGCGGGCATCTCGGCGTGGCTCCTGCTGCTGCCGCTGGCGCTCACATCAACCAAATGGTCGATTCGCAAGCTCGGCAAAAACTGGCAGAAGCTTCATCGCCTGGTATACGCAGCAGCCATCCTCGGCGTGATTCATTACTGGTGGCTGGTGAAGGCAGGAGTGAGAACTCCACTCACCATTACCGTGATTTTGGCGATCGTGCTTCTCGCGCGGCCTCTTACCGCGCGGATCAAGCATCGCTCCCGCGCCGCTGCCGTCAGCGTAAGCACGTAGATTTTCGCTTCGGGGAAGAGCTAGGGATTCGCAGAGCCCTGCGCGTTCAGCGCTGGAAGGCTCAGGATCACGTGGTCCACATCGCTCCCGTTCAACTCAATGTTCTGCTCGTCCGGGCCGTAGGGAACGACGCTCTCGGTCGTGTCTCCCGCTGCACCATGTCCTGCCGCCGCATCGGAGGCGCCGCTGACGCGCACCGTGAACTTGCCATTGGGCACACCCACGAAGCGGAATCCTCCGTCCGGGCCGGAGATCGTGTTCAAGGCCTCGCTCGATTCGCCGTTTAACGTGAGCGAGACCGTCGCCCGCCCGATTCCGTGGCCATCCTTAGCAGCCTGGACTACACCGCTGACCTGCCGAAGGCTCAGTGCGGGAATCTGTATGTCGAGCCCGGAGCGTTCTTCGCCCGCCTTGATCTCCAGGCGCCTGGCCTCGCTCTTTCGCAAGGTGTTCCCATAGTAGATGGGCAGCGTTCCCGGCCCATTGGAGCCACGCGGCCGCGCTCTCAGGATGTATACGCCATCCGGCAGCCCTCCCAGGCGGAAGTCGCCACGATCGCCGCTGTTCGTAAAGGCAAGGTCCCGGCCTCCTGATTCTGAGATATCTCCGTCAGCGTTCGAGTCTTCCATACGCTGGGCGGAGACGGGAATTCCGGCGGCTGGTGTTCCATCGTCGTAGGTGAGGGTGCCGGCAAGCACCGCGCCACGGAAGGCGGTCACCTGTACCGTTGCTGACTGATCCGCTGCCACCGTAACCTTGGTGAGCATGGCCTTGACGGCCTCTGGCAACGCAGCGCCTTGCCGCAATCCACGCAGTCCAAGGCTTCGCAGAGGATCAATATACCCAGGCATCTGCGCGCTGACGAAGTAGTCTCCCGGCGGAACATTGCCGATCGAGAAGCTGCCGTCTGCGGTGGTCACTCCAGTGTTGCCACCGCCGAAGCCGCGCGCTCCATCGGCTGCGCGAATCAAGCGTACCTGCGCAAAGCGGGCCGGTTTCTGCGTGTCCGAGCAGAAGACGTGACCTGCCACGGAGCCGTTGCCCGGGGTGATCTCGCCTTGCTCCTGCGCGTTTGCTCCCACGCATGCCCACATCGCCAGAATCGAACAGCAGCAGGCCAGCAGGAGCGGGAGCGCCTTCCGCGCTGTTCCTTCTCGCGACAACCTGGTGCTCTTGCACACAAGCTTCCCCTAGTCTTCCTGCACTCCACCGAACAAGGAGGTGTCGCTGCAGCCGTCTATCCGGCTGGCCACCAGCAGATAACATTCCTGCCCGCCATGCTTGTCAAATTCGTCTCGCACGCGGTCCACCACGCCTCGTTGGGTGGAGTGCATAAGAAAAGCATCGAGCTTCTTCTGTTTGTATTGGTCAAGGTCCAGCCTCAACGAGCAGGGAGTGATTGCCGTCGTTCTCTCCGCCTCACGCGAAGCAAGAAAGGGAGCCTGCAACACATACAGCTTCTGCGGCGCATAGGCGGCGAATCCCTGAGCAATCTGCTCCGGGAAATAAGCGCTGCGGCCAGCCCAATGGAATGCCGCCGTCGTCATCAAGCTGACCATCGTGTGGTCACGGTGCAGATTCACGCCGCCTTCGCTGCCAAAGGTGAGGATTACCTGGGGACGGTAACGCCGGATGCGCTGCACCAGCTCCCCGGCAGCCTGGTAGAAGTCAGCGTGTGGCAACTGGCCATCCTGCAGGTCGAGCACTTCGCCATGTGCCACGCCCAGTTGATTGCAGGCTGCGGCAAACTCCTTCCGTCGCATCGCTGCCAGCTCCGCCGCATTCTTCGCCTCGCCGCGAAAGGTTGCCGCATTGCCATCCGTCATGCAGATGACGCTGGTTTCGACGCCCTGCTCGTGTGCCATCAGCAGAGAGCCGCCAAACGCGGCGCTCTCGTCGTCAGGATGCGCGGTGGTACACATCAGTCTCAATCCCAAGTTGTTCTCCTCAGAATTAGACGCGGCTCAGGATTCGGAAGGTTCACCCCATGCCTGCGAAGACTCCGCTACCGGGCGAAAGCTGCGGCGGTGGAGATCGCTTGGCCCATAGCGCAACAAGGCTGCCCGGTGGTCTGGCGTCCCATATCCCTTGTGTGAGGCCAGCCCATATTGCGGATATTTGCGGTCCAGCTCTCGGAGGACGTTGTCGCGGTAGACCTTCGCGACCACAGATGCCGCCGCGATGGAAACGCTCAGGCTGTCGCCATAGATGATGCTGGTCTGCGCACAAGCAAGGTCCAATCGCATGGCGTCGATCAGAAGATGATCCGGAGCAGGGGAAAGCCGCGAAACCGCGGCCGTCATGGCGATGCGTGTGGCCTGGTAGATGTTCACGCGATCGATCGTCGCGGAGTCTACCTCTTCGATCGCGATGCAAATGGCCTTGCGCTCGACGATCGACGCCATGCGCTCGCGCTCCTCCCGCGTCAACTGCTTGGAGTCGCGCAAGCCACGGATTCTGCATCCCTCCGGGAGTATGACTGCGGCTGCAACCACCGGGCCAAACAGGGCGCCACGGCCTACCTCGTCGACTCCGGCAATCACCGTCGCACCAGCAGCTCGTGCGGCCCGCTCATACTTGTTGCCACACACCAGCTTCCGCAGCATGCGCAGCTTCAGCGTTGCCGCCGAGACCTCAGGTTCCTCATCGAGGCACTCAAGCTCCAGATCGACCGCGTTGGGATTGGAAGGCATGATCCAAGGACAAGTCTAGTGCACATTGCCGCTGTGCAAAACAGCGAGCCTGACGAGTCAATACGAAGGATGCGGCCGCAGCAACACAATGCCGCAGCAATAGATGGGCCGCCATGGCGACAACGCAGCAACGCCCCGGTTGCGATGGCAGTTCCGGGGCGTCTGATCTGGAGCCTTGATGAATATGGCCGAGGACGAACTACGTGCGCTCGACTTCCTTCAGGCGGGCAGCCTTGCCACGCAGGCCACGGAGATAGAAGAGCTTGGCGCGGCGTACGCGAGCGGAGCGAACCTTCTCAACCTTGTCGATAACCTTGGAGTTATAAGGGAAGATGCGCTCAACACCCTGGCCAAAGCTCATCTTGCGAACCGTGAAGCTGCCTTCTGGGCCCTTCCTGGTTGCAATCACGACGCCTTCGAAAGCCTGTAGACGCTCTTTTTCGCCTTCTTTGATCTTGACTTGCACGCGGACGGTGTCGCCAGCGGCAAACGCGGGAATATCTGTGCGCTGGAGCTTGTCGGCCAGCCGCTGCATTATTGGATGAATAGACATAACTGATTCCTAGTCGTTAATTCAGAATCTTTAGTTTACACGGAATTCGCAGATTCGCGAAACTGTGTCAAAGGCCGGTCAGTTTCCAACCTCTCCCTGCCCGCCACTCAGTCTTGTCGTCCTAAGCGAAGGATCTGACCCCACTACCCAAACTCCCCGCGCCAGATCTGAGAACCATTACTAGATCTGCGAAAAAGACGTTGGGCTCAGGATCAAGTTCGAGATATTGCTCACGATGGATTCGAAGTTGTATCTGGGCGACCCGGACAACTTCTTCCACGCCGGATCGTTGCGGAAGGTATTCCACCGGGCATTCAGTTCCGTCTGATCCGCAAAGCTCAGCATGTAGGTTAGGTTGGGCAGTCGCGGCCCAATCAACGTATCGCCATAAAAGACCTGCGCAAAGCCGGCCTTCTGGAAGATCTCGAACTCGCCACTGTGGAACATCTCAATCTTGCGGACGTGGTCCTGGTTGCTGGGGCTCTCATAGATCCGTAGCTGGAAGATGCGCTTCTCGGGATGTTCGCCTTTTGTTGGAGCGACCAGCTTCGGCCAGCCTTCAAATGCAATCAGCAGAGAGCTCTCCACGCGCACGTAGGCAGGCGCGGTAGCGGGCGCATTCCAGAACGGCTCGGCAGCCTTAAGAAACTGCTCGTCGCGCCCCAGGCGCAGCTCCGCGGTAACCAGCGTTTCAAGCGCGGTGCAGGGAAGCAGCAGATACAGGGTTGGGGTCTCAGGCCCAATGTCGAGCCGGAAGGCTCCCACCGGTGCAATGCCGAGCCGGTTCAGCGCAGGGAGAAGAGCATCAGCCAGATAGCTCTCCGTGAGCCTGGTTTGCGGACCCGACTGCAGGTAATACTTGCGAAGTTCATAGAACTCGCGCGGCTTGCCGGAAGTACCCTGCGACCAGGAAGGATTTGTCATGGCAAGGGCCGATGCGGCAAGCGACGAACTGAGAAAGCGGCGGCGTTCCAATGGATTTCTCCAGTCATGGGAATGGAAGAAGGGAATGGAAGCAGAATCATATCGCAAACACCGCCAGATAGATCGAGCATCTTACGCCCTGTGGATTTTTGCCTTGAGGGAGGCGAGGAATCGTCGGTCTTCCGGCGTCAGCTCCGCGTGCTCCAGCAGATCCGGACGATTGCGCAGAGTCTTTTCCAGAGCCTGTTCTCTGCGCCATTTACGGATCTGTTCGTGATTTCCCCCATAGAGAACCTCGGGAACGGTCCGTCCGCGAAACTCTGCCGGGCGCGTGTAATGCGGATAATCGAGCAATCCCCCGGCGCCATGCGTGGAGCGTGGCGGCCCGCCTTCGTCGCATGGCGGCATCAGCCCATCGGCCCGTCCAAAGCTCTCAAACTCGCTCGATGCCTCGTTCCCCAGCACACCGGGCAGCAGGCGCATGGTCGAATCCATGATGACAGCCGCGCCCAGTTCTCCGCCGGACAGCACATAGTCGCCGATCGATAGCTCGCGGTCAGCCAGCGCCTCGCTCACGCGCTCGTCCACGCCTTCATAGCGCCCGCATAGCATCACCACGCGCTCCATCGCCGAGAACTCGCGTGCCGTGGCCTGGGTATACCGCTTGCCCTGGGCGGAGAGCAGGACCACCGTCTCCCGGCTGGTATCGCGTCCTTCCTTTGCGGCGATGCCGAGAGATTCAACCGCTTCGGCCAGAGGCTCGGGCTTTAAAACCATGCCTTCGCCTCCGCCAAAGGGCCGGTCGTCCACCGTGCGATGACGGTCGTGCGTAAAGTTCCGCAGATCATGGATGCCCACATCGATAAGCCCCGTCGAGATGGCGCGCTTCATCACGCCGTTCTCAAGGATGCCGGTGAAGAAGCCTGGAAAAATGGTGATGATGTCAAAGCGCATGCGAACTGTCTATCCCTGCCGCGATTCGGAGCCGCGGTCTTCCTCGGTTGTACTATCCCTTTGCTGCGATTCTACTTTTCGCTGCCGCAAGAGGCTCATGGAAAAGCTGTTGCTGTTTAAAATCAATCGCTTGCTATAAATACCTAAACCGAGACATGAACCGAAACCCTCGACAAGTACTTGAACAATCAAGCGGAGTGCGGGCGAATTTGTTAAAGCTGAGCTTTAACTATTTGGCTCTTCCGCAGAGGCCTCGGATTCTGCCTCGTGTTGCATCGCGGCGCGCTCGGCCTCGGTCAGGGGAGCGTTGATTTCCAGCAAGCCATCGGGCAGAGTCATCTCAATGCGCTTTTCGGCAACGTCCATTCGCTTTAGAAAATCTTTGGCAAAGGGGATGAGCGCTTCCTCGCCGCGTGGGCGTCGCACAATCAACAGCGGCACGGAGGTGGAGTCCATGTCGACGTCAGTGATCTCGCCAATGTCTTCCAGGCTCTCCCCGGCAAAGACGTGGCACCCGATCAATTCGCTGATGTAGGCTTCATCTTCCGCAAGAGCGGCACGCTCTTCGCGGGGGATGGCTACTTCCATTCCGCGGAGCGTCTCGGCATCGCTGATCGAGTCTATGCCGGCGAACTTGAGCACGACTCGCCCCTTGTGCAGCCAATGCTCCTGCAACTCCATCTCGCGAGGCGCGACAGGCTTTTTTGCAATCGTTGGAGGCAAAAGAAAAACTCTGTTGCGCTCATGGAATTTTTCAGGAAAATCGGTCAGCAGATCGGCAAGCACTTCGCCTCGGCGTCCCTGCGGGCGAACCAATCGTGCCAGTAATACCCATGTTTCTTCAGCCATCCGTGAGGCCCGTTACCTTACCTGAGACGGCCATCCGGGTGATCCTGTCACTCGGCCGGAGCCGCCGGAGTCTTGTCTTCTTCCAGAATATCCAGGGTAAATCGGTGATGCAGCTTCATACTCACCGCGCCCAGGATCGTTCGCATCGACCGCGCCGTGCGGCCCTGCTTGCCGATCACTTTGCCCACATCCTGCGGGGCAACGCGCAGCTTCAAGATCGTATTCTCATCGTGCTGGACAGATTCAACCACGACCGCGCCGGGATCATCGACGAGCGCGCGTGCAATTTCGGCCACTAGTTCTTGCATATTCTCTGCTTTTGTCATCGTTCGCCCCCCAACGGAAACCAGCCGCCTAAGGCAGCGCAATAGTAGCAGTCCCGACGCAGGAACAACAGTGGGATTGTCCGAGAAAGTACACTCGTCAACCTGCCATGGATCGTGCGTCAGTCATGGGGGAGGAGTATTGCGTTGGCCGGCTGAGAAACTCTTGTCCGGCCTCGCTGTCTTCTTGGAACTTCACAGGTACAGCAAGCCCTGGGAACCGGGGCGTCAGGCGGCCGCAGTCTCCGCAGGCAGAGTCTTTAACAGCTTGGCTACCCGTTCCGAGAGCTGGGCGCCCTTGCTGGTCCAGTAATCAATGCGCTCGCGCTTGAAGTCCAGAGTCGCGGGGCTGGTGCGGGGATTGTACGTGCCCACCACTTCAATGGAGCGGCCGTTGCGGGCGCGGTCCTTCTCAATTACCACTACTCGATAGTACGGCTGCTTACGCGCACCAAAGCGCGCCAAACGAATCATCAGCACAGGTCAAAATCCTTTCAAACTTGTATGTAGGGCTTAAGCCATTCAGGAAAAGAGCTCCAGGGTCAAGCTGAACAGCCCGGCCACACATTTCCCAACTCCTAAGTATTGCCGAAATCAGAGCTTTCCGCAACCCGCATCAGCTGATTTGCAGCGCAGCATGCGGGCTTTTCAACTCTATGCAGGAAAGAGGAAGCGCAGCATCGGAGCTACGCGGCCTGCCCATGCCGTTTCATCATGGGTGCCTCCGCGGACCAGTTCAAAATGAAGATCGTGGTCCCCGCGCCATCCGTTAGCGGCCAGCTTGCGGTGGAGCAACTCCGCTTCCTCGAAAGCCCGCCTGCCTTCGGCATCTCCAATGTCGAGCCAGATGCGGGGCCGCAGAGGATGCCGCTGTGCAACTTTTTGCACATATTCCACGATGTTTTGGTGGCTCCACCAGATTGCAGGCGACAGCACCGCCAGATTGCCAAATTTCTCCGGATACTTCAGACCCAGGTACAGCGTCACCAAGCCACCGAGCGAGGAACCACCCATGCCGGTGCTGTCGCGGTTCGTTCGGGTTCGATACGTGCGATCGATGAAGGGGATCAGCTCTCGCATGATCAGGTTGCCGTAAAGATCCGCATTCCCTCCGCCCATCTTCGCGTCGGGAATGTGGGTGTACTCCGACAGCCGCTGCGCACCGGCATGGTATATGCCCACGATGATGAGTGGCGCAACGCGGCCTGCAACAATCTCGGCATCGGCACGCTCGCGTACCTGCCACGTTTTGCCGGGAATGAAGGAAGTCTCCGGGTCGAACAGATTTTGTCCGTCATGCAGGTAAAGCACGGGATAGCGCCGCTCCGCATCTTCCTCGTAGCCGGGAGGCAGATAGACGACGATGTCGCGCTCCGGAAGAAAGTGGCTGTGCCACCTGCGATGGATCTGCAGCCGCGAGTTGCGACCCTCGCCAGCGGACGAGGGATAGAGGCCGGGGTGCATCGTTGAATCTATCTCCAAAATCGCGAAACACAGTCTCCTGCGAGATTCCGCTGCGCCATCCTCAGCGCCCGGCATCGTAGATCCCCGTTCGTAGATCCTTTGCTCTTACAGTAGCAGCAACCGCACATTCCCATTGCAACCATTCCCTCAGAGGTTGAAAGTTGCGCGATCCTGTCGGAATCTGAATGTATGAAGAAGATTCTGGCGATTCGCCATGTTGCTTTTGAGGACGTTGGCAGTTTTGCGGTCCCGTTCGGCAGGCTGGGTTTTGAGGTTTCCTACCGCGACGCGGGAACCGACGACCTGAAGCGGCTTTCGGCGGAGGAGCCAGATCTCGTCGTCCTGCTTGGGGGGCCAATCGGTGCTTGCGATGAGGCCGAGTACCCTTTCGTGCTGGACGAGCTGCGGATCGCGGAAGCGCGCCTTAAGAAGGATCTTCCTCTTCTCGGCATCTGCCTGGGAGCGCAAATCATGGCTCGTGCTCTGGGAGCGTGTGTGTATCCCGGACCGCGGAAGGAGATCGGCTGGAAGCCGCTGACGCTCACGGCTGCCCGCCTGTCGTCGCCAGTGCGGCATCTATCGCCCACGGCAACCAGCATGTTCCACTGGCACGGCGATACCTTCGATCTGCCGTCGGGCGCAACCCTGCTGGCTTCGACCGATATTTGCGCGAACCAGGCGTACTCCTGGGGGAGCCATGCACTGGCCTTTCAGTGTCATCCTGAACTGGTTGGAGCGCGCATCGAGCCGTGGCTGCTCGGTCACGCATGTGAGCTTGCGCAGAACAGCGTCCAGCCATCCACGATTCGACGAGAGACGCAGACCCTGAGTGCGGCACTCGAAGCCGCAGGACAAAGCTGTCTGGAGGAATGGTTGCGCCAGATGGGTCTCGTTTAGGCCAGAACGCGTGCCGGTATCTCCGAGCCTTGGGCGAAGATTTTTACACATCGCCGGACCAGTTTGCGCTTTACTGGGCTAAGGTGAGAGCAACGCGCCAGGCGGCTCTCTGCGGTTCATCTGACCAGGTATTGTACGTTCACCTGATTTTTTATAGGGGAGACGAACGTGAAGACAATCGGGGTCCTTTTTGGCATGGAGAATAGCTTTCCCGGCGCGTTGGTCGAACGGATCAACTCCCTGGGCCACGAGGATGTGCACGCGGAGTTTGTAGAGACAGGTGCAGTGCGGCTCGACAAACCTCCGGCCTACTCCGTCATTGTCGATCGCGTTTCGCATGACATTCCCTTCTACCGTGCTTTTCTTAAGTTCGCGGTACTGCACGGCACATACGTCATCAACAATCCCTTCTGGTGGTCGGCAGACGATAAGTTTTTCAATTACGCTCTGGCGGACAAACTGGGGGTAGCTGTGCCCAGGACGGCGATTCTGCCGCACAAGAAGCATCCCATCGGCACGACGGACCGCTCCATGCGCAATCTGGAGTATCCGTTGAAGTGGGATGATCTGTTTGACTCCATCGGCTTTCCCAGCTTCCTCAAGCCCATCGATGGTGGAGGCTGGCGGGATGTGTTTCACGTACACAATCGCGACGAGTTCTTCAACGCCTACGATCAGAGCCGCGACCTCTGCATGGTCCTGCAGCGGGCCGTGCACTTCAAGGAATATTTCCGCTGCTACGTTGTGGGCCAGGAGCATGTACGCGTGATGCCTTACGATCCGCGCCGGCCGCATGCAGAGCGGTATGTGCAGGATCCTCCGGCTTACGACAGGAAGCTGATCGCGAGAGTGAGGCGGGATGCCGTTACACTCTGCCGCGCTCTCGGTTACGACTTCAACACGGTGGAGTTTGCCGTCGAGGATGGAGTGCCTTATGCCATCGACTTCATGAATCCCGCGCCGGATGCAGATTTGAACTCAGTAGGAGCCGAGAGCTTTGAGTGGATTGTGAACGCCGTTGCCCAACTCGCGGTGAAAAAAGCAAAGGCTGCACCACATAAGCCGGAGTGCCGGTGGGCACAGCTCTTAGGAGCCGCGCCGAAGCCGTCAGCCAGAAAGAAGTCCTCGGCGAAGAAGTCGGCTGCGAAAAAATCCTCTGCAAAGAAGGCTGCATCGCAACCGCCAGCCTCGATTGCTGTTGAGGAACCGCACACGTAAGATTATCTGCGGCAGCTGCAAGGCGGTTTGAGACAAACTTCGCCGCGGCTCCAGGTGTTGAGGCCGGAGCAGGTATTCGCGGTGAACTCCAAAATCAGCGGTTGGCGAAGTCTATCGGCTGGCGCGATTCTCCTTCGCCGATAGCAAGCGGAGGAAATCGCGAAAACCCGCGCTCCTCCGCCAACCATGACCTTCTTAAGCAAGAGATGCATCAATTCGCGATGCTGTTGGTTTAGGCAGCAGTATCGTTCTGAGAATTCGCGCAAACCTTCTAGAATCCCAGCGAATGAACGACCTCGCAGATCCTGTCAGCGCTCGCCTTCAAACCCTCCATCTCGTCCACATTCATGGGCACAGGGAGTGCGGCTTCCACACCGCGCCGGTTGACGATACAGGGAATCGAAAGACATACGCCGGAAATTCCGCGATATTCGGTGAGCAGGGAACTAACCGGCAATACACGGTTCGCATCGTTCAGGATGGCTTCAAGGATGCTGCTCGCGGCGAGCCCGATGGCGTAATTCGTTGCGCCCTTACCGGCAATTACCTGGTCTGCCGCGGTGCGTACGCTTTCAAAGATATGCGTGCGATCATTGCCGGTCAGTTGGCCATGGCCGGGGACCGCCCATTGATCCAGAGGAACTGCGCCAATGCTTGCGCTCGACCACAGCGGGATTTCGCTGTCCCCATGCTCGCCAACAATGTAGGCATGCACATTCGGCACAGCGACAGCGCAGCGCTTCGCGATCAGATAGCGAAACCGTGAGCTATCGAGGACCGTTCCGCTGCCCAGCACCTGGTTTGCCGGCAGGCCGCTCAGTTTTTGAGCAATGTAGGTCATCACGTCTACCGGGTTGGTGACCATGAGCAGAACGGCATCCGGAGCCACGCGCAACACCTCGGGAATGATCTTGCGGCAGATGTTTGCGTTGGCTTCGGCTAGGTCCATGCGCGTCTGGCCCGGCTTCTGTTTCGCGCCGGCCGTCATGACGATCACATCGGAGCCTTCCAGCACATTCATGTCATCGGAGCCATTCACCTCAGCGACGGGGACAAATTGCAGCCCGTGATTCAGATCCAGTACTTCGGCATTCACCTTTTCCTGATTGACGTCGAAGAGGCTGATGCGTTGGCTGACTCCGCGTAGCATGCACGCATAGGCGATGGTTGCGCCTACGCTACCCGCGCCAATGATTCCGATCTTGTTGGTCCGTTGGTTTGCCATTTGATCGCAGCGTAACACGGCTATGTGCCGCCGCAATCGACCAAAGTCACAGAGGTGGCAGCAAACCGATGACAGCGAACCTTGAGAGAGAGGCCGGGCACGACACAGCGTATGGATGCTAGATTCATGACAGGTTCAAGAGGACCGATGAAGACCATCTCAAGCCGCATTGTTTATGAGAACCGCTGGATGCGTGTGCGGGAGGACGCGATTGAGCGCGCGGACGGCACCGCAGGTATTTATGGAGTTATCGAAAAGCCGGATTTTGCGCTGATTATCCCCATCGAGGAGGAGCACGTTTATCTGGTCGAGCAGCTTCGCTATCCGGTTGGAGCGCGCTTTCTGGAGTTTCCGCAGGGCACATGGGAGCAAAACCCCACTGCGGACCCGGCAGATGTGGCTCGCGGCGAGTTGCAGGAAGAGACGGGCCTGTTAGCGGATCGGATGGACTATCTCGGCCACCTCTATATCGCCTATGGAATGTCGAACCAGGGCTTCCACATATTTCGCGCCACCGGCCTTACACAGGGCGAGCCCAGCCTGGAGCCGGAAGAGCAGGACCTAACCGTCAAGCGCGTGACCATCGCGGAGTTCGAATCGATGATCCAAAGCGGCGGCATCAAGGACGCCGGCACGATCTCTGCCTGGATGCTGCTGAAAATGTACGAAGCCCGCCCTGGGGGTGAACGCATCTAATTCAGCATCATGTCTACGACTTCTACTCTTATCTCTACCCGTTCTCTTGGCAACTCTGATCTGCAACTTACCCCTATCGGTTTTGGCGCGTGGGCCATCGGTGGCGGCAACTGGGAGTTTGCCTGGGGCGCCCAGGACGATTCAGAATCGATCGCCGCGATCCAGCGAGCTCTCGACCTCGGTGTGAACTGGATTGACACGGCTGCCATCTATGGCCTGGGCCACTCAGAAGAGATGGTTGCCAAGGCGCTGAAGGGGCGGTCGAAAAAGCCATACATCTTTACCAAGTGCTCCATGCGCTGGCATGAGGATCGCAAGATCTATCGCAGCCTGAAGGCCGCCTCTCTGCAGGAGGAGTTGGAGAGCTCACTCCGCCGCCTGAATGTCGATGTCATCGATCTCTATCAGATTCACTGGCCTAATCCCGAGGCCGAGATTGAGGAAGGCTGGGAGACATTGGCTCGCTTCCAGCAGCAAGGGAAGGTGCGATACATCGGCGTATCGAACTTCAGCGTGGAGCAAATGGAGCGAGTCCTGCGGATTGCGCCGATCACCTCCCTGCAGCCGCCCTACTCTCTGCTGAACCGCGGAGTTGAGGCAGAGCTTTTGCCGTTCTGTCAGAAGCATGGAATTGGCGTCATCAATTACTCGCCGATGGCCTCCGGGCTATTGACCGGCAAGATGACTGCGGAGCGGATCCAGAAGCTCCCGGCGGATGATTGGCGGCGCAAGGCGCCACAGTTCAACGAGCCGAAGCTTTCTCGCAACCTCAAGCTGGTCGAATTACTCCGGGAGATTGGTAACAGCCATGGTGTCGAGCCCGGAGTGGTCGCCATCGCATGGACACTCCACAACCCTGCGGTGACAGCAGCAATCGTCGGCGCACGCCGGCCAGCCCAGATTGAGGGAACGGTGAAGGCAATGACATTCCGGCTGACGGAGGACGAGTTTACCCGCATTACCGCTTCTGTGGAGGAGAATCCTGCCTAAGGATTTACAGACTTGGAGGCAATGAAAAAGCGCGTCTCCAGGAGACGCGCTTTTTACGATCCGGTCTCGAACTACATCGCCGCCAGGAAGCGCGGAAAGAGCATGGTGGAGTGATCCTGAAACAGCATCGTCAAGCGGTGCAGCATCGCGCTATAGATTTCCGTCGCGCGGTGAGCATTGACCTCGGCAGCGACTGAGGACCGCGACAGGACATGCTGCGCAAGCGCCATAAGAACACAAATCCGAATTTGAAATGCATCGCTGCGGAGTGATTCCAGAATCTCTTCCGAGACGCCATCGCCGTGCTCGGCAGCATAATCGGCAAGCTGAATCAGAACCGGGGCGTTGCAGTACATCGCCCACAGGCCCTTGGCGCCGTCGATCTTTGCCCAGATTCCATGCGTGGTCGCCTTGATCGCTCCGCTATAGAGATAACGCTCGGAAACCTCTTCGAGCCCCCAGTCGTTGGCGCGAAGCCGGGCCACGATAGATTCCCAGCTCTCATTGGCCTTTTTTACCTGATTCCGCCGCCATCGGCCTGCATAAAGCAGTAGCAGCATCGTGACCAAAACCTGAAGCAGAGGGAGGACCATTGTTATCGCTCTCGATTCCTGGGTTTGTCGATTCCCGCTTGAAGAGCTAAACGCTCAGACCGTGTACTTCCTGCTATAGATAGCAGAAAATTTTCCATTTGTGGACTAAATTCTTTCCTCGGCGCTTCTTCACGGGCAAAGGACCAGATCCAGAAAGCCAGGGTACCCACGTAACTTGCGACCTGTATCTGTGCAAGTGGGTGAAACAAATGGGTTAAGCCCGTACTGCTCTGTGCGCTGGCGACGATCAGGCTGATCGCAGAGTAGAAGGCCAGGCCTGTAGCCAGTTGCAGCACATGGCTCTTCCAGCCAATCCCCAGCATCTGGGCAAACGCTGCGATCGATACAAAAATACCCAATCGGAGGACTGCCATTCCCAGGTTCATCTTTACGAAGATAACGCCGAGATGGGAAAGGGAATGAGGGGTGGAGTAAAAGGCAAAGATTGCGGTCACCGTGGCAGCCGCAACAAGAAAGCCAGCCAGGAGCCACACGACTCCGGCCGGCAAAGACTTCCGCACCGGCCGCACAATATTCGCCCCGATCTCAAACAGCAGCGCCAATTGAAAGAGGTAGTCAACTCCATTCATGGCGAAGTACGAGTCGAAATATCGCGTGGGAAATTGAGAATGAACCCAATATAAGAGCGGGTCTGTGACAAGCGCGGATATTAAATAGCCGGTGAAGATAGGGAAGGTCCGGTGCAGACCACGCGAAAAAATGGCGACGATCAGGATCGCCGTCGCGCCGTAGCCCGCCACCCACAACAAACTATCGATGCCAGGCAGGCTCACTGTTCACCTTCCGGTTGCAGAATAACTTAGCCGCCAGCCCTTTGAGGTAAAAACCTGCACAACCACCTCCTAAGCTAGCGAGTCCCCGGCAGGAGGAATGGGTTGCGGTGCACTTGGACTGCGGAACGAATCGCCAGCCGGGGGAATGGGCTGCGGAGCGCTGGGGCTGCGGAGAGCGGCAAAGGAGTCTCCAGCAGGAGGAATGGGCTGCGGTGCGCTTGGGCTGCGGAGAGCGGCAAAGGAGTCTCCGGCAGGAGGAATCGGTTGCGGTGCGCTTGGGCTGCGGAATGAATCACCAGCGGGAGGAATGGGCTGAGGAGCGCTGGGGCTGCGGAGAGCGGCAAAGGAGTCTCCAGCAGGAGGAATCGGTTGCGGTGCACTAGGGCTGTGGGTCGAAGCGAAAGACGTTGTTGCAATCGTCATGATTAGGGCGGTAACCAGGGCGGCAGACTTGTAGGACAGCGCGGTCATAAACAGGCTCCTAGAGTAGGAAATTCAGAGTGAGGTATTCATGTGTTAAGGGCAGGGTAGACCGATTTCTCTCTATCAGCTACAACTTTTTGGTTATAAATCGATTGTTTTTTTGTGACTTTGCCCTGTTGTACCTTTGCCTGGGCGGGATTACCTAAAGTCACGGTTTAGATTTTCATCGGCGATTCGCATCGCAGCCAAGCCCGTGAGAGGCCTTTCCAGATCTAAGGCAGATTCGAATCGGGGCCCGAAGTGCCATTTTTAATAGCCACTTAGTAACCCTCGTGCTGGGTCTTGACAAGGAATCCCGCCGTCCAACCATGTAGCCTTCCCAACGGGCGAACAAGGGGAATTACCGCGATTGGCGCGGACTTCACGAAGAAATAGGCGGCCAATTGTCGAGACACAGCGATCGCGATTTCGTTTTGCTGAACGAAACGGCGGATCACGCTTTGCGTGCCCATTGAGCTGAGCTGCTCCCTAACGGGGGCGATGAAGCCGCAGCAGGTTTGGCTGGCAGCAACCTGTCGATCCCTGGTCCGCGGCACGTAATTTCTTCAGAGGTAATTCCGGGATAGGTACTCTTCGGGTTCCCGTTTGCGACATTTTCACAGAACCTCTTTAGTTAGCAGCCAATGCCGCTGGCTATGGGGTGGTTTCTTTGCGGTAATCAGGGATTTGTGCAGAAAAGTGACGACTCGATTAACACTTTGGTGTTATTTCAAACTTTAGTCACGTGCAAATTCCGAAATTTCGCGCTATTGTGTAGAAACTTCCAGACTTGTAGGAAGACATTTTTCGGACGCCTTTCCCCATGGGGAGTGCTGATCATCCCGTGAAGCGCAACCGTTCCGTGACCGAAGACAGGTCGGCAGTGCGGTTTCCGCTTCGCTTACCGATGAGGGTTATCACTGACCACGGGATTATGGAGACGGTAACCGCAAATATTTCGTCGAGTGGTGTTCTCTTTGAGAGCGACCAGCTTCTACCGATTCACGCGCGTCTCCAATTTGCTTTGACTATGCCTGCTGTCACGCTGGGAACATCGGCTGACGTGATTATTCATTGTGTAGGCCACGTGGTGCGCTCCTACGCAAGCCCGCCAAGGTGTCATGCGGCGGCTGTCATTGATGAATATCGCTTCACGGAATGAATACTTATGGTTCCTGCCAAATCCAATTTTTTTGAAGAACCCGAATCTGAGCAGCCCGAGGCAGATACAGCCGCAACCCACGCTGTCATCCGTGTTCTCCTGGCGGATTCCCAGGCAATCTACCGCGTTGGCATGCGCAAAATATTCGCTCTTGAGGACGACATACGCGTCGTATCTCAGGTGGATTCCATCGCCGGTCTTCATGAGGCTGTCGAGCGCTTTCCCTGCGACATCGTGATGCTTGAGGGGAACCTGCTGAGCGGCACCACAGACGCGATTCCGGAGATCGTACGCCGCGCCCCCAACGTCAAGATCATCATTCAGACCATGGCGTCGGATGAATCGAACACAGTGGAGCTGTATCGTCGTGGAGTGCGTGGAATCATTCCGCGGTCCATCTCCCCCGATCTGCTGGTAAAGTGCGTGCGGAAGATCGCTGCGGGTGAGACCTGGATCGACAATCAGTCGGTCAACTGGGTCATCGAAGCGTATCGGTCGCAGGCGATGAATCCGACCAGCTCCCGTACCCAGCCTCGTCTCTCCCCCAAGGAGCTGGCAATCATCACCTGCATCACCCAGGGTAAGAGAAATAAGGAAATTGCCTATCAGCTCGGAACCACCGAGCAGGTGATCAAGAATTATCTGCGCAAGGTGTATGACAAGCTGGGCGTCTCGGACAGACTCGAGCTGGCGCTCTATTGCTTGCACCATGAGCTGCACAAATCTTCCCCAGAGGCGGCTGGAGGCTCCACTACCATAACCAGCGAGGCTCTCGAAGGCGGAAAGACAAACGGCCACGCGCCCGCGTCCCTTACCGAGGATGTGAGTCACTAACCAGGGGAATCCTGCCGCTCAACCTGCGGAATCGAAGCCGGATTCTCTGGGACTATTCGTGGAGTGTGTGTGCCGCAGCCGGAGCATTCTCTACAGGAGTGTCGGCTGACTGGCGAGCCTCCTCCAGCAGATCGATAAGCAACAGGAGCCGCTCCTGGCTCATATGTTTCACCTGATTCTGGATATAGCTGATTACCAGGGGATCCAGCTCTTTCAATTTCTCCAGTCCCGCTGGAGTGATCCAGGTATAAATCACGCGGCGATCGGTCTGATCCCGGCGCCGGCGAACCAGATTCTGCTTGGTCAGCCGATCCAGCAGCCGGGTGATGTCCGGGTCTTCGCTGATCATCCGCGAACCCAGATCATTGCAGGTCAGTCCCGACGGCGCGGCGCCCCGCAGGATGCGGAGCACGTTGTATTGTGCCGGGGTAAGCGCATACTGCTTCAGCATCTGTCGAAAGGAGCTCTGCAAACGGTCTGCTGTCCGTGACAGGTTCAGCATCGCTTCTTCTTCCAGCGTGGAGAAGGGTAGTGACTGTTTAATCTCCTCTTGGAGCTTCCTGACCATAGATCCACCCCGCAGAGACGTGCTGGAGGAATGCGCCTCAAGTGCTTCCGAGCGCATCCCCCCTGCGATTGTCCCTGCCGTATCTTTTACTGCTTGATTGCTTCCACGTCGAGAGAGACCTTCACATCGTCTCCCAGGATTCCGTTTCCGTAAGTGAGTCCGAAGTCGGCGCGGTGAATGCTGGTGGTGGCAGAGAATCCGCGGTGCGAGACACCCTTCGGATCGACCATAACCTGGCTGGGGCCATCCAGATCGAGAGTCACGCTCTTGGTCACTCCGTGCATGGTGAGGTCGCCGATCAGCTCCAGTTTGCCATCCTTCTTCACCAACTGCTTGCTCACAAAGGTCATATCAGGATACTTTGCCACATCGAAGAAGTCAGCGCTCTTCAAGTGGGTGTTGCGTTGCTCGACGCCGGTGTCGACAGTCGTGGTATCCACGGTGGCCTTAACAGAGGACTTGGTGATGTCCTTGTCGTCCAGGTTGATGGTTCCACTCACATTGCCGAAGTGTCCATGCACATTCGAAATGCCCATGTGGCGAATTACGAAATCAGCGGAGCTGTGCGCCGAATCGAACTTCCATGTCGAAGTCTGGGCGCTCGCTAGGGAAGCACCTACTGCCAATACTGTCGCTACTGCCAATGCCTTGAACTTCATCGATCAATCTCCTCTTGGGAAGCTGCTGCTGCTGGTTGTCGAGCTTTCCTGCGCCAAGCTGGCCGTGAACAAGCTCCACTTAAATGGATGATACAGCGAGATATTCGTTGCAACAAATATTTTGTTTTTTTAGAATTTGCTGAAAAATCTGCAGCTTGAGAGCAGGTTTGCCCTCGGCAGAATCACCGCCTCCGGTCTAGCGAAGCTGAAACCAGAAGAAAACGACTATACCAACAGCTAGCAGGATCGCGCCAAGAATAAATCCGCCGAGCAGAAAGCGGACGAGTTGCTGCTGTTCTGGCCTGGGTCGGGTGATCCCAAAAGTCGCGATGAACGTTTCCACAAGGAAGTCAAGAATGCGATTCAACGATGGACCTGCCTTTATGTTTTCTGATTCTCAGATTGGGCAAACATGAATTTCCAGCGATGGGTAGCGTGGAGCGGTCAGTGCGGCCGATCCATGTCAAAACGGTCGGTGGTACGGACGTACGTGGTCCCGGCCATGCGACCGATGGCCTTCAGCTTGGCAGGATCGATGCGAAACTCGGCGACCAATCCCTCGCGGACGTGGAAGCGCAGCACCTCGCCCAGCACGAGCACCCCTCCCATTGGCTTGTCGCTGACTCGGACTACCTGCAGCAGGCGGCACTCCATCTGCACATGCGACTCCGCAACGCGAGGGGGACGAACCAGTTCGCTGGCGAGCGGAGTGAGCCCGGAGATATCAAATTCATTGACCTCCGGCGGCACCTCGGCGGAACAAAGGTTCATCCGTTCCGCAAACTCCTCGGAAACGATGTTGACGACGAACTCACGAGTAGCCTCCACATTGCGCAGAGTATCCTTTTCCGGCGGACCGACACGGCGAAGCATGGGGCAGAAGCAGACGACCGGGGGATTGGCGCTGGCCGCTGTAAAGAAGCTGAAGGGAGCCAGGTTGCCAACTCCATTTGCATCCACGGTAGATACAAATGCGATGGGGCGCGGCACAATCGATCCCACCATCAATTTATAGATGTCCTGTGGGGCATAGTTCGCGGGATCGAAAGTCAGCATGTCTTGGGAGTCTTGCTCAGGCATGTTCTTATGGTACCGTTTCCGTTTGCCGGCGTTTTTTGTTTCGTGCTGCGGCGCCCCAGCTTGCCCAGTAATCTGCCCACTCCACCTGCTCTCCCGCGGGTAGCACATGGATGGGGTTCAGGCCGTCCAACATGACCGCGTACTCGTCGGTGTGCGTCTTCTTCCCCTGATTCGCAAGCGCCTTGGGGTGGGGGCCGTGGTGGATTCCGCGAGGGTGCAGCGTGGCATAACCGGGCTCGATGTTGTCCTTACTGAAGAAGTCTCCATCGTGGTAGAAGATGAATTCGTCGTAATCCGTATTGCGGTGGAAGAAGGGGACCTTCATCGCGTCGGCCTCCTGCTCCAGCGGGCGCGGAACAAAGCTGCAAACCACGGCTCCCTCGGTGACGAACGTGGTGTGTGCGCTCGGTGGTAGATGGGCCCGATGGCTCATCACCGGACGAATGTCGCGCAGGTTGATCTTCCATGCCGTCAAGTCGCCCTTCCACCCGATGACGTCAATAGGGTTGAAGGGGTAGAAGACCTTGGAGTGCTCGCCTTCACAGCGGATGCGCACCTCCCACTCGTCGCGATCCTCGGCCTTCGAGGAAAGCGGCGAGGGCTCAGGCACGACAATGACCGCAGGATCGTAGAGAGCATGCTGACCGAGAAGGCCGCGCTCCGGCTGATTGAACTCCGCCTTCGATTGGATGATGAGGAAGAAATTATCCTCCACCGCCGGCACCACGCGGTAGGTAACGGAGCGGGGAAGCACGATGTAATCGCCCTTCTCGTACTCCAGCGGACCAAAGTCCGTCTCGATGCTGCCATGTCCGCGATGGACAAAGTACAATTCGTCTCCATCACTGTTACGAAAATAAAACGGCATGGGCCGGGACCGACGGGACACGGAGAGGAGCACATCCTGGTTGTGGAGAAAGGTCTCCGGCCCTCCTGCCGGGTCTTTATGGTCGCCTGGCTCCAGCTTGTTCAGATCGAAAAGATGCGGCCGGAGTTTCCCCTCGAAGCGAATCCAGTCTGTCGGCGGATGTGTGTGGTAAAGGTGCGCGGCTTTTCCGTAGAAACCTTTGCGCCCATGTTCTTCTTCGTAAGTACCCTGCGGTAGTCCAACGTGCGCTTGTTGTGCGGTCTTGCCTTTTTTCAGGGGAAACATAGGGCACTCTCCGTTTGTGGCTCCGCTTACTTTCGCACTACGCGATTGCGCAGTACTCCTATCTTTTCGATTTCCAGTTCGAGTGTGTCGCCCGGCTGAACCCACTTGTCCAACTCCAGTCCGCAGCCCGTTCCTACGGTTCCCGAGCCGATGATGTCGCCGGGATAGATGGTGTCATCCAGGGTGAGGAACTCAATCATCTGTTCAAATTTCCAATGCAGATCGCCGGAGTAGCCACGAGACCATTCTTCGCCGTTCACGCGTGCGGTCATCACCAGGTCGTAGGGATTGGTCAGTTCATCGGCGGTCACCATCCATGGTCCCAGTCCAGAGCACCAGTGCTTTCCCTTCGCAGGTCCGAGGCGAACTTTCATCTCGCGCTTTTGCATATCCCGCGCGCTGAAGTCATTCAGGATGGTGTATCCAGCGATGTACTGGCGTGCCTCTTCGGCCTTGATATTGCGGCCTTCCCGCCCGATGATAGCGGCCAGTTCCAGCTCATAGTCAAATCGCTCCGTAAAGCTCGGCCACAGCACGTCCTGGTCGGAGCCGATAAGGTTGTGGTGGCCTGTCTGGTAGTAGACGGGTATCTCGTACCACTCCTTCGGCATGGCCTCATTGCGCTTCTCAAAGCCGCTCTGGACGTGGGCCTCAAAGGCGTAGAAGTCGCGCAGGGAACGCGCATCCGGCAGCGGCGTCAGCATCCGGATTTCATCATGGCGATACCGGAGCGTCTCGCCGTGCTTGCCCTGCCACAGATGCGCAGGAAGATAGGCGATGGCGTCCAGGGTTGTCTTGTGCGTGAGCGTGCCGCCTTCGAGCCACGCAAGCAGCGAAGGCGGCACCAGGGCATCGGCGTGCCGCGAATTCTCCAGGTGCAATGCCGCTGCAAAGTTAAGGTCGATGACGCTGTCGGAACAGACGGCGCCGAGCCGGCGAAAGCTTCCTAAATGGGTCTGCACTTCGAACGTGCACAGCTTCATGCGCTTACCTTAATAGATTTCCACGTGCCGCCTGCTCGCGCTCAATGGCCTCGAAGAGCGCTTTGAAGTTTCCTTTGCCAAAACTCCGGCTGCCTTTGCGCTGGATGATCTCAAAGAAGAGCGTGGGCCGATCCTCGACAGGGCGCGTAAAGATCTGGAGCATGTAGCCTTCCTCATCTCGATCGACGAGAATCCCCAGCTTCTCCAACTCTTCCAGTGGCTCATCGATGCGGCCAACGCGGCTCTCCAGCGCGGAATAGTAAGCGTGCGGTATGGAGAGAAACTCAACCCCCTGCTGCTTCAGCAAGGCCACAGTCGCCAGAATGTCGCTGGTTGCCATAGCGATATGTTGGACCCCGGATCCATGGTAGTACTCAAGGTACTCCTCGATCTGCGACTTCCTACGGCCCTCTGCCGGCTCATTGATTGGAAACTTGACGCGGCCGTTCCCGTTGCTCATCACCTTGGACATCAGTGCGGAGTACTCGGTCGAAATATCCTTGTCGTCAAAGTGCTGGTATAGCTCGAACCCCATGACGTTCCGGTAGAAGTCAACCCAGCGGTCCATTTCGTGCCAGCCCACATTTCCCACCACGTGATCGACATGCTGCAAACCGGCAGGGCGCGCCTGGGGATCGTTCGCGATGGCGCGATAGCCAGGGAGAAATGGGCCATAGTAGCGGCGGCGCTCGACGAAGGTGTGAACCGTGTCTCCATACGTAGCGATCGACGCAATATGGACGATGCCATATTCATCTCTCAGTTCCGTAGGTTCGAGAACACTGCGGGCGCCACGTTTGGTTGTTTCCTTCCATGCCTGCCTGGCGTCATCAACCCACAGGGCTATGTCACGCACGCCGTCTCCATGGCGGTGGATGTGTTCTGCTATTTCGCCGTCGGGGCGCAGCGGAGTGGTGAGGACGAAGCGGATCTTGCCTTGCTGGACGACGTAGGAGGCGCGGGTGCGAAGTCCTGTCTCAGGTCCGGCATACGCGACCAGAGTCATGCCAAACGCAACTCGGTAGTAATAGGCAGCCTGGCGCGCATTACCCACGTACAACTCAATATGATCGGTACCATTCAGGGGCAGAAAGTCATGCCTGGTTTCTACTTCGGGATGTGTAAGCGTGGACATGGTGTAATACTCCCCACGTTTAAGATGCATCGGTTGGGGTCAGCATCTGGCCCCAACGACCACATACGATACACCCTGGAGCAATGTGCTGGCAGGCTTCCCGGTGGAAGCTGCAATTCAGTAATGTGAAACTCATTCCCAGCCCCGCCTGGCCTGATTGACATCGGATGAACATAAGGCGCAAAGTTGCGGAGGTTTCGCAGCTTGTGTCGGGGTATATGCCATGAATCCCGAGGTCGTGAAGAATCACGGAAGAGAAGGGTACCTTGCCAGCCAGAGGCCGGCTGCAGAGATTGACCGCAAGAGCCTCCCGATTGCTGGACAATATCTTATCCAGCAGGATTGGTGCGCGTACACGCAGGATCAGCATGCGGTGTGGGCCGAGCTTGTGCGCCGGCGCATGACGCAACTGCGTCAGCATGCCTGCCGCGAGTACCTGCAAGGGTTCGAAGTGATTGGGCTGCGTGAGGATTCGATTCCGAACCTGGCGGATGTGAATGAGCGCCTGCAGCCACGCACGGGCTGGCGCGCCACCCCGGTGAGCGGCTTCCTGCCTCCCGATGCATTCTTTGAGATGCTGGCGGCGCGGCAGTTTCCGACGACCACATATCTGCGCAGCCGGGAATCGCTGGACTATACTCCCGAGCCCGATATCTTTCATGACGTCTTTGGGCATGTTCCGATGCACGCCCACCCGGTATTTGCAGATTTTCTGCAGCATTACGGCAGGGTCTGCGCAGCGCTCACCAACCATGAGGATCTGGAGCGCATGGGGCGGCTCTTCTGGTTCACGGTCGAGTTTGGGGTGATACGGCAGGAGGGAGCGATCCGGCTTTACGGCAGCGGGCTGATCTCCTCGCAGGGAGAGTCCGAGCATGTCGTTCGCGGCGGCCCGGAGATTCGCGACTTCAATCTGGACCAGGTGATGGAGCAGCGCTTTTCCACCTCGGAAATGCAGCCGGTGCTCTACGCGGTGGAGTCGTTCGACGAGATTTACCAGGCAGCCCAGCAGGCCGAATCACGGCTTGGCTGACAGGTTTTCGCGTGCCGCAGCGAAAAGGTAGGCACGCTGATGCTACGGAGGTAGTTACAATGAGATCCCGTTGGCAGATGGAGACGGGCCATCTCGCGTGGCATTGGTCGATGCCGGGTTCTGAGCCGGGGCAGCGCGTCCCATATCACCCGCGCTGGATGCAGGAGAGTTCCAGCATTCCAAGTTCTTATGTGCAGGCGATCCCCGATTTTGCCAGTTATAGCCCATTTAGAGGAGTTTTCTGGTTCTATCCCCATGGCGTAGACCGTGACTCCGAATAGGCCGAGGGATTCAAACTGTCAAAATTAGCGACTTTGTGACAGTGATTGATGCACAATTCAAGTTGGAGATTCCGAATTTGCCACGCATTCACTTCCAGCAGCAACTGGCTGAATTGAAAGACAAGCTTCTTGCGATGGCTGCTCTTGCCCAGCAGGCCGTCGAGTCCGCAGTCGAAGCGAACCTGCGCCGTGATCCAAAGCTTTGCGAGTATGTTCGCGAGAACGAGACGGCGATTAATAGTGCGCAGCGCGATCTGGACGAGATGGCGTATGAACTGCTCGCAAAGGAGCAGCCCATGGCGATCGACTTGCGCTTCATTCTTGCGGTGATCAAGATCAATGGCGACCTGGAGCGCATCGGAGACCAGTCGATGAGCATTGCCATCCGCACGCAGGAGATGATCAAGATGCCGGAAGTCGAACTGCCTGTGGATTTTGGCGGGATGGGTGAGTTTGCCGGGCGGATGATCCGCACATCGATTCAGGCGCTGCTGAATGCGGATGCCCAAGTCGCCGATTCGGTTCTGGAGATGGACGACGAGATCGACCGGATGAACCGCGCAGCCCACAGCGAACTGCTCCAGGTGATTCAGAAGCAGCCGGACTATACGATGCAGGCGCTGAACTCTATCCTGATCGCACGCAGCCTGGAGCGGATCGCCGATCACGCCACCAATATCGCGACGGACGTCATCTTCTGGGTGCGCGGCGCGGATATCCGCCACCAGCTCAGCCTGGCGATTGACTAGCAGATGGACACGTAGTCGGCGGCACTCCCGCTGAGGTTGTCATCCTGAGCGAAACGCACCACTAGCGAAACGCACCACTATTGTCATCCTGAGCGAAGCGAAGGACCTGCTTTTACCACGACAACACAGCACCGCAGCAGCATGTTGCAGGCATGCCACGAACCCAGTCTCATTCCGATAGGGCCTCCATTTCGGAGGCCCTATCCTCTTAGGCCTTCGGCGCTGCCAGACTCGCATAGTGGAGAAGGACTGCGACTGCTGTCGAGGCGAGTCTCGCCTCTGCGGAGTCAGCGCGACTGGTGAGGATGATCGGCACCCGGCTACCGACGACGATGCCTGCTAACTGGGCGCCGCCAAGATACTCCAACTGCTTGGCAAGCATATTTCCCGATTCCACATCGGGCACCATGAGAATATCCGCCTCCCCGGCAACGCTGGAGACGAGTCCCTTGATCTTTGCTGCCTGGGCGCTCACCGCGGTATCGAAGGCGAGTGGGCCATCGAGGATACCGCCCGTGATCTGGCCGCGATCCGCCATCTTGCAGAGGGAGGCTGCATCCAGAGTGGAGAGAATCTTTGGGCTTACCGTCTCTACGGCGGAGAGCAGAGCGACCTTCGGTTCCGGGATGCCGAGAGCGTGGGCCAGGTTAATGCAGTTTTGCACGATATCAACCTTGTCCACCAGCGTGGGATAGATGTTGATGGCAGCATCCGTGATGAGGAGGGTGCGATTGTAAGCTGGCGTATCCAGCAGGAAGACATGGCTGATCAGCCGCCCGGCTCGCAGGCCCAGATCCTTGTCCAGGCAGGCTTGAATCAGTTCGTCGGTGTGCAGGCTGCCCTTCATCAGCGCCTGGCACTCGCCAGAGCGGCAGAGGGCCACCGACCTGGTAGCTGCCTCGCTCTCACTGGCGGCATTTATCAGGCGATATTTGCTGATGTCCAGATTAAGCGACCGGGCGAGCGCCTCCATCTGTTCCAACGGGCCCACAAGGACGGGCACGATCAATCCCTCATCCGCGGCCTCCGTCGCGCCAGAAAGGGCCACATCGGTGAGCGGCCAGCAGACGGCCACGTTGATCGCGGGCAGGTCCTTGCAGCGGACGAGAAACTTGTCAAAGACGTGAAAGTCGGGCGGATGCACAACCAGCGGTTCAGCCACACCGCCCTCGGCAAGGGGAGCCAGATCACTCATTAGCTTTTACTCCTCAATCGGCGAATGAATTGCACGAAGCCTGGATTGCCAGCCTCCCTATTTTGCTCCGGGGCGTTCCGGGGCGATGTGTGCAACGTCACTCCTTGTCAACTTGTGTCTGGCGGGGAATCGACCGCCTTGCGAAATTCACCCTGCATTCACTTCAACAGAGAACCGCTGTCCTCTGAAGGCTTGGGCGGCGGGGGACGGAAGATCAGCACTTCCTGCGTGGAGAGCAAACCGCCCTTGACCGTCTCGGCCAGTTTGGGAAACCACTGTTCCAGTTTATCCGGCGTATCGACAAATTGCAGAATGACAGGAAGATCGACCGAAAGGTCAACCAGAGCCGAGGTGTGCATGTGGTGATGGCTCCCGAATCCGGCAAACGCATGTACCGCAGTTGCTCCCGCGACCTCGTGGTGGAACAGGAAATCAAGGACGGCTGGAACGCGGTCTTCCTTCAGATACATGGTGACGCGGATCGCCTTGACTGGCATGAGCATAGGTACGCTCCTAACGAGAGGCTGGGGGAGAGGCTAGGCCAGCACTCGGCCGACCATTACGCCAATCCACACAGCAAAATAGCCCACTACGGTGCTGAGTGCAATGTTCAGCAGAGCGAGTTGTGTCTCTCCTGCCTGTGCCAGCCGTATCGTCTCGTACTCGAAGGTGGAAAACGTGGTGTAGGCTCCGATGAAGCCAATAGGAATCGCGAGCCTCCACGCTGGAGAAAGCCCGATGCGCGCATCCAACACCGTGAGGATGGCGCCGATCAGAAAGCAGCCGGAAATATTTATGACAAATGTGCCGTAGGGGAATCGAGTGCCCATACGGCTGTAGACCCAGACTCCCAGGGCATAGCGTGCAATGGAGCCGGCAAAGCCGCCGATGCCCACCCAAAGATATTTCGACATTTCCGACTTACTCCCCGCAGCCTCAATACCTTGCATGGCCGCGTCCCGGGTGTTCTCACAAAATTATCCCATCGATTCTCCTCCAAACCGGTTGACGAAGACGAAATCCAAACGTCTTACAAAATATTTGTTGTCACATATATTTATTCAGACGGGGGAAACCGAATCCACATGCCAAACTCCGCAGCCCGGACGCCCTCCTCGCCTTCCAAGCAGGTGACCCCGAGCGCAAATCCTAAAGGAAATGCAGATCCCAATGGGAATTACGGCGCGCATGTCAATCCGCAATGGGTTCGGCTGCTCGAGCTGCTGGGAATGAATACGCGGTACGTCGAGTGCCGCGGAGAGAAGCTCTTCACCGAGGATGGACGCACCATCCTGGACTTCCTCTCCGGCTACTGCGTGTACAACGTTGGGCATAATCATCCGGCGATCCTCGATGCGCTGCATCGCGAGCTGGATCGCAACGGCCCATCGATGCTTCAGAGTCATGTGGCCGAGACCGCGGGCGAGCTTGCGGAGGTCCTCTGCCGCAAGGCCGGAGGCCGCCTGAATAAGGCGTATTTCTGCAGTTCCGGCAGCGAGGGCGTGGAGACGGCAATCAAGTTTTCGCGTGCCTTTACGCGGAGAAATGGCTTGCTGGCGGCAAAGGCGGCATTCCACGGCCTGTCGTGCGGCGCATTGTCGCTGATGGATCACGGCTTCTGGTCGGATGGATTCGGCCCGCTTCTGCCCGAGGTCTCGTTCGTCAACTTCGGGGATCTCGCCACGCTCGAAAAACTGCTGAAGACTAAAAAGTTTGCCGCGCTCTTCCTCGAACCGATCCAGGGAGAAGGCGGGATTGTTCTGCCTCCGAAGGGCTATCTGGAGGGCGCCCAGGCACTCTGCCGCAAATATGGAACCCTGCTGGTGATGGACGAGGTGCAGACCGGCCTCTATCGTGCCGGCACGTTTCTTGCGAGCCAGCAGTACGGGCTTGATCCGGACATGGTGATTCTGGCCAAAGCCATGAGCGGGGGACTGGTGCCGGCGGGCGCGGTGTTGATGACCGACGAAGTCTACGAGCGTGTCTACGGCTCGTTGCGTCGGGCGATCGTTCACACCTCCACCTACAGCGAAAATAGCCTGGCAATGCGCGCCGGACTGGCCACTTTGCAGGTGCTCGACGACGAGGCTCTGGGCGAACGCGCGATGGAACTCGGCGAGCTGTTTCGGCAGCGGCTGCGGGAGGCCCTTGCCGGTTACGAGATGGTTGCGGAGGTGCGCGGCGCCGGATTCTTCTCCGGTATCGTGTTTGCTCCGCCCAGGTCGCTCACGTTGCGGCTCTCCTTTGAGGCATTTACACGCGTGCACCCTGCGATGTTCGGCCAGATGCTGGTGATGCGCCTCTATCGGGAACATGGAATCCTGACCCAGATATGCGGGAATAATTTCCTGGTGTTGAAAGCAGCCCCACCCCTGAATGCTAGCGAAGAGAGCCTGGATGCGTTCGTCACAGCCATCGTAGAAGTAATGGATGCGGTGCATTCCTCGCTCCAGTTCTGGAAAGATGCACTGGCACTTGCGGGACGTGCGGCCAGTATCTAAAAAAGTTGTGCCCGCGACAGGCCGGATGAGTTGCGGTTCTGTTTTTCGGTTGTGCTCCTGTTTTCCGTTGTTTGATGGCAAGAAACGCGATTGGTCGCACGGGAGGTCGCGGTTGCTCCGTGCTCGTATGCTGAAGGATTCATCGGGTTAAGAAAGATCGAGAGGGACATGCGCATTGCAGCCACTGCTACAGCGTTTCCACCACACTACTTCACGCAGCAGGAAGTCGTAGCGGCACTGGAAAAGTACTGGGATAAGGGAATGGAGAACGCGGCGGTTCTGGAGCGCCTGTTCTCGCGGACTGGTGTAGATGGGCGCTATTTTGCGCGGCCATTGGAGGACTACTACGCCCTGGATACCTGGGGAAAAACGAACGATGTCTGGATTGAGGTGGCGCTGAAGCTTGGCGAGCAGGCGATCGATTGCGTTCTGCAGCAGGCAGGCATAGGGCGGGACCGCGTGGGCGCTCTTTACTTCGTGAGTGTCACCGGCGTGGCCAGCCCCTCCATCGATGCACGACTGGTCAATAAGATGAGCCTGAATCCGCATATCAAGCGCAATCCGATCTTCGGATTGGGCTGCGTCGCGGGAGCGGCGGGCCTGGCCCGTGCGGCGGACTATGTGCGTGCCTATCCTGACCAGGTTGCGATCCTGCTCAGTGTGGAACTGTGCTCGCTTACCTGGCAGCGGGACGACCTCACCGTGGCGAACATGATCGGTTCGGGCCTCTTCGGCGATGGCGCTGCGGCAGTGCTGGTAGCAGGCGAGGAAACGAAGCTGCGGGGACCGAAGATTGTTGCCAGCACCTCCTCCTTCTACCCCAATACGGAACGGGTCATGGGCTGGGACATTTCGGAGAAAGGTTTCAACCTGGTGCTCTCGCCCGATGTTCCCAACGTGGTCCGGGAGAACCTCGGCCGGGACGTGGACGCTTTTCTGGCAACGCAGGGGTTGAAGCGCTCCGACATCGGAACCTGGATTATGCACACCGGAGGCCCCAAGGTTCTGGATGCGACGGCCGAAGCACTAGGATTGACGGAGAATGCGCTTGACGATTCCTGGGCGTCCTTGCGCCGGATCGGCAATTTGTCGTCGGCCTCAGTGCTGACTGTTCTGGATGGCGTCATGAAGCACAAGCGTCCTGCAAAGGGAACTCGCAGCGTACTTGCAGCCATGGGGCCGGGCTTTTGCGCGGAGATCCTGCTACTGGAATGGTGATGAGCGACTCTCAGATTCCAAACTGTGCGGAGGTGCTGGTGGTTGGCGGCGGTCCCGCCGGCTTGTCGGCTGCCATCGCGCTGCGACAGAGGGGCGTGGATGTCGTGGTTGTGGATGCCCTGCGCCCTCCGATCGACAAGGCCTGTGGAGAGGGGCTGATGCCGGATTCTCGCGGAGAATTAGCCAGCCTCGGAATCAGCCTGGGACCCGCGGATGGAAAGGAATTTCGCGGCATTCACTTTGCCAATCGCAACAGCGGCCGGACGGACTGCGTCACCGCACAGTTCGCCAACGGTGCCGGCCTGGGAGTTCGCAGGGTGCGCCTTCACGAGGCTCTGATCGAACGCGCCCTGGCTCTGGGAGTCCAATTGCGGTGGGGCGTCCACGTGGAACTTCGCCAGCGCGGAGAGGTGCAAGTGGACGGCAGGCCCTGCGCGTACGGATATCTTGTCGGGGCCGACGGCCAGGCCTCCGGCGTGCGGCGCTGGGCTCGACTGGAGGCTGGATCGACCATCAGCAGACGCTTCGGCTTCCGGCGCCACTTTCGCGTTCGGCCATGGAGCGAGAATGTCGAGGTTCACTGGGGAGCGTGCGGGCAGGCCTATGTTACGCCGGTGGGAGAAGAGGAGCTCTGCGTTGCAACCATCGCCAGCGATCCGCAGGTGCGAATGGTTCAGGTGGTGGACTCCATCCCATATCTGCGCGAAGCGCTGCGGGGGCAGGACACAACCAGCCAGCAGCGGGGAGCCATTACCACAACACGCCGGTTGCGATGCGTGGCACGAGATCGGGTAGCCCTGATCGGCGATGCCTCCGGCTCGGCCGATGCCATCACCGGCGAGGGCCTGGCGATGGTCTTTCGCCAGGCACAACTGCTTGCGGATGCGATAGAGGTTGGCAACCTCTCCCACTATGCTGCGGGGCATCCGGCGATTCTGCACCTGCCTATGACGATGGCTCGAATGATGCTGCTGATGGATCGGTGGCCGCTCTTTCGCAACCGTGCCATGCGGGTACTGGCCAGCGAACCGGCATTGTTTTCCCGGCTGCTCGAGGTTCACATGGGAGCGGAGTCGTTGCCGCGGTTCGTCCGGCAGGACGGGCTGCACCTGGGCTGGAGAATGCTGGTACCCTCGGCGGCACGCACGTAGAACCGCGCTGCTTGTACACTTGACCAAGGTTAGATCCATGAAAACTTTTGCTCGCTATTTTTATCCTGTGACTGCTGTCGTGCTGTTCCTTGCTTTTGGGTCTGCGTTGCATGCGCAAAAGATGACGGTTCGCCTGGATCCTGCGCAGACGGAGATCCGCTGGAAGTTGACGGACACGCTGCACAACATCCACGGGACATTCAAGCTCAAGACCGGAAAGATGAGCTTCGATCCGGCGGTTGGCCTTGCGGAGGGCGAGTTCCTGGTGGATGCGGATAGCGGGGATAGCGGCAGCTCGATGCGCGACGGGGTGATGAAGAAGAAGGTTCTGCAGACCGATCGATATCCACTGATATCCTTTCGCGCCGCAAAGATTGCAGGAGAGCCGAAGCCAGCCAGCATGCAGGATGTGACCGTAGATGGCACATTCAATATTCACGGTGCGGATCATGCCTTGCGCATGGGGCTGAAGGTTCAGATGGACGGAGACAAGATCGCTGCCACCACTCACTTTGTGGTTCCCTATGTGGACTGGGGAATGAAAGATCCCAGCAACTTTGTGCTGAAGGCGGGCAAACAAGTAGACGTGGACGTCGTGACGCACGGCACGATCGAGGCCGCTCACTAAGCTGATTCAAGGCAGAATCTGGGGAAATGACAACACGCTAGCAACCTCTGAAAATCAGAGGTTGGTAGAACTCCGAGCTAGTTGTGCATCGCCGGGAGGGGAAATCCCGGCGATGCGAAATCTCTGGATACTTGCCGCTGGTTCCGTATCCTTGGTTACATCTGGTTACATGTAGAACTGCTTTACAGCGTCCCACACATAGAACCCCAGAATCGCTGCTGTCATCACGCAGGTGCAGACCGTAACAATCTTCACGAGGGGAGTTACGCGATTGACCTTCCTCAGCAATGCCTGGTTATCCTGGTTATGGTGCTCCGAAGATTCATCGAGAAAGACCTGGTCCTCTTCGTAGCGCGTGAGGTTGCTGCGATAGAGCAGGAGAATCAACAGGAGAGTTGTTAGTCCTGCCCATAGGGCCCACATAAGAGGAATGATGCTCATACATCACCTCAGGTGCCGCTTTGAGCCGATCTCATCGCCACGGGCATGGCCAAGATTCGCCAGGCCCGCAGTAGATGGGGCCGTCCGCGGATTATGTTATCCCCAAAAAGTGGTACGTGAACACATATTTATTTTTTGCGACACGGCCAAATTGGGCAACCTGAGGATGATCCTGTCAATCTCTCTATGGGGTTGATGTACGCGGCCGCCGCTCTCCGCTAGATTAAGTGTAAGGATCGCTAAATGAAGAGATTACGCGCCAAACATCTACGAATACTTCAAGCGGGAGCTCTGCTGCTTCCCCTGGTCTTTGGAATTGGGGCCTGCCAGGAGAAGCCCAAAACAGCGGAGCAGCAGGACAGGGAGATCCAGCAGAAATCGGCTGAGGCTACGGTCAAGATCAAAGAGGGCGCCCAGGAAGCTGCTTCCAAGACGAAAGAGGCTACGGCGGACGCGCAGCGCAAACTGAATGCGGTGGCCGCAGGCGTAAAAGAGGGCCTGCAGACCAATCCGGATCGCCTGGACCTGAACACTGCGACGGTTGAAAAGGTGGCGTCGTTGCCGGGGATCAGCAAGGCGAAAGCGGAGCAGATCGTGAAGGCCAGGCCCTATGAATCGACGCATGACCTGGTGGTCCGGGGGATTTTGACGGAGTCTCAATATGAGCGAATTTCGAGTCAGATCACGGCGCGATAAAAGACTCTGAGTCGAAACGGCTTGCACCCGCATCCACTGGAGAGACGGTTTCTCCGCTTGTTGTGCCGCTGCGGCGGGAGTTAAACTAAAAGCGGATTCTTATTGAGGGAGATCTACACAATGGCAACCACGACCACACCCGTACCTGCTGAAAGCACCCAGACCGCACCGCTGAACATGACGCCCTCCGCCATTGCCAAGGTTCGCGAGATTATGGCGACACAGGATCCGTTGCCAGCGGGTCTCCGCATCGGCGTAGTAGGCGGCGGTTGCTCCGGCTTCCAATACTCCATGTCCTTCGAGAACGAGAGCGGGATGATGGATAAGGTATTTAACTTTGAAGATCTCAAGGTCTTCGTCGATGCGACCTCGCTGATGTATTTGAAGGGCTGCACGGTCGACTACGTGGAAACGCTGGAGGCTGCCGGCTTCAAGTTCGACAATCCACAGGTCAAGAGCACCTGCGGCTGCGGATCTTCCTTCAGCGCGTAGAATTTCCAAGGGATCTGATCCCGCGCATTCAAAAAAGGCCTCGCCACAACTGGCGGGGCCTTTTCCTGTTGCACCGTCGAGCGTCGGGATCTATGCGGTGCGTGTGGGATCTACTGCTGTGGGGTTGGGGCTGGTGATGGGGCAGGCGTCGGCGTCGGCGATGTTGCGCCGCCAATGGGGCTGGTCCCTAGGTCCGTGGTGCCTGAGCCAAACGAGCTATTCGGATTGTTGGCTCCCGGTTGTTGCTGGATGCCGGTGCCGTTCTGGCCGCCCAATCCGTTCTGGTCCTGCAGGGGGTTGTAGACAAACTCCCATTCGTTGTAGTGCTTCTGTTTCTTGAACTCCCGAATGGATGCCTTGGTGCTGGTGCTGGAGACGCCCACAATGCCGCCTCCTCCGAATGTCTGGCCGCCAATACCGCTGCCGCCAATCCCCGAGGTGGCAGACCCGGTGGAACCTGCTTCGCCGGTCGCACCTGTTCCTCCCGTTGGCGTTGGACTGGAGGACCCGAAGGCGCTGCCGCCACTGCTATCCGATGGCGAGCCGGTGCCCGGACCGAAGCTCAGGCCTGGCGAGTTGCCCAACCCCGTCCCCGAAGACCCGAAGGATGAGGACGATGAGGATCCGAACGTCGAGCTCATGAAGCCCGTTTGCGGCGTGCTCGTACCGGTGGCGGAGGCTCCCGGAGCAGCACCCACACTGGCAAACGGTTGCCCGAAGAGACCTGTCGGCTTGACCTTCGCTTCTCCGAAGTGGATGAGCCGCCACTCGTCCTTTCCCGATACCGGATCCTTGTAGCGTTTCCGTAGAAAGCGGATCTCATTGGTATTTTCAAGCTGATCAAGATTCGAAGGGAATCGCCCGAATTTCCTGTAGTAGAGGCGAATCGCGCGGGTGTACTGCATTCCGCGATGCATCAGCTCGTCTTCTTTATCGCGTTGCAGATCCGTTGCGACGCGTGGCGCAGCGGCTGCCAGGGCGATGAGCACCAGCGCCACCAGCACCAGGACGCCGATCAGAATGTAGCCCTCCTCGGCAATGCCTTGCGAAGAGGCCGGAGTCGTTGACGGGTTGGCACGATGATTCAGCATCTATGAATTGGACGTAAAACCTCGTTCATCGGCTAATTCTTGAGTAAGGGGAGCGTCTGCGTGTTCCTGTAAGGCAGGTCCTCCACTTGCACGGAGAAGGGGAGAATCTTGACCACTCGATAGCGGCGGTCCACTACGTCGCCTTCCGCGGCAATAAAGACGTCTTCTCCATGCAGCAGAAATGCCTTATGCAAGCCACTCTTCGTCGCGGAAAAACCGAAAAACTTCAGGTCAATCGGCGGAGGAGGAGGGGGTGGGGGTGGGCCTGCATTCACGACTTTCACGGGCCTGGCGGAGGCTTTGGGCTTCTCAATCGCCGCCGGGGCGGAGAGCTGCGAAAAGATGTTACGGCCCGTCCCGGAGTAGGTCATGGATTCGGTCGCTGCCATCCACTCCGGATGCAGTGTCGGATCAAGATTTGTGGAGGCAAGCTTCGTCGCGGGATGGCCTGGGCTCACTGTGCTGCCCCCCGTACCGCCAGCGTTGGCAGGTGCCTGCTGCGTCGTTACCACGGCAGGCGGAACCGGCGCGGGCGCCGGGGTGCTGAAGGTATCCATCAGCGTTCTGCCGCCGAGAATGAGCACGATCACGCCCAGCACTCCGGCGATGGCGACTTTCTTCTTATCTTCCGCTCCCATGCGCAGAGCCATACTATTTCGCCTCCGCAACAGGCACAGCGACGGCATCGGCTGCGCGCAGATAGGTAATCACGCGCAGGCGCAGGTTCACCACTCCGCCCTGTTGTCCGGTCAACGTCAGCCCGCTAATGAGGAAGAAGCTCTTGTCCCGTTCCAGTCCGTTGATGAACCGCATAAGCCCGGGATACTCTCCGCTGAGCGAGGCATCCATGCGAATCTCCGCCAGCCCTGCGAGCGCCGGGGTCTGTGTGTACTGAACCCGCGTGAGGCGGATGCCGTTCTTCACCGCCAGCGACCCCAGCTCCGCCGCAATGGAGGAGTAGGTGGCAGGAATCCGTTGCGCGTAGAACTTATCGGCATCGCTGCGCGCCTGCTCCACCTTCCCTGACAGGCCGCGCAGGGGAGCGGTCTGCAGTTCCAGCGTTTTGTAGGCGAGTTGCTGCTCCTGCACCACCTCGGGTCGCTGCGCGTTGGCATTGTGCCATGCAAGAGCCAGCCTTGCGGCCAGGAAGAGATTGAGCGCGGCTAGCAGTACCACTCCCGCGATATGCAGGTTGAGCCCCGTCAGCACGTTTTCAGGCAAACGCAATTTCATCGTGCACCTCCGCGGGGGCGTCGCGTGGCGGATGACGCGGAAGCAGATTTCGCTGATGAAGCAGGATTCGCTGATGAAGTGGCCGCCTGCTCCTGAGAAGATGCGTGATCCGCACTCTGCGCCTTGCTGACGCTGCGAGACAACGGATTGTAGTCCGCCAGGACGTCAAAGCTGACGCCGCTGGAGGCGCTTACCGGTTGCAGGGCCGCTTGACTGGCGGCGCCAGTTGTCTCGGCGGTTTCTCCTGCCAGCCGCGGAGACTGGAAGCGGCGCGAGTGCTCCAGGTTGCGAACCAGCTCCACGGCGCGGTCTCGCTGTCCGCTGACGCGCATGCGGATCGTCACATGCCCATCCGGGGCGGTGATCGGCTCCAGATTCATGACCTGGACACCTGCCGGCAGAACCGTCTCGAGATCCATCATTACGGCAGTCCAGGAAAAAGACTTGCGCTTATAGATCTGGTTGAGAAACTCCGATTGCGTGAGCACGGCGGCGTTTGCCGGCTGCTGCATCTGCTGCCGGTAAGACTGCTGCTCCTGCCGCAGCTTCTGCATGTTGCTGGTGAGGACGTTCTGTTGTGCTTGCGCCTCGGCGGACCGCCGCTCTTCCACGCGCAGCAGCAGCCACAGGGGAATGGCAGCCAGCGCCAGCAGCACCATCCACAGGCGCAGGCGGGAGTAGAGGGGCCGCAGCTCGATGAAGGGCCGTGACGCGAGATTGAGGGTTATGCGCATCTAGAACCCATTCTGCCGTTCGTCGTTCATCACTTCCGAATACCCCACGCCTCTTGCTCCTGACACATCCACTCCTGCTCCTCGTGGAGCAGGCCAACACTTAGTTCGAAAGCGCACCCACAACTCCGGACAACAGGCCCTTCGGCACCGCGCTGGTGGCTCCGGTTGCGGGCGCAGGAACCAGATCGCGCACCCGAAGTCCTTCCTCCTCCACCATCGGAGCCAAGGCCGGAGCGCCACCCGGCCCGGCATAGAACAGGCTTTGTGGCCTGGTGTGCAGCGCGTCTTCAAAGTATGCCATTGCTACGCTGACGGTTCGTTGCAACTCAGATACCGCCTCACTCTCCACGGCAGGCAACTCCAGCGTGCGGTGCAGCAAAATGTCGTCGGCAACGGTGATAACGGTGGTCACGGTGTTGCCGTTACGGTTCAGGACGAGTGCGGGCTCGCTGGAGGAGACGGCAGCCGCCGCGGCCAGGCTGCTGGAGAGCACCACGCCCGGCTCATATCCCGCCTCGCTAACCGCTGATTCGTATTCCGCGAGCACGTCCTGCGGCATGATCGCGACCAGAACGCGAACCAGCGATGCATCCGCTGCACTTACCACCTGGTAGCTGATCGATGCATGCTCTACTTCGAAAGGCACCAGCTTGCGCAGGCGAAAGCGAATCACCGGCAATACTTCGGCGGCCTTCGACGGCAGCGTGTCAAAGTCAAGAATCAGCACACGTACGGCGGCATCCGGTATCACGAGCGTGAGATGCCGGTCGCGGGAGGCTACCTCGTCCAACGCCTTGCGAAGGGAGGCAACCACGGCCTGCCGGTTGGCTAGATTCGGGGTATGGAGCGCCGCTGTAGCTGAACCGGGGGCAAGCGGTGCGTAGGTGGCCAGGACGCTGTCCTCCACAGAGCCCTCCCGGCGTGCGGCAACGACACCTTCCGGCAGGATCTCGCAGGCCAGACGGGGGCGCAGCGTCACGGCAGAGTTTGGCGCAAGGAAACGCAGGATGTTCGCCACTATCGGCTCGCCTCGATGAAGGTGACTTTGTTGATCTCCTTCAGTGTAGTCAGTCCTGCCCGAACTCGCTGCAATGCGGACTCACGCAGGAAGTTCATGCCCTCGGCCTGGGCGGCGCGGCGAATCTCCGAGCTTGGCTTCTTCTCAAGAATCAGTTCGCGGATCGAGTCGGTAAGGTCGAGCAGCTCGTGGATCGCGGTTCGTCCTCGATAGCCGGTGCCGCCACACTCGATGCAGCCGATGCCCTCGTGAAATTCAAAGTCCTTCCACTCGTCGTAGTCCAGCCCGCTGGCGGTAAGAAAATCCCGGTCATGGCGGACGGGCCTGTCGCAGTATTCGCAGATGGTGCGCACCAGCCTCTGGGCAAGGATGCAGTTGAGTGCCGAGACAAAGTTATAGGGCTCGACGCCCATGTTGAGGAATCGCCCAATCACATCGACCACATTATTTGCGTGCACCGTGGTAAAGACAAGGTGCCCCGTGAGCGCGGACTGGATCGCAATCTGCGCCGTCTCCGTATCGCGGATCTCGCCGACCAGAATCTTGTCCGGGTCGTGGCGGAGGATGGAGCGCAGGCCGCGGGCGAAGGTGAGGCCCTTCTTCTCGTTCACCGGAATCTGCGTAATACCGCGAATCTGGTACTCGACCGGATCTTCGATGGTGATGATCTTGTCTTCGTCGCTCTTAATCTCATTGAGCGCGGCGTAGAGCGTCGTGGTTTTGCCGGAGCCGGTGGGTCCGGTGACCAGCACCATGCCGTACGGCTCGCGAATGTAGCGGCGGAAGCGGCGAATATCGTCTTCGCCAAAGCCCACCACATCCAGCGTGAGCTTGTGGAACTTCTCGCTCATCGATTCCTTGTCGAGTACGCGCAGCACGGCGTTCTCGCCATGCACCGTCGGCATGATGGATACGCGGAAGTCGATAAGGCGGCCCTTGTAGCGCACGCGGAAGCGGCCATCCTGAGGCACGCGGCGCTCTGCGATATCGAGCTCGCTCATCACCTTGATGCGCGAAAGGATCGTCGAATGATGTTCGCGCGCGATCGGCGCCATGGCCGCCTGCAGCACGCCGTCGATGCGGTACTTGATGATCAGGGAATCATCGTAGGTCTCGATATGGATGTCGGAGGCGCGGCGTTCGAGTGCGGTAAAGATGGTGGTGTCCACCAGCCGGATGATGGGGCTGATGTCTTCTTCCGACGTGAGCTTCTCAATCGAGATGTTCTCGTCGGCATTCTCTTCCGGGAGGACGTCGAAGGTCAATCCTTCGGTAGCCTCGTCCAGCACGCGCTGCGACTGCTCGGTTTTCTTCAGCAGGTCGGTGATCTGGCTTAGCGTTGCGACGCAGGTGACAACGCGCTGGCCCAGCAGGCCCGAAATCTCATCAATGGTCATCAGGCGGCTGGGGTCGCTGACCGCAATGACAAGGTGATCTTCCTTTTGCTCCAGGGGAACAAAATTGTACCGGAACATCATGTCCACTGGCACGGTGCGGAAGAGGTCATGCTGGATGCGGAAATTCTTGAGGTCGACGAAATCGCACCGGTAACGCCGGGCGAGCGACTGCGCATGAGCCGGTTCGTCGAATTCGATGGGCAACGCGATGGGCGTATCTGCCATGGCTCCTACCTTCCGACGCTGCTTGCCTGCCCCAGCGAGAAGATGGGCAGGTAGAGCGCAATCAAAATAACGACAACAACCACGCCCATCACAATCAGGATGGCGGGTTCGATCAAAGCGAGCGATGCGGTGAGCGCGGTCTGCACGTCCTCCTCAAAAAACTCGGCGACGGAGTTGAGCATTTGCGGCAATGCGCCGGTGGACTCGCCTACCTCGATCATCTCGACCGATAACTCGGGGAAGACCTTGGTTCCGCGCAGGCTCTTGGCCAGCCCGGTGCCTTCTCGCACGCTGGTCACTGAAGAAAAGACGGCCTTGGCGATGCGTCCGCTCGAAATGCTGCGCGCCGCCGTCTCCAGCGAGGGAACCAGGGGCAATCCGCCTGTGAGCAGGGTGGAAAGGGTGCGGGCGAAGAGCGCCACCTGGTATTTGATCCAGATCTTCCCGAAGACGGGAAGCTGAATGCGGATGCCATCGATGCTGTCGGCTCCGCTGGGCGTCTTGCTCCAGCGATAGAGCAGGTAGCCCACCGCGGCTACGACTGGCAGCACGTAAAGGAGGTATCTCTGCGCATGGGTGCCCACCGCCAGCAGCATCATCGTCAGGGCGGGCAGCTTGGTGCCGATCTGGTCGTAGAGGGTGGCGAAGCGCGGGACCACGAAGCTGATCAGGAAGATGAACAGGCCGATGACGATGCAGATAAGCAGCGCCGGATAAATGAGCGATGCCTGCAGCTTCTTGCGGAAGGTCAGCGAGATGCGCTGGAAGGCGAGATACCGGCCAAGCACTTCTTCCAGATTGCCGCTGCGCTCGCCAGCGAGAATCGTCGTGGTGTAGATGAGCGGAAAGCCACCCTGCGCCGTAAAGGCTCCGGAAAGCGACTCGCCGGTGCGTACGCGGGTGGTGACGTCGTGGAGCTGGGCAGCGAAGGTTGCGTTCTTCTGTCCGCTGGCCAGCATATCCAGGGAGCCGAGGATGGGCATTCCGGCGCGGATGAGGGTGAGGAATTGCTGGTTAAAGATGAGGAAGGTTTCGAGCTTGACCTTCTTCCGCAGGTTGGAGGCGAAGCCATGGGGGCGCACCGAGTAGACGAAGTAGCCCGACTGCGTGAAGCGCTGCCTCAGCTCCTCCGCAGACGAGGCAGCCTGAATCTGCTCCGAGATCCTGCCTCGTTCATCCGCCAGCTTAATGACAAACTCCGCCATCGTTCCCCTGCCGAAGTGTTTCCAGCGATTCTCCAGTTGGTGGTTGTGGTTCTGCCGCCTGCTCCTGCAGCGCGGCATGCTTTCGGGCACTTATTATTTCAACGATATCAGCTTCGCGATCCGGCCTTTGGGACCGACGACCCAGGGCAGGCCCAGCGCATTCCACGGGCCGCCATCGGCTGCGATCACTGTGGGCTGCCATGTGTTGCCGTCGTCGCGGCTTATGTCTGCGCCATTGGTCCCGACGGCGACCCAGGCGTTGTCTGCGGCGCTCCATGCAACCGAGGAGCGGTAGCCATGCGGAGGCCGCGCAGCCTTCGTCCATGTCTGGCCATTATCCACGGTAAACGCTGCGGTGCCAGAGCTTTCGCCGGGCTGCAGGTAATCTCCTCCAACGGCAACGCCGCTGGAGGCGTCGCGAAAGGCCAGGGAGAAGATGCCCATCGAGGGCGCAGTCTTCGCCATGGGAACCGCTGCGCTCATCCATCTCAGGGACACCTTCGGCTCCGCCGTCTTCGCACGGGCCGTCTTTGAGCCTCTTGCCGAGTTTTTTGACAAGTTTTTTGCCGGGGATTCTTTATCTCGCATTGCCAAATAAAAGACGCGCGGGCCGCCGGGTCCGCTCGTACCGAAGAAGTCCAGAGCCGCTCCCAGCGGCGTATCCAGGGTGTACTTGCCGGTGAAGGGGATGGCGACGTAGGAAGAATTGCTGGCGGCAAAGGCGCCCTCGCCGTGTGGATCCGCAGCCAGGGCGGGGTCATCCACTCTTCTCCAGTGCAGCCCGCCGTCTTCCGTCCGGAAGATGACGAACCTGCCATCGACTGGGTCACCGAGAATCACGCCATGCTTCCTGCTGGTAAAGGCAATCGCGTCCCAGAAGCCCTTGGGGTCGGGATTGGTGTAGAGCGGCTTCCAGGTAACGCAGCCGTCGGTGGTCTTGTAGAGGCGCGATTCCTCTCCGCGTCCGGAGGACATCACCATTGCGGTCTGCGCGTCCCAGGCGACGATGCTGCGAAAATCCAGCGTCTCCGCGCCGGGAGGCACGGAGCAGACCTGCCACAGATAACCGCCGTCTTCGGTGCGCAGGACGGTGCCATGATTGCCGCTGGCCCAGGCCACTCCATTGCCGGCGGCGTGGATGCCGCGCAGGTCCGCCTGCGTGTGCGACTGCTGCATCTCCCACTGCGCGCAGGCAGGCAGGGAAGCGGCGGCGAGAACGGCAGCAAGCAGGATACGGGCGCAGTCCATGGCAAAAGCCCTCGGAGAACATAACGCAAAGGAGCCAGGAGAGGCTACAAACGTCGCGGGGACAGGACGCGCGCAGGTTGGCTGCACTCGCAAATTCCGGAGTTCCAGAATTCGGCTCCAGAATTCCGGTTCCAAAAATTTTAGACTGGCGGCAGGCCCTCGACTACCGGTACACCCTTCGGTGCTTGAAAGACAAATTCCGCATCCGAGGTTGGCGGATTCGTCTGCTCCCCGCTGAGCTTGAAGGTAGTCAGGGCGCCATCCACTTCTTCGATCTTCATGGCGTGAATGACTCCATCCGGAGTCACTTCCAGGCTCATCCGCTCGATGCGCTTCTCCATCCCCTTGGGAGTTCCGCTCAAAACGTATCCTGTGCCAGAGGGAGTTGCCGTCAAGCCGATCAGTTCCTTCTCCAACTGGGTATGCCCCAGCAGAAAGCGCAAGGGAGAGCGCAGGTCGTCCAACTGTTTGGCGGCCACTCGCTGCACCTGGGTATCGCCGGGGCCGTAGAAATAGGCGTACTTGCCGTCGAGCACAAAGAGCTTTCCGGCTGGCTGGCTGTAGATCCAACGCATGCGGCCTGGCTTCTTCAGCAGCAGGGTTCCGCTCTCGTGGCGATTCATGCCCATACCGGCGTACTGCTGCGAAAACTCCACCCGCAGGCTGCGGAGAGAGTTGTAGTGGTGGTCGACAGAGGCGGCGAGCGACTGCACGGATACCTCGGCCGTGCCTTTAACCGGATTGGCGGCACTGGGATTTACCGCGCCAGCCAGCCCCGTCGCCGGGAAGGCGAGCGCTCCGGACAGCAGCAGAACTGCGAGCCGCCGCTTCTGCTCGCGCATTGCCCTCAAAGTCGAAGCGCCTCGTGTCTGTGTCACTTGCGTCATTGCAGCGGTACGGTGCAATTGGTTCCACCTGCCGGGTCAGCCTTGATCTCGCCTGCCTGATCGATGCAGAAGCCGCGATGCCCGGTCTTGCCGACGGCCTGGGGAACAGCCGTGGCTTCGTAGGAGGTGTACATGTCCTGATTGTTCACCGTCACCTTGGTGCAGTTGACGATGGCAAAGGTGTAGCCGCTCTTGTTGCCGGTGGCGAGATCTCCCTGTAGAACCTGCGCCGATTGCGAACTGGGCGCGGTGGAACCGGCCGTGCCGCCCAGAGTGGACAGCGAGCAGGCAAATCCGTTTGCCGGATAGGTGGTCTGGTACTGAATCTGTGCCTGGTAGATGGCGCGCAGCGACTGGATTGCCGATGTCTCGTTCGCCTGGCTCTTCATGCTGCTGAAATTCGGAATCGCGATCAGCATAAGGATGAGGATGATGGACATGACGATCAGCAATTCCATCAGGGTGAAGCCGCTGATGCGGTGCTGCCTGCTCTCCCGGGTTGGGGAAGAGATGGAATCCCTGACAAGCATTCGAGCGAAACTGAGTTTCATCTTTCTCCGTTTCCTTGCGCGGCTCGGGTGTGTTGGAGATAGAGCCGCCCGATGGCAATCCTAATCTAACCAGACGCAAAGGTGAACTGCTGCGCTCGCGAAGCAGGGCTGGGAAGGCCAGAAAATGCGGCGGAAACGAGAAGCAGGGAAACAGGGAAGAGAACGATCCCTTCCTCCCTGTTCCCCTGCTTTTCTTAGCAGACCAGTTGGTTTCGCGTCAGCTTCAGTCCGTCCAGGCGGCCAAGGAGAGTCACGGCGACGTCCTCGGGCCGGAAGAGGGATTGCGCCATCGACATGACCTGTTCGGCGGTCACGTTCTCCACCATGTCCAGAATCTCCTGCATGCTGAAGAAGTATTGGAAGTACATCTCCTGGCGCGCCAGGTTCGACATGCGCGAGGTAGAGCTCTCCAGCCCCAGCAGGATATTGCCCTTGAGTTGATCCTTGGCGCGGCGCAGCTCGTCGGCGGGCAGCCGCTCCTGCTTCAGCCGGCGAAACTCGACCATGATCAGCTCGATCACCTCAAGCGCCTTCGAAGCTGGGGTTCCCGCGTAGATGCAGAGCGAGCCCGTATCGAGATAGGGATTCAGGTCGCTGTAGATGGCGTAGGCGAGGCCGCGCTCCTCGCGGATCGTCTGGAAGAGCCGCGAGCTCATGCCGCCGCCCAGGATCGTATTCAGAACAAGCGTGACATAACGCTGATCGTGCGCGATCGGCGGAGAGGGCACGCCGAGGCAGAGCTGAACCTGCTCCAGCGCCTTCTTGTTGCGCAGGATGATGCGCGAGGCTGTCTTTGGCTTTTCGCCCAGGCCGTCGCTTACGCCCCCGGGCAGCCCCTGGAAGCGCTGAATCACCTTTTCGACAAAGGCGTCATGCTCCAGATTGCCCGCTGCGGAAAAAATGATGTTCCCGCCGCGAAAGCGCTCGCCATAGTAGCCGAAGAGGGTTTGCTGCTCAAAGTGCTTCACGGTTTCGCGGGTGCCCAGGATCGGCTTGCCCAGCGGGTGATCCTTCCAGAAGTTCTGGGTGAAGATCTCGGAAACCAGGTAGTCGGGATTATCCTCATCGATCTTGATCTCTTCGAGAATCACGCCTCGTTCGCGCTGGATGTCGTCGTTGGAGAAGACGGGGTTGATGACCATGTCTGACAAAACATCGAGCGCCGAAGCGACGTGCTCATCCAGCACTTTGATGTTGAAGCAGATGGATTCCTTGCCCGTAAAGGCATCGAGGTTGCCGCCGATAGCGTCCACCTCGCGCGCGATGCGCTGCGCGGAGCGGGAGCGGGTGCCTTTGAAGACCATGTGCTCCACAAAGTGGGAGACGCCATTGACCTCGGCGGTTTCATGGCGCGATCCGGCTTTGATCCAGACGCCCATGGCTACGGAGCGCACATGTTCCATGCGCTCGGTGAGGATGGTAAGGCCGTTGGGGAGAACAGTCTGGCGAATATTGCGATTTTGAACCATGTACTTCTTTCTTTTTGGTGGCTGCTTGCGGCGGCCAGAACTCTACCCGCCGGGGACAGTGCTATGCTCGTCGAAACGACTCAGGATGCGGAAATGACGCCGGGCAGGGACAAATACGTTCAATTATTAGACGCGCCGGGGAGCCCTAAGGAGCAGGCACTTTTTGGTCTTTCAAATGAGCAACTTGCGGCTCTGATGGAGAAGCTCGGCCAACCGGCGTATCGTGCGCGGCAACTCTCCGAGGCCCTGTATCGCCAGTGGTCCACCGATCTGAGCGATATCTCTACTTTACCGAAAGAGCTGCGTGAAGGGCTAGTCGCGGCAGGGTATTGTGTGGGTCTGCCGAAAATTCAGGAGACCTTCCGCTCGACCGACGGCACGGAGCGCTACCTGATCGCCTGTGGCGACGGGCAGACGGTCGAGACAGTTTGGATGCCCGAGGGCGATGGCGGCGAAGAGGGAGACGGCTCGGAGGCAAACGAGGCGGAGGAAGGCCATCATCGCGCAACTATCTGTGTTTCCAGCCAGATAGGTTGTGCCGTCAACTGCCAGTTCTGCCTGACGGCTCGGCTTGGTCTGCAGCGGAACCTGACCGCCGGGGAGATTGCGGGGCAGGTGGTAGCTGTGCTCAAACAGCAGCAGGCGCGCGTAGGGCGCGACCGCATCAACCTTGTTTTCATGGGCATGGGCGAGCCATTCCTGAACTACGACGCGTTCATGGACGCAGTCAGGCTGTTGGTGGGTGAGGTGGGGATTGCCGAGTCGCGAATGACGGTTTCTACTTCGGGAATCGTGCCGGGGATTGAGCGGTTTGCAGCCGAGCCGGTGCGCCCGAAGCTGGCCATTTCGCTCAACGCATCGAATGACCAGGTGCGCGAGCACATTATGCCGGTGACTCGTAAGTGGAGTATTGACAATGTTTTCGACGCGGTTCGCCGGGTTCCGCTGCGGGCCCGGGAGAAGGTGACCTTCGAGTATGTGCTGCTGGGAGGCATCAACGATACGCGCGAGCATGCGGCCGAGGTGGTATCGCTGCTGCGTCGCGCCAATCTCCCTGCGAAAGTGAATCTGATCGTCTGGAATCCGGGGCCGGGAGTTGAATTTCACATGCCGAAACCGGAAGACGTGGAGCAGTTCCAGGCAAAACTGGTGCAGAGTGGCATTCCAGCCTTCATCCGGCGGCCACGCGGGCGCGACATCTATGCGGCCTGCGGACAGCTCAAACGAACCGCCAGCGCAGCAAACTAAGGCAAGTTAGCAGACCCTAGTCAGCACTCCTGCGGGCCTGACTCGCAATTCCAATCTGCATCAGGGTGCGGGCGACGCAGTCGGCGTCATGGCGAAGAACGCTTCCCTCGGCGGCAAAGTCGCCCACGATTACGCGTACTCCCAGGGCTTCGATGCGATCGATGTCGGCCTCAATCGGGGCTGCACCTTCGCTGGCGTAGCGGGTCCGCAGCTCTTCGGATACGGGAGCCGTATTCACCAGAACGTAGTCGAAGATGGGACCACCCGTGTGCTCGTAGATGCGCTCGATGTGCTGGGAGGCGGTCAGATTCAGGCTCTCGTTGGCCTGTGTCATCAGATTGCAGACGTAGACGCGGGTTCCGCGAGCAGCCGCCAGAGCCTCCGGAATGCCCTTGACCAGAAGATTGGTGATCAGGCTGGTGTAGAGAGATCCGGGACCGATGGTGATGAGGTCCGCTCGCGCAAGGGCGTCCAGCGTCTCGGGCAGCGGCACGGCGTCTGCCGGTTCCAGAATGAGCTGCGCGATGCGGTGTTTGCTGGCGGTAATGTTGGTCTCTCCATGCACCACCGAGCCATCGTCCATGCGTGCGCTCAGGCTGACGTTCGAGATGGTCGCCGGATAGATGTGCCCGCGTGTGGCCAGCACCTGCGAGGAGAGCTTGATCGCCTGTGCGAAGTCGCCCGTAATCTCAGCCAGAGCGGCAACGAAGAGATTGCCAAAACTATGCCCCTCCAGCCCCTCGCCGCTGCGGAAACGGTGGCAGAAGAGCCGGGTGAGGAGGGTTTCATCTTCCGAGAGCGCCACCATGCAATTGCGCAGGTCGCCGGGGGGCAGGATGTTGAAGTCCTTGCGCAGGCGCCCGCTGGAACCGCCGTCGTCGGTAACCGTCACGACAGCCGCCAGATCGCTGATCAGAGGAGGGCAGTCGCCGTGCGGCTGAGCCGCCGGTGAGCCAGCCGTAGCCGGCGAAGGAGAGGCTACGTACCACTTCAGGCCGCGCAGCAAGGTCGAAAGGCCGGTTCCGCCGCCCATGGCGACCACCCGTAGCGCGGATGTATGCGCGCTCTCCGCGAGCGTTTCCAAAGTCAGATCGGCTGTCCCCGAGGTAGAAAGCTTCCCGGAGCCGCATTGTATGGCTGTATTGACGGTCATGGATCCAGCATTCTGCAGGGAGCCAGCTCCCGGCGAAGTTTGGTCAGGAGATCTCGGGGTAGAGGAGCTCGGTGAATCGAGGGTCATCCGCCATGTCCTGAAAATCAGAGTCGCTGCGGGCCTGGATGCGGTTCTGGGAGTTCAACTCAATTGCTTTCGCCAGATGATCGAGACAACCCTCGCCCTGTCCAGTCATGCTGTGAAGTATCGCCAGCCCGTAGTGCGCATAGTCGGCCGCAGAGTCGGTGCGGAGAATATCCTCGAACTGCTCCCGCGCCTCTTCATAGTACCCCGTGTTGAGCAAGGAGATCGCGTAGTCGTACTGCTCGCCCGTATTCCCAAAGGTGAGTTTGGATTCGCGAGCGTTTCGCTCACAGGCGACTAAATACACGCGCGCCCTTTCCCCAAGTTCCGGCGGGCCAGAGTCCACAAGCTTTTGAAAGAGAACTCTGGCCTTCTCGAACTTGCCTTGTTGCATCCACTGCAGACCCGACTGGTAGTCATGCATGGCCTTTTGCGGCAGCGGGTGATGGACAGGGCTGCCTTCGGCTTGAGGCTTTCCCGCTGCTGGGCGGGGTGTGCGACGAGTGCCATTCCCATGACGTGCTTCTTGCATAACGAAAATTTCCTTGTCCGTAAAGCGCCCGGAGCCAGGCCCCTGGCCATTCTCTTGAGCAAAGCACGGGAAGCTAATGCGATTCCGAGTGCCGCCTGAAAATTGCTTTCCCGTTGAAATCGTTTTTATACGCAGAACCGCGTCTGTCGTCAACCACTCGCAATTTCCCGCAACGGATGTGAGGGCATGAAGCCGTTGATTCCGCCTGAATTTACAGTGGTTCAACGCGGTGAGGCCGCGTTCACTTCCTGCCATAGAGTACAGGGTTCAGCGTTGGGTCGTTGTACATCTTCATCTGACGGTAAAGCTTGATGCGGCGCTGACCGGCCAGCACCTGCTGCCACAGCCGATCGAGACATTCGGCCAGATCGCTTCGCTGGTCCGACAGAATATGCAGGCGTTGGCGGTTGCGCGCCGCGTGTCCAGGGGGCGCTTCCTGCCGCACGATCTCCTCCTGGGTGTGAAACAGCTTGAGCGCAAGGATGGAGAGTCGATCGATGATCAATCCTGGGGTCTCCGAGTGCAGCTCGGCCTCGGGAGCGGGAAGTCCGCGGGAGGAGAGCCAGTCCATCAGCATGGTGTCACAACGCTCGGCCAGATCGTTGCGGCGCTGGTTGAGGCGGTCAATCGATCGCTTGACCTCGGCCACCTCATGATCGCTCGCCCCCGGGGCACGGGCCTTGTCTTCCTCATGCCATAACTCAAAATTGGCAAGATGCTGCGCCGCCACCACCTGCAAAAACTCATCCCGCGACTCGGCTGGCAGAGCCTCAGTGTGCTGGTGCCACAGGCGTGTGTACTCGTCCTGCAATTCTGTAATGTTCCATGCCGAGAGCATGCTTCCCCTAAACCCTTTCTCCACCTGCACGGATTCGTGCCGCCGGCTATGCCGGGATTCTCAAAGCTACCCAGCGATCTTGATTCTCAAGCTACCCAGCGATCTTATGGTAGAACTATCGCAACGGCACAGAGGGAAAGCTAGCAGCCTGTTGTGGACTTCAGCATGAGAGCGTCCGATGGCTATGGATCGTAAGGAACTGATTCTTTGTATCGCGAGCTGCGAGAAGGGCGGGGACTTCCTGCGGGAGGCAGCCCGTCTCGGTTGCGGAGTAACGCTGCTCACCCTGGATAAGCTGGCTCATGGCGATTGGCCGCGGGAGATCCTCGACGAGCTCCTGACCATGCCGGAGGGCCTGACCTACGAGCAGTTGAAGAACACGGTCACCTATCTGGCCCGGAGCCGCCGATTCGACCGCATCATCTCGCTGGACGAGTTCAACCTGCAGAACGTCGCCGCGCTACGGGAGCACATGCGTGTTCCCGGCATGGGCATCTCTACGACAGGACATTTCCGCGACAAGCTGACGATGCATTCGGAGGCCAAGCGGTCCGGCTTCCTGGTCCCGGAGTTCACAGCCATCCTCAACTACGACGACCTGCGGGCCTACATGGCCGCTGTTCCCGCGCCCTGGATGCTGAAGCCGCGCTGGGAGCCCTCGGCGATCGGAATTCGCAAGATCCAGGAATCTGAGCAGCTCTGGCGCACGCTGGATGTGCTGGGAGACCGGCAGAGCGATTACCTGCTGGAGCGATTTGTTCCCGGCGCCATCTTTCACGTGGAGTCCATAACCAGCGAACGAAGGGTTGTTTTCTCGGAGGTACACCGCTGCGGGAGGCCACCGCTTGAGGAAACCGGCGTATTCACCACGGCCACCATCGATCGCGCCTCGCCGGACTCGGCTGCATTGCGCGAACTGAACAGCAGGGTGATTCCGGCCTTGAACATGGTTCGCGGGGTCACGCATGCCGAATACATTCGTTCCGAGCAGGATGGCCGATACTACTTTCTGGAGGCTGCGGCTCGCGTGGGTGGCTCGTTTGCGGCTGACCTGGTGCAGTACGCGACGGGAGTTAATCTGTGGAGGGAGTGGGCTCGCATCGAGATCGCCCACCTGCGCGGAGAGATCTACCGGCCGCCGCGGCTTCATGGCGATTATGCCGGCAGCATCCTGTGCCTGGCACGAACCGATGAGCCGGATACTTCCGCCTTCACGGCTCCGGAGATTGTCTACCGGGTGGAAAAACATCACCATGCCGGCCTGATTGTTCAGTCGCCCGACCCGGAGCGTGTCCGGGGCCTGCTCGAAGACTACGGCCGTCAATTTCTGGAAAACTTTTGCGCGGTGTAACAGCCGCCTGACAGGGCTCCTGCCCAAAGAAAGAGAAAAACTGTATCCATGTCTGATTCCACCTGGCAATTTCCGCATCGACGCTACAACCCTCTTCGCCGCCAGTGGGTGCTGGTCTCGCCGCATCGCACCCAACGCCCGTGGCAGGGAGAAGTAAATCCGTCGTCCGGCTTTCCTGACATCCATTACGACCCCAAATGCTACCTTTGCCCCGGAAACGAGCGCGCAGGAGGCAAGAAGAATCCGGCCTACCAGGGTGTCTTTTCCTTCGATAACGACTACGCGGCTTTGCTGCCGGATTCCCCGGATCCCGGTGTGTCCACGCGGCCTGAGCTGCTGCTGGCCGAGAGCGAGCGGGGGCGCTGCCGGGTGCTGTGCTTCCACCCGGATCATGGACTCACGCTGGCCCGCATGGAGCTGGGAGATATCCGCCGGGTAGTAGACGCCTGGACCGAGCAATATCAGGAGCTGGGCAGCAATCCAGCCATCAGCCATGTCCAGATATTTGAGAATCGCGGCGCGATGATGGGCGCCAGCAACCCTCATCCCCACTGCCAGATCTGGGCTACGGAGCATATTCCCGACGAGCCGGCGACGGAAACCGACTCTCTAATCGAGTACCAGAGGAGCCACGGAAGCTGCATGCTATGCGACTACCTCGCGGTTGAAAAATCCGAGGCTTCGCGGATTGTCTGTGAGAATGACGACTTTCTGGCAGTGGTTCCGTGGTGGGCGGTGTGGCCGTTTGAGACGCTTCTGCTGGCAAAGCAGCACGTGGGGTCCCTGGCGGACTTCAGTGACCGTCAGCGCAGCTCGCTGGCCGCCATCCTGAAGCAGTTGACGACGCGCTATGACAACCTCTTTGAGACCAGCTTTCCTTACACCATGGGCTTTCACCAGACACCCACCGATGGCAAGGAGCATGCGGAGTGGCACTTCCACGGACACTTTTATCCGCCGCTTCTACGATCGGCGACAGTGAAGAAGTTCATGGTCGGCTTTGAGATGCTGGGTATGCCGCAGCGGGACATCACGCCGGAGGGAGCCGCAGAGAGGTTGAGGGTGCTGCCGGACCTGCATTTCACGCTGAGGTAGGCGGTACGAGCTTGATGGAGTGACCCAGGGAATGGAGCCTGGAACGCGATCCGGGAGGATGGCGGCGAGGGGTTTAGAAGGAGGGACTTGGAAGTTTGTGGTGAGCTCGCTGGGATTCGAACCCAGGACCAGCGCCTTAAAAGGGCGATGCTCTACCAGCTGAGCTACGAGCTCTCACCATGGACTTCCAATTCCAAATTAACACAGGGTGGACCGCTCCGTCCCCGGAATAGGGGCGGCAGCCTGTCGCGGGGAGAGGAGAAGGGCGGCATACCCCGAAAGTGCCACAGAGGAGAACGCAGCGGTATCATTGCGTCGCACGATTGGGAGGGCTAAGTTGATTTTTACGTTTTATTTATGAGGGATACCGGAGGCTTGGCTTCGGGAGTGGAACGCCACGTGCTGGAGAATCTGCATGACGGATGACAAGAGCAACGGCGCACACACCAAACCCGAGCATGCAACCGGACTCCCGTGGGCCAATCTTGAGCCGGGGAAGTATCGCAGCCTCTATGAGCGCGACGAAAGGTACATTGGCGATCGTGCGGGGACGGAGCAGCGAGGCTCGCCGCAGGAAGCTGTGCGGCTGGAAGCGATGAATCCCGAATCACTCTCTTCGGGGTTGCAGGCCCGGGCCTCGGCATTTCACGGGAACGATATCCGCGATGGGGAGAGTGAGATCCCGCTGGAAGAGCCAGCCTGGGTGCATGGCAGCCGTGCCGGACTGACAAATGTGTCTGGATCAGGGAATGCTTCGATGCCAGTGAATGGCTCCGTGGCCATGAGTGGCTCGGCGGCTTCCACGGAGCCGCTGCAACAATCGCGGGAACGCGTGGCGTCGCGATGGTTTGCGCTGAAGGGCGTCTTGAATGCGGGCGGCGATGAGGCGGCGAGTACTCCCGTCCCGGAAAGAGAAGCTCACGTTCCTTACCTCGGCGTCTTTTCTCTGGCCGGGGGAGTTGGCAAGACCAGCATCGTTGCGACTCTGGGCCGGGCCCTCTCCGGGTATGGGGAGCGCGTGCTGCTTGTGGATGCCGCCTCCTATAGCCCGTTGCCGTTTTACTTTGGCGCGCGGGAGTTACACCCGGGACAGGTGCGTACTTTTTCGCCGCCAGGGGGCAGCACCGATGTACCCATCCATTTGGTGGAGCATCAGGGCAGCACTGGGGAAGGGCCGGCGGAGGACAGCCTGGTGGCCGATCTTCGCCGCTTCGGGCGGGGGAGCAACCGTGTCCTGGTCGATCTGGCGACGGCGTCCGGACCGCTGCTTCGCAGCTTTCTGCATCTGGCGCCTACGCTTGTGGTGCCGATCACGCCGGATATGAATTCGGTGGTGAGTCTGAGCGTGCTGGATGCCTTCTTCCGTCGTTACGCGGATGGAGACGCGCCTCCGGTGCAGCCTTTTTTCCTGTTGAGCCACTTTGATGCGTCTCTGCCGCTGCACCTGGACGTTCGCGAAGTGTTGCGGGAAGAACTGGGGGATCGTCTGCTGCCGTTTGTGCTGCGGCGCAGCGCGGCGGTCAGCGAGGCTCTGGCGGAAGGTATGACGGTTGTGGATTACGCTCCGAATTCTCCGGTAGCAGAGGACTTCCTGGCGCTGGCGAATTGGGTGCGCAGCACGACCGCGCCGGCAGCGACCGGATTTCGCGGCGTGCGCTGGAGCGAAAGATAATCTGATCGAGGCCACCACGGGGGGAGCAACGATTATCTGGGCTTGCTCTGCTTGCTCGCCGGGACCACCTTGCTCATCGGGACGACCTGGACGGTGATGTCTCGAACCTCTGCGAGAAAACGGTTGAGCACCGAGCCGCGCAGCAGGATATCGAGGCGCGATCGCGCCGACTGGCCAAAGACGACGTGCGAGATGTTCTCCCGCTGCGCAAATTGGATCAGCGCGTCGGAGACATTTCTGCTTTTCAGCGTTATGACATTCGCGCCCAGATCGCGCGCCATTCGCTGGATCTCTTCCAGCCGCTGAGGGGCCGCCGGGTCCTTGGGGCGCCTGTCGGACTCCACATATACCGCGTACCAGTTGGTGGCCAGACGGCCTGCGATCCGAGATCCGACGCGCAGCAGGCGCTCCGTGCCAGGCCGGGTAGAGAGGCACACCATGACCTTCTCTGGAATCGGGGCCTGCTCCAGTCCCTGAACCCGGCGATACTCCGATGCGCGTGTTCCCACCTGCTCGGCTGTGGTCCGCAGGGAGAGCTCCCGCAGCGTATTCAAGTTGCCCTTGCGGAAGAAGTTGGAGAGCGATTGCTCCACCCGATCCGCGGGATAGATTTTTCCCTGCCGCAGTCTCGCTCGAAGCTCCTCCACGGTCACGTCCACGTTGATGACCTCGTTGGCGCGGGCCAGAAAGCTGTCGGGAATCGTTTCGCGGATGGTGGTGTTTGCGGAGCGGGAGACTGCGTCGTTCAGCGTCTCCAGGTGCTGGATATTGACGGTTGCGAAGACATGGATGCCTGCTTCGAGCAGATCCAGTACGTCCTCGTACCGTTTGCGGTTGGTCGATCCGGGAACATTGGTATGCGCCAGCTCGTCGACAAGGCAGATCTCCGGCTTGCGTGCCAGAATGGCATCGAGGTCCATCTCGTGCAGTATGACGGAGCGGTACGCGATCTCGCGTTCAGGAATGATTTCGAGGTTTCCGATCTGTTCCCGGGTCTCTGAACGTCCGTGCGGCTCTACCAGGCCGATGACGATATCCGCACCCTGATCGCGCAGCAGGTTCGCATCCTGCAGCATGCGATATGTTTTGCCCACCCCCGGCGCTGCTCCCAGGTAGACGCGCAGCTTGCCTGGCTCGGGGCTCTCGCGTGGCTCGGGAACAAGCGGAAGAGCCGGCTCGACCGATGGGTCCACTGAGGGGTCGGCGGGTTGGGGCGATTGTCTCTCTTTTCCTGCTGGCAGCTCTGGCATCAATCGTTACCCATTCTCCACAGGATGGCGGCTGGCGGTCACAGCTGCGACCGGAAGGGTAAAGCGGAACGAGGTGCCGTGACCTAGGCGGCTTTCCACGGATACCTGGCCGCCGAGCGACTCCACCAATCGCCGGACCAGTGCAAGGCCCAGTCCGGTACCCTCCTCGGCGGAGGCGTTGAAGCGCCCGAAGATCGTTGGAAGACGCTCCGCTTCGATGCCTCGACCGGAGTCGCGTACGAGGAACTGAATCTTGTCCGTACCGCTCTCTTCCGCTTCCAGGCGGATCGTGCCGCCCTCTGGCGTATAGCGAACGGCATTGCTGAGCAGATTATCCAGGATGCTGCGCACAGCCCGGCGATCGGCAATGACGAGTGGGAGATCGGCGAAGCAGACGATTTCTATCTCGATGTTCTTCTTCTTTGCTTCATCGGACGTGCGGTCGAAGGCGTCCTGCAGAAGCTGGATGGGGCGGAGCTTCTGCAGGGTGAGCTTGCGATGGCCCATGTCGAGTTCGGCGACGTCGATCAAATCGGCCATCAGGTCGTTGAGTCTCTCGACCTCCTCTGTTGCACCGGCGATCAGGTCGGCCTGCAGGGGGCGCAATGGTCCACTGAAGCCATGGGAAAGCGTGTAGAGGCTGAGCCGCAGCTTCTCCAGCGGACTCCTGAGCTTGCGCGAGGCTACCTCGAGAAAGCGAGTCTTGAAGCGGTCGGTGTCCTGCATTTCTGTAACGTCTTCGAGCACAGTGACCGCGCCCAGCAACCGCGCCTCCGAGTCTCGTATGGGGGTGGTGCGCAGACGATAGCTGCGCTGCGCCTTGCCGATTCGCATGGGCAGCATTGCCGCCTCTCCCTCATTTGCGATGGCGCGCTGCATGGAGACGGCTTCGCGTACGGAGTCGAGAATCTTCTGGCCCCCCGGAGTGCTGGAGAGCGCCAATCGGTCGATCGAAGTCACGCCCATCAGGTCGCTTGACGCCTGATTCAGTTTGAGCACGTGGCCCTTTGCGTCGGTTACGATGACAGGCTCAAAGATGGATTGCAGCACCGCGTTGCTCAGTTGGAATTCCATCTGGCGGCGTCCTGATTCTGTATCCCGCAGATCGCGAAGACGAACCGCCATCCGGTTCAACTCATTACCGATGACACCCAGGTCGTCCTGTGGCCGCCACTCAACGCGCTGCTGCAGATCTCCCTGAGCCATGCGCCGTGCGCTCTCTGCCACGAGGTGAAGGGGACGCAATATGGACAGAACCAGGAAGGCCATTACCAGGATGGCCCCCAGCATGGCGAGCAGCGGCCAAAGGGCGGCTCGCAGTTCGAGAGTCTGACGCCGCGCCAGCCCGGACTCCGTTATGACGCGCTGCTTCGCAGCCTCAGCCGCGATCAGATTATCGAGAGTGCGTCCGGCGGAGGACAGCACGCGATCCTGGGCTATCGCTCCAAGGGTGGCAGCTCCACTGGGGTCGAGGGCTCGCAGGGTCTCTGCGGCCATCTTCATCAGCCGCTGTGTCTGGTTGTGCTGGATTTCGCGATCCCTCTGCAGGTTCGCGTCTCCTGCTGCGATGCGGAGGTCGAGACTCTCTTCCCTGCGCATGGAGGACCGAAGCTCTGCGAGAGCGGCCACAGCGCGATCGGCCGATTGCACCTGATCGTTGGCCGACACGAGATGCCGGGTCGTATTGCGATAGGAGAGACCGAGGCCCAGCAGGATCGCCAGGAGCAGAGAACAGCCGAGGATCAGTCTCTGAAGAATCGTCAGCATCGCAAAGAAGTCTCAAAAGCAGCATACCGGAGTTTGCCGCCGCGGTTCTCCTTCAAGATGAGCGGAATTGCGAGCGAAGCCTGCGGAGCCGTTGCTAATGCGAAGGCGCAGGAATCTGGCAAACACTTACGGTCGGGTTGCTGTAGGGGCAGGGCAATCCTGCTGGTGCAGGATGCCTTACAACCACCCAACTTACAGGGTACTCCTTTGCCAGGCGCTCAAAATCGGTGACGGTGAACGTCTCCCATCCCTGCTGCGCTTTCTGTTCTGCGGCCCATTCGTCGGCCAACTGCGGAAAGAGCGATACGGCACCGCTGTCCTTGTAGTAGTCGGAGAGGACGCTGCGTTCGGCGATGGCGCGGAAGCCGTGCTGATCGACATCAGGCATGGTTACGTATTTCGGTTCCAGGGCAAAGACCGCGTCCTTCGGCGTGTTGGAGCGGATCCAGCGGAAGGCCTCGCCCCACTGATTCTTCGGCTCTACCCACGGCCACTCAATATGGCGGCTGTGGGCGTATGCGCTTCTCTGTGCCAGGCACATTCCACTGGCGAGGGGCAGAAAGAGCGCGAGCCAGCGCCATGCGCGGGCTTTGAGAACGTACTGGCCGACGAGCCCGCCGAGCAGCACGAAGAAGATGATGTAGACCAGCAGGAATCCCCGCATGGGCTGCAGCCGGACAAAGGGTTCAAAGCGCCGGGTAGAACTGAGTATGAGGAAAGCGATGGTGGTCAGCAGTCCAAAGGGCAGGAGCGCACGGCTCAACTGACGAAAGCCCGGGAGCGTTCCTTTTGGAGAAAGGCGGGAGAACCACGCCAAAATCAGCATGGGGGCAATCACGCCTAGCCACTCATACCACTGCCAAAGCTGCGCGAAGAAGAAGGTGCGCATGTACAGAACATCGTGGTAGGCGCCGTGCGTGGGCTGAAACTCAAAGCCGGTAGGCAGCCGATCTGCGACAAAGGCATAGGCCGGCGCGGGCTCCGGCACTGCGAACCAACCTAGAGGAAGGGCCAGAATCGCACACAGGGCGAAGCCGTAGGCGGCATTCTGGGGATGCACCAGCGCGGTGAGCAACAGCCAGAGAAAGGCTTCCTTCCTGTGACTGGCGAGGAAGCTTGCCACGGCGAGCATGGTGGTGGGTGTCGACAGGGAACGGGCCGTCAGGTATGGATCCATGATGACCAGCGCGGTTCCGGCGACGGGAACCGTCAGCACGGCTGCCACCAGGAGCACCGCACCCCAACGAGCGGAGGCGCCTTCGAAGCAGAGTGTCGCGAGCCGCCAGACGGCGATCATCATGAGGAAGATGCCGAGGATATGCCAGAGAAAAATGGCGAGATCCGGAGGCATGTGGCCTAATTTCGCGGTCTGCGCGACCAGCCAGGAGAAGATGGACAGACGACCGTGGTGCTCAAAGAACTCGGCTCCGAAGGGATACAGCGCCGGGTCGAATGCCTTCTTGACTGCCGGAACATAGATGGCGGCATCGTCCGCACCCAGGTGATATCCGTGGACGAGGACGGCTCCCAGGGCAACCAGCAGAAGCTTCAGAAATGGTTCGCGCGGACGATCGGAATTCACCGGTGCGTATCCTCAAGCGCGAAGACCTGCTCGTCCTGGGGTAGAAAGGGCTCGGGAAATCTGAATTTATCTGGAGTTACGAAGCCAATCTTGGTGAACAGGCACTGCAGCGTTGTCGCCAGCACGCCAAGGCCATACCTCACGCTGCGCTGAAAGTTGATGGATGACGCTTCGGGAAAATACCGCGTCGGGCAGGATAGCTCGCCAATGCGTGCCTTCAGCAGGATGCATTGAGCGATCACCTGATTATCGAAAACGAAGTCGTCCGAGTTGTGGGCAAGGGGTAAGGAGCGAAGCAGTTCGCTGCTGTAGGCGCGATATCCGGTGTGATACTCCGACAGATGAGCGCCCAGCAAGAGGTTCTGGAAGCCGGTCAGTGCGCGGTTGGCCACATACTTATAGAGAGGCATGCCACCTCGAAGAGCGCCCCCTCCAAGCATCCTGGAGCCGAGCACCAGGTCGTAGGCGTTGTAGGCCACCATGCTGGCCATCGCAGTGAGAAGCAGGGGAGAGTATTGGTAGTCGGGGTGAATCATCACCACAACGTCGGCTCCCCAGGCGAGCGCCTTGGAGTAACAGGTCTTCTGGTTTCCGCCGTACCCCTGGTTCTGCTCATGTACGGCAACCGTCAGGCCGAGTTCATGGGCGAGCTTTACCGTCTCGTCGGTGCTGGAATCATCGACGAGGATGATTTCATCCACCACGTCCGGTATCTCGCGTACCGTGGCCTCAAGCGTGGACTCCGCATTATATGCTGGCAGGACAACTACGATTCGTTTTCCATTGATCATGCTTGGGTCACAGGTCCATTACGGCGAGTGCTGTACCTTTCGTGAGATGCACCCCGTCCGGAGAACGCAGTCTGAACAACGCTTGAAGCACCAGTCGGGATTTTATAGCAGCGTTGCATCTTTTCTCGTTACTTTTAGATAAACAGGTATCTTCCCCGTGCATACCTGAGGCCCTCAGAATCTTCATGGGCGCTGTGGCGTTAAAATAAAGCCCAGCCTTATGGCGCCAGAAGGCACGACGTCGTAAGAAGCAAGCATGGAGTGGAACCACTTAATCAGACCATCCAGGGACAAAAAAGTCACGGTGGTTTCCATCAATATTTTTGACCGTCAAGAGAACTTCGAAGTCCAGGCCCTGAAATCTAACGCGAAAGTTGCAGGAGTGACACATGGAACGTCGAGAGTTTTTGAAGTCGGCGGCTGGTGCGGCGTTGATCACCGGCCTGGGTTCCTCGGCCAATGCTTTCGCGTCTGGGGGAGAGATTCCCCGGCGCGTGCTCGGCCGCACAGGTGTTCCGGTCTCCATCGTAGGGGTAGGCGGCTATCACATCGGGGCTTCTTCCGTACCGGAGGAAGTGGGCATCCGCATTATCCGCACTGCTTTGGATTCGGGTATTAATTTTCTGGATAATTGCTGGGATTATAACGGTGGAGAGAGCGAGCGGCGCATGGGGAAGGCTCTGCGCGATGGCTACCGTCAGAAGGCCTTCCTGATGACAAAAATCGACGGGCGCACCGCGGTTGCGGCGCAGAAGCAGTTGGACGAATCGCTCTCCCGCCTGCAGACCGACCATATTGACCTGATCCAGATCCACGAAGTGATCCGCATGGAGGACCCGGAGCGGGTTTTCGCTGCCGGTGGCGCATTGGAGACACTGGAAAAAGCTCGGAAGGCGGGTAAGGTCCGATTCATCGGATTTACCGGTCATAAGAGTCCCGCAATGCACCTGCACATGATTGACACGGCCAGCCAGCACCACTATACCTTCGACACGGTGCAGATGCCGGTGAATGTGATGGACGCGCAATTCAACAGCTTTGCCAACCAGGTGATCCCGGTAGCGTCCAAACTGGGGATGGGGATCCTGGGCATGAAGGGGCTGGGCGGCGGCATCTTCCTGCAGAGCAAGACCGTCAAGCCGGTGGAGTGCCTGCACTATTCGATAAGCCAGAAGGTGCACTGCCAGATTACCGGCTGCGATTCCATGCAGATCCTGAACCAGGCGCTTGATCTGGCGCGGAACTTCCGCCCGATGGATGAGGCGGCGATGAAGGCTTTGCGGGCGCGTGCTTCGAGCGAAGCGGTGACTGGCGAGTTGGAGAAGTACAAGAACACCCAGAACTTTGACGGGACGGGCAGGAATCCGCAATGGCTGGGTTGAGCGGCATCGCGGGGTAGAAGGTATGAGCTTGATTCTGGAAACGAAGAAGCGGCGGCTGGAGGAGCGCCTGCGAGAAATTGGCAGCGTGATGGTTGCTTATTCCGGCGGAATCGATTCCGCCTATCTCGCCTACGCTGCCAGCCGCATTCTCGGGGACCGGATGCTTGCGGTGCTGGCGGATTCGGCAAGCCTGCCGCGAAGGGAACGCGAGGAGGCGCAACATTTTGCCGCGGAACACAGCATCCCATTGCGGATCGTGACGACCCATGAACTGGAGAAGGACGAGTACGCAAGGAACGGCGCGGATCGCTGCTTCCACTGCAAGAACGAGTTGTTCGACGTGATGGAGCACGAGATGGGGTCGGGCGAGTTTGCCGCAATCGCCTATGGGCTGAACCTCGATGACAATCAGGATTTTCGACCTGGCCAGAAGGCCGCGCGCGAGCATGGGATTCTTGCGCCGCTGGCCGAGGCAGGATTGACCAAGGAAGATGTGCGCGCCCTGGCCCACGAAGCGGGGTTGCGGCTGTGGGACAAACCCGCATCCGCCTGCCTTTCCTCGCGAGTGGAATATGGGAGGCGGGTAACGCCAGAGGTGCTGCGGACCATCGAGGATGCCGAAGAGGCGATGCGGCGGCTGGGCTTTCGCCGCTTTCGGGTACGGCACCATGGCGACATTGCGCGCATAGAGATTGCCGTTGAGGAGATGGCTGCGGCGCTCGATGTAGCAACGATGAAGGTGATCTCCAAGGCAGTCAAGGCCGCTGGGTTTCGCTATGTAGCTATCGATTGCGAGGGCTATCGCTCGGGATCGATGAACGAGATTCTGCCGGTGGAAGTCTTAAGTGGTGCCGGTGGGCATGCACCTGCAAGCTTAGACAGAGTGAAGGAAGATAAGACGAGCGCATGAAGACTGCGTATATCGAATGTTTTGCGGGAATAAGTGGCGATATGCTGCTGGGCGCGCTGGTGGATGCAGGGGTTTCTCCCGCGATGCTGGAGCAGACTGCAGCGGCGCTGGGATTGGGTGCGACGCTTCGCGTTGCGCGTGTCAACCGCAGCGGCATCCAGGCCACGAAGGTGGACGTGCTGGTGGGCGGGGAGCTGGCGGAAGATGCAGGCTCACATGAGCATTCTCAGAAGCGCCTGCATGACCACGCGCATGAGCACGGGCACGAGCATGCGCACGACCACCAACATAGCCATGACCACGAACATGCGGATCACCCGCACGAGCTTGCCGATCCAGAGGCTGGAAATGCCCATTCGCATGAGCACAGCCGCAATCTTCCGGAGATTCTGAAGATCATCGAAAAAGCGGAGATCTCTTCGAAGGCGCGGCTACTGGCCAGCGATGCCTTTCGCCTCCTGGGTGAGGCAGAGGCGCGGATTCACGGCGTGCCTGTGGAGAAGATTCACTTCCACGAGGTTGGCGCGGTGGATGCGATTGTGGACATCGTCTGCAATGCGGTTGGGTTGGATGCGCTGGGCGTTGAGCGATGGATTTGTTCTCCCCTCAATGTGGGTAGTGGCTGGGTCGATTGCGCGCATGGGCGTTTTCCTGTTCCCGCGCCGGCGACGGCGGAGTTGCTGCGAGGCGCTCCGACCTACTCCTCCGGCATCCCGATGGAACTGGTGACCCCCACCGGAGCGGCTTTGCTGCGAGCGCTGGGCTGCGATTTCGCGGAGCAGCCCCGCATGCGAACGGAGTCGATCGGGTACGGAGCGGGCCATCGCAATCCTGAACGATTTCCCAACGTCGTGCGCCTCAGCATCGGGCAGTCGCAGGATGCTCCTGTGTTGATGCCCCGTGAGACGGTGGCCGTGCTGGAGTGCGCCATCGACGACCAGAGTCCGCAGGTGCTGGCGCATTGCATGCAGCTTGCGCTGGAGCGTGGCGCGCTGGATGTGATGTCCACCCCGGTGACGATGAAGAAGGGGCGCCTGGGAACGCTGCTCACGCTGTTGGTGGCCCCGGAGCGGAGCGCGGAGTTTGGCGAGCTGTTGCTGCGCGAGACCAGCACCCTTGGCTATCGCGTGCGCGAAGAATCGCGGGTATGCCTGGACCGTGCCTGGACCGAGGTGGAGACAGCCTACGGGCGCGTTCGTATCAAGAGAGGAGCCTTTGCGGGCGTGGACTATAACTTTGCACCGGAGTATGAAGACTGCCGTCTGCTGGCCGAAGAGCGCGGCGTGCCGGTGAAGGTGGTGTTGCAGGCCGCTATAGCAGCGGCTGCTCTGCAAGCGGCGCCTTCGACAGAGGCAGGAGCCATCCGATGACGACGCGGGAGACATTGCTGGCGTTGCTGCAAGAGGTACGCAGCGGAATCGTCGATCCGAGCGAAGCATTGGGGCAACTCTCGCATCTCCCTTTTGAGGACGTGGGATTTGCGAAGATCGATCACCATCGCAGCCTGCGCATTGGCCTGCCGGAGGTGATCTACGCCGCGGGCAAGACGGCGGAGCAGGTGGCGGAGATCTTCTTCCGCATGGCGCGCAAGGGCGGAGATGTGCTGGCGACACGCGCGGATGCTGCGGCCTTCGATGCGGTGCGCGAGCTGGTGCCTGGGGCAAAGTATCACGAGGTTCCACGCATCATCACGTTGCGTCAGCAATCGGTGCGACAACTGCCCGGAAACATCGCCGTTCTCTGTGCGGGTACCAGCGATCTTCCCGTAGCGGAGGAGGCTGCGATCACGGCGGAGGCGATGGGCGCCTCGGTCGATCGCGTCTATGACGTCGGAGTCGCGGGGCTGCATCGATTGCTGTCGCAGCATGAGGTGTTGGGCCGCGCCAAGGCGGTGATCGTCTGTGCCGGTATGGAGGGCGCGCTGCCGAGCGTCGTAGGTGGCCTGGTTGGCGCACCGGTGATTGCTGTGCCGACGAGCGTTGGCTATGGCGCCGCATTTGGCGGGGTGGCCGCGCTGCTTGGCATGTTGAATTCCTGCGCTCCGAATGTGACTGTGGTGAATATCGACAATGGCTTTGGCGCTGCGTATGTTGCGAGCATGATTCTGCGCCAGAGCGCCGTTGCCGCCGATGATCCGAGCAACTCCGAGGGCCGCGGAGTTCAATCCGAGCTGGCCAAATAAGCCGGGTAGGTCCGAATCCGGAGAATTTTTCAAGGCTGCGAGAAAACCTCACGCGCGCCTGGTCACATCCCACATGCGCGGCACGCTTCCGCGTTGAGGGAGATCCATGGCATCGACTGTGTGGAAGGGATATATTACGTTTGGCCTGATTTCCGTCCCTGTGCGCCTGTTTGCAGCGGCGCGGGAGACGCATATCAGCTTCAATCAGATCCACGAAGTCTGCGGGACGCGCATCAAGCAGCAGCTTTATTGTCCCCACTGCGAGCGGGTTGTGGAGCGGAGCGAGCTGGCCAAGGGCTACCCGGTAGACAAGGACACCTATGTTCTCGTCTCCGACGAGGAGCTGAAGGGGCTCCAGGCAGAGTCGTCCGAGGCGATGGAGATCCTGCAATTCGTCAAGCTGGACGATATCGACCCCATCTATTTCGAAACCTCTTACTACAGCGTTGCGGAAGAACCGGGACGCCGTGCCTATGCCCTGTTGATGCAGGGCATGGAGCGGCTCCAGGTGGCTGCCATTGCCAAGCTGACGATGCACCAGCGCGAGCAGGTGGTGTTGATCCGTCCTTACCACAAGGGGCTCGTCCTGCACACGCTCTACTATGCCTCTGAAGTACGAGAGGTGAGCGAATTCGGAAAGGATGAAGACCTTAATCTGCAGCCGCAGGAGGTACAACTGGCGGAGCAGTTCATGAAGCAGCTCACAGGCCACTTTCAGCCGGAGCAATTCAAGGACGAGTATGAATCCCGCGTAGAGAAGCTGGTGGAGAGCAAGGGAGCCGGCCAGTTGGCCGCACCTGCGCAGACGCAGCATCGCCGGCTGGCTCCGGTGATCAACCTGATGGATGCTCTGAAGAAGAGCATCGAGGCTCGCCAGATGGAAGAGCCGAAGGTGCAGGGAGAGAAGAAGCCGCCGAAGAAAGTGGCGGTCGAGGAATCCCGCGCCGAGCGGAAGTCCGCTCCGCAGCGGAAACGCAAGGCAGGCTGAAGTTTGATTTGCTTCGGCTTCGATTGGCTAAAGATACGAAGGTATGGCCGTGAGTTGCTTGCAACTCGCGGCCATCTTCTTTAGTGGCACCGCGGGATGGCTCCCGATCTAGACTGCAGCGGCCGGAGCCCTCTCCAGCGAGTGGCGATCCCATCCTGCGAGTGTTGATGCGGCATCGTAGACGCTCTCAATAAACTGCATGACATCCTCATCTGGCGTGGAGGAGGAGCATACGTCGTCGTACTTGAGGATGAATTCTTTCAGGTTGTTATCATAGAAGGCCTTTGCCGGCTGGATGGCGTGCTGGCTGAGTCCGGCGGGTTCCGGAGCGGCATAGGCATAAAAAGCCGCGGCTCCATAACCTCCGTTGCCCGGCCAGAATCCTACACTTATCACTTCGTGGGAGTAGGCTTCACGGGTGATGCTGTCCGCGTCCTTGCGGGGCGGTGCTGGCCTGCCGGAGAAGCGCGTCACCGCCAGATCGAAGCTGCCCCAGAAGAAATGGACCGGGCTTGCCTTGCCCAGAAACGCAGTCTCGAACTTCGAGAAGATCGCCTGGGATCGCACGAGGATCTGCCAGAAGCGGTGAGCGTATTCGGGATCATAGCTTGCGTGCTGGACGTCTTGCGGGAAGGGAATCGGGTTGCTGATCTCCACCGGCTTTTCATAGATGGATACCTCGATTCCGAGCACCTTCAATGTCTCCAGAAACTCGGCATAGAACGCCGCGACAGACTGCGCCCGCAGTGGACGGGCAATCACCTGGCCATCGCCCATGCGGGTGACGAGCTCGTGTGCAACAAAGTCGAACTCGACATCGAACACGGAGCCATTGTAGGGAATGCCCCCGGTGGTCAGGCCTCTTGCGCTGACGTAAAAGGGAACATTCCACCAATGATTGCGGAGCGGGTTGAGCGCCAGCCGAACCTTTCCGACGATCTGTGTCCACATATGGAGTGTGTCAGCGGTGTCCTTCCACTCATCCCAGCGAAGAGAGGGCCATTTCTGTTGTGGCGATTGCGATGTCGACATGAAAATCCTCCACCCTGATGCCCATTCAATATACGGCATTGAAATCCGATGATGAGCGTGCGCCCAAAAAAGCCCGGCTGCATAGGAAGATGCAGCCGGGCATGAGCTAAGGTGCCTTTGCTTATTTGCCGATGGTGAGATCGCCCTTAAGCGGAGTGTTTTCGGAAGAGTCGCCAACCAGGATGGTGAACTTGCCCGGATCGATCTTCCACTGATGGGAGGCAACATCGTAGTACGAGAAAGAGCGGTCGTTCAGCTTCAGCGTGACGCGCTGCTTCGCACCGGGCGCCAGGCGAACCTTCTCGAATCCCTTCAACTCCATGACCGGACGCTTGACAGTTGCCGAGGGATCGCTCACATAGAGTTGCGCTACCTCCGCCCCCTCGCGACGGCCGGTATTCGTGACGTCGAAGGAGACGGTCACTTCGTCGCCGGCCTTGACGCTGGCAGGAGTGACTTCAAGACCGGAGAAGCTGAAGGTCGTGTAAGAGAGGCCAAACCCGAAGGGAAAGAGGGGCTTCCTGCTGGCGGACGTGTAGTAACGGTAGCCATAGAAGAGGCCTTCGCTGTACTTCACGTGAGGGATTCCGTCCGCGCCGGTTGTGGCGTAGTAGCTGTCGTGGACCGGACTCTCCTCCCAGGAGCCGTCGAAGGTGGCGGGCAGCTTGCCTTCAGGATTGTGCGCGCCAAAGAGAATCTCCGCTATGGCCCTTCCGCCCTCCTCTCCGGGATACCAGTTTTGGAGGAGGACGGGAACCTTGTCGATCCATGTCCGTATGTCTACCCCTCCGCCGGCGGTGATGGCGACGATCGTCTTCTTGTTCTCCGACGCAACGGCCTGGATCAATGCGTCCTGTCCCCAGGGCAGTTGGAAGGTACGATCGGAGCCTTCGCTTTCAGTTGCGGTGTCAAAACCCACGGCAACGACCGCAGCATCGGCGAGAGCCGCGATCTTCCTGCTCTCGGGCGAAATCATCTCGTCGGCGGAGCGTATGCCGAGGTTGAGGTTGCGACCGGCGGAGTTGCCGATATAGTCCAGCCGGATGGAAGTGGGCTTGCCGGCCTGGAGCGGTATCTCGACCCATCGCGGGGCCTGGCCCTCCCTATGGTGCTGCTCCAGCCACATCTTGTCATTGACGGTCAATTTGTAGGTGTCAGAGTTCGACCCGGAGACCAGGAAGAAATAGTTACCGCTTTTGGCCGGAGTATAGCTTGCGGTGTAGCGGATGGCGGTTGGCCGCGGAGTCGATTCGGCGTTTTTCGAGGGGCCGATGCGCTGTTCCGTACTTATCCTTGGCGTGCCGGTGAACTGGTCATTGTCGAAGAACTCCACCCGTACGCCGCTGTCGAACTTTGTCTGCTTTAGAATCTCGCGGAAGGTTGGCAGGCCACGGGCGTAGAGCACTCTCACCTTGTCGTGGCCAAAGTTGCTGAGTCCCGTCATGATGCCTTCCGACTCAAATGGCGTCACTTCGGAACTGCCGCCTCCACCACTGACAGCCGGCCACGCATCCGGGCCAAGCACGGCAATTGTCTTGATGGTATCTGCGCTCAGGGGAAGCACTCCGCCTTCATTCTTCAAGAGCGTGATCCCCTCGCGGGCACACTGAAGGGCCACTCGACGTCCCTCCTGGCTATAGAGGGGGAGACTCAGATCCAGTTGCGGACGATCGAGAAAGTGAAAGCGGAGAGAGGTCGCGAAGATGCGCTGTACTTTCTCATCGATCGCTGCCGTGGTTACCTTGCCATCGTGGACGGCAGGCAGCAGGTTCTTGCGGTTCATGAACTTGCCATAGGGCATCTCGAGATCGAGTCCATTGTTCGCGGCGCCCACCGCGTCATAGGTCGCATCCCAGTCCGACATGACGATGCCTTGAAATCCCCAATCCTTGCGCAGAACCTGAAGATTGAGGAACGGATTCTGAGTAGCATGCACGCCGTTGACGAGGTTATAGGAGTTCATCACGGCTCCAACATGAGCCTCGCGAACCGCAGCTTCAAAGGCGGGGAAATAGATCTCGCGCAAGGTACGCTCGTCCACATCGGAGCTGACATTGTGGCGATCAAACTCCTGGTTATTGGCGGCGTAGTGTTTGACGGTTGCAATCACGCCCTGGCTTTGCACGCCGTCGATGTAGCGGACAGCGTTGCGGGCCGAGAGGTAAGGATCCTCGCCGAGATACTCGAAATTGCGCCCATTCATCGGGGCGCGGTAGATGTTCACGCCGGGGCCGAGCAGGAAGTTGACTCCGCGGGCACGGGCATCTCTTCCCAGCGAAACGCCGACCTTTTCCGCAAGTTCAGGATCCCACGCGGCAGCCAGTCCGATTCCGGCTGCGTACGCCGTGGAGGGGCCCCAGGTGCGAACACCCATTGGGCCGTCGGACATCTTCAGTTGAGGAAAGCCCGCGTCAGGCATCGCGCGGATGAACATGTCATTCTCGCCGCCGATGAGATCGATCTTCTCCTCGAGCGTCATCTTGCCGAGCATGGCATGAGCCCGTTGTTCGATGGCCGGACTCATTGGCACAGGTGCTTGCGCGCGAACCACGGATGTACACAGGGAAGCAGACAGAAAAATGGCTAAAGCAAACGATTGATTACGCATCTTTTGAGCGCTCCGGAATCGCGTCCAGCCTACAGAAGCAGGTTTCTTTTTGCAAAGGGATTTCCGGGGCACGGCCTGTCATTACACGCGAATGCCGTCGATCCTGTGATGTAAGTCACAGGCAGACGTGAATTCCGTCACTGTTTCTGTTGCTACATGGAGCCAAACTCGAAGATCTGTAGAGGTGACTTCATGCCGTACACGGCGTCTCCTGAGATCAAAACCATTGTTGTAGCGACGGACTTATCCCAAACTTCTGCGGCGGCGCTGCATTATGCGCGGTTGCTGGCGAGCGTCTATGGCGCGCGCGTCATTCTGGCTCACGTGATCGACCCGGTTTCCTATGCGAATCTCTCCGACGTGCCGCGGCAGGTACTGGAGGAGATGACGGACGCGGCGCGGGAAGAGATGGATCGCCTGGCCGATGAGTTTCTGAGTGCGGGCATTCCGAGCAACTCCGAGGTACGGCAGGGCGTGGTGACTCACCTGTTGCTGCAGGTGATCGAACAGTACAAGGCCGATCTGGTGATTTTGGGTACGCGCGGCGCGAAGGGGATTGGCCCGGTAGTGGTGGGAACGGTTGCGGAGCAGCTTGTTCGCTTGGCGCCTTGCCCGGTAATGGCAGTGGCCGCGGATGTTGTCAGTACAAGCGAGGCAGAGCTTACCGGGGGTGAAATTCTGGTGCCGATTGAGAGCGACGCAGCAGCGGGAAAGGCGATTTCCGTAGCTCAGTCGCTTGCGAAGCATATTCATGGTGGCATCATCCTGGTGCATGCGCGGACGCAGGCAGAGGCATTGGCCAAGACCGATCCCTGCGCTGCGACCGCAGCCAGCGTGAATGCTGCCCAAGGGACGGCTGGGGTTCCTGTGCGCTGCCTGGTAAAGGATGGGACGCCAGCGGATGTGATTGCCTCGGTCGCTGCGGAGTATCGAGTCTCCATGATTGTGGTGCCCGTCAAGCGGGAGAGTCGCAGCAAGAGTGCGCACGGCACGGCATACGAGGTCATTACGCGAGCGAGGACGCCGGTATTTTTTATTCCTCCTGCGGTGGCGGTTGCGGCGGATCCAGCTCCCCCGGAAGGAATGGTAGTGCGATGCTGAAGCAACTGATCCAGCACCGTTGGATCTGCTTTGTGCAGGGCGGGCTGACTTTGTTGCTGAGCATCGGGTTGATTAGCTTGCGTCCCTTGATTGAAGACCGGTTGATGGGGACGTTCGTAACAGTAGTCGTGTTGTTAAGTACCGGTTTTGTGCTGGTAGCGGCAGGGTTGCTTGACCTGGTAGTTGCCGTCGAGGTTACGGCTCGGCAAAGAAGAATGCATACGGTTTTGGTGTGGTGGCTGCCGGGCTTGATTGGCCTGGGGGTGGGGCTGACGGTACTGTTGGCTCCTTCCATTACCATGCGATTGCTGGCCGTGGTTGCGGCGTTTCATGCGCTTCTAGTGACGGCTCTGGACCTGGCCATGCTTCCCAGCTTCAGCCGCCATCCGCTGCCGCGGAACCTGCTGCTGGTTTCGGCTTTCCTTTGCATCACTTTTGGAGTGCTGCTGGTGGTGGGCGCGCTGGGAACGGAGGCTATGGCGATCCGCGCTGTTGGATTTTATGCACTGTATTTTGGGCTTCGCCTGATGTTTATGGGGAGCCAATTGGCGACCGGGCATCACGCGGCGGTCGCCGTTTCCTGATGAAGGAAAGGAATTTCATGCTGAGCTATGATCGACAAGACAACCTGAGCGCCCTGACACCCAGGCCGCTGACGGAACTGCTCGCATGTCCGGGCCAGCTTGAGCAACAGCTAGGCGCTGCCGCACAGCGGCGACACTACGCTGCCGGAGAGTTGCTGTTTGCCCAGGGCACTGAGTGCGACGGGCTTTACCTGCTGCTGACTGGTGAGTTTGCCCGGTCGGCCCAACGGCGGGAGAAACGCCTGACCCTGGGGACCTTGCATGCGGGAGATCTGGTAGAACTGGCAGCCGTACTCGGTGACCACCGGCACAACTACACGCTGGCTGCGTCCACGGACGCTGCGGCCCTCGTCTTCCCGATGAGCGTGCTCCAGGCCGCGTTTCAGGAGTATCCGCCGCTGCGCATGCATCTTCTTGAGGAGCTGGGCCGCGAGGTTTCGCGGGCGTATGGGCTGGTTTACCTGCCGCGGAAGACGAGGATACGTCACCCCGGAGGCGGGCGCTAGACCCATGGGAGCTAAATCTGTGCGGCAGGAGTTCCTTTAGACGTGGAAAAAGGGGAATCTGTGGCGTTTCCGGCAGAGCTGGAAGAGGAAGATTTTTCAAGGTATTGGCAGCGAGGAGAGTTGCGCTATACTGAGAGAGAAATCTTTGACGCGACAACTATGTCTTCCCCTCAAGGTCATCACGCAACAGAAGACTGCATGAATTGCGAGCACCGCACATTGCGGATGTTTTGCAACCTGACTCCAGAGGCGTTGAAGGACTTTGACGGCATTGGTATCCAGATGAGCCATGCCCGCGGAGCCAAGCTCTTTGCCGAGGGCGATGCGGCACGGAATGTCTTCATCATGTGCAGTGGCCAGGTGAAGATTTCTTCTACATCACGCGATGGCAAGACGATGATCCTCAAGATCGCCGGCCCTGGGGATGTTCTGGGACTGAGCGCGGTGTTGGCGAATGTTCCTTATGAAGTGACATCCGAGGCGATTGAACCTTGCCAGGTCAAGGCGATCCGCAAGCAGGAGTTTGTCGATTTTCTGGCGAAACACGGCATCGCCAGCATGCACGCGGCACAGTCGCTTTCCAGCGAATACCTTACCGTCTTCCACGATGCCAAGCGGCTTGCGCTTTCCGGCTCCGCTGCCGGCAGACTGGCGCGTCTTTTGCTGGATTGGGGTGGCTCTGTCTCCTGCGGCAAGCCGGAGATGCGTTTTACCCTTGCCCTGACCCACGAAGAGATCGCCAATATGGCGGGCACTTCCCGGGAGACGGTCACCCGCCTGCTGAATCAGTTCCGACGCAATCAATTTATCAGCATCAAGGGAACTGCACTTACGATTCTCAAGCCGGAAGAGCTGGAAAAGCTAACCGCTTAGGCTCCGCTCTCCAGCTTATTCATGTAACACAAAACCCTGTTGATTCAGTGAAGTTTCCTCCACCTGGTCTGGCTCCCTAAGGGTTAGGACGGGGCAGCGCGCGTGCGCCAGCACGCGATAGACAGTTCCTTCGCGAGCGATCGCCCCCATGGCAGAGCTATGGACCGCTCCCAGCACGATGAGGCTGGCATGTACGGCGGAGGCATGCGCAAGAATCTCAATGGCGATATGTCCGGTGACAACTCGTGTGGAGCATGCGCACTGGCAGGCGAGATCGCTGGGGATCAGAGACACCAGTTGATCCTTGGCCCACCCTTCTGTGGCATACCCCTCTGCGCCAGGAGCGAGGTCGTGATTTGAACCGCCCGGCGTAAGCACATGCAGCAGAATGAGTTGCGAGCGAGAGGCACGCGCTACTTCGCACGCAAGTGCTGCGCTGGCGCGGGAGGCTTTACTGAGTGACGTTGCGTGCAGGATGGTCTCCTGACCATCGACTGCAGCTTCACCCTGGTGAGCCTCTGGCCCCACGGTAAATACAGGGACCGACACCGAGCGCAGCACTTGCTCTGCAACGGAGCCCAGAAGCAGTTTCCCCCACTTGCTTCGGCTCCGCGTGCCGAGCAGTACCCGGTCTATATGGAGCTGCCGGACCGCAGCCAGAATCTGTTGCGTTGGCGTGCCCTCGCGGACCAGCACTTCGCAATCGATATTGGCCTGCCGCGCCTCGGCGCAATAAGACGCAAGGAACTTCTCGGCATAGTGGATGGCTTCAGATGGGCTGTAATAGGGGAGTCCGCCGGGATCGACGGCGATGGAATTGGTTGCTGTCAAAACGTGCAGGAGGAAGAGGCGGGCACCAGATTGTTTGGCCTGTTGGAGGGCAAACGGAAAAAGCCGGTCAACGTCCCCCAGATCTGTTGCGACGAGGATCGATGCCGGCTTGCTCCAGCGATGGCTGCCAGGTTCCAACATGTTGGATCTCCTGCCGGGAAGAAGCTTTCCACTTCCCGCCATGCATTGGATGTGTTCCCGGGCACTGGCGGTTGTGACAACTGCTTCGTACGGGAAGCCTCTGACGGCTCTACTCTACGACCAAAGAGCCGGGAATGAAAGCCCCTCAGGGGGATGGGCTGGGAACCCCTCCGGAGGCAGATGCGAAGGGGTATCTGCTGCCGGGGCGTCCGTTTAATCGAGCGCCTTGTGGAAGCGAAGCACCGCCATCGTGAGGAGGCTGACTCCCAGGATGGCCATAGCCAGCATCTGCGGCCACAGCAGGTCTAAACCGGAGCCCTTCAAGAATGTTCCGCGAAGCACCACGAGGAAGTAGCGCAGTGGAATGAGATAGGTAAGGTTCTGCATCCATTGGGGCATGGTGCTGATGGGGAATCCGAAGCCGGAGAAGGTTATCGCCGGCATAATGAAAAAGAAAGCCGTTACCAGAGCCTGTTGCTGCGTTGATGAGATAGTCGAGATCAACAGCCCCATACCCAGCATGCAAAGCAGGAACAGAACTGTGCCCAGCAACAGAACCAGAACGTGGCCGCGGAATGGCACCTGGAACCAGAGCGTTCCCAGGATGCCAATCAAAGAGACATCGAACAACCCAATGAGGAAGAACGGCAGCGTCTTGCCCAGCATGAACTCCAGGGGGCTGATGGGCGTGACCATGATTTGTTCCAGTGTGCCGATCTCGCGTTCGCGCACGACGGCAAAGGCTGTCAGGCTGACCACAAGCACAAGCGTCAGGCTGCCAATGATTCCGGGTACAAAAAACCAACGGCTCCTCAGATCGGGGTTGTACCAGGGGCGCTGTTCGAGTTCGACTGAGGGAATCCTCTCCGTGATCTGAGGCGAGATGCGATAGAGCCGGTCCTGCTGGTAATCGTGCGCAAAGCCGAGCGCGATCTGATTGATGTAGCCCGACGCGATGAGAGCTGTATTCGAGTTCGTCGCATCGACAAGGACTTGCAGAGAGGCGGTCTGGCCTTTTCTCAGATTCTGCGCGAATCCGGGGTTGATCTGTAACCCGACTGTTGCCTTGCCGCGATCGACGAGATTGCCTAACTCGCGAGAATCGGTGAGCTGCCTTTCGACGGTGAAGTAGGGGCTCGACGTAAACCTTGAGATGAGATCGCGGCTCTCCTGGCTGTGATCGAGATCGAGCACGACGGTGGGCACGTGATGAATCTCGTAGGTCGCGGCATAGCCGAAGACGAGCATCTGGATGATAGGGGGGCCGATGAGCAGAAGGCGCGTGCGCTTGTCCCGGAAGACCTGGATGAATTCCTTAATGAGCAACTGCTTGAGACGCGCAAACATATCAGTCTCCTAAACCAGCTTCTTGTGAAAGGTTCGCGTAGCGAGCAGCGCCAGCAGCAGAGAAAAGACAGCCAGGGGAAGCAGATCCGCCGCAAGCAAACTTATGGGGGTGCCCTTGAGAAAGATCTTCTTCAGTATGGAGACGTAGTAACGCGCCGGTAGAATGTGCGTGATCCATTGCAGCACCACAGGCATCTGTTCAATCGAATAGAGAAAACCGGAAAGCAGAAATGCTGGAAGGAATGTAACGAGGAGAGCGATTTGACTCGCTGCCAGTTGGCTCTTTGCGACGACGGAGATAAAGAATCCGAGGGAGAGCACCACCACCAGGAACATCGCGGAGCTGATGAGGAGCGTAAGTACTGATCCGCGGAAGGGGACGTGAAACCACTCCACTGCGAGCAAAGTGCAGATCACGACATCGACCATTCCTATGATGAAGTAGGGAACCAGCTTGCCCAGCATGATTTCGAGCGATGTTACCGGAGTGGAGATCAACTGCTCCATCGTGCCGCGTTCCCATTCCCGCGCGATAGTAAGGGAGGTGAGGAACGCTCCGATTACCGACATCACCAGCGCAAGCACGCCGGGAACGATAAAGGCGCTACTATCGAGATTCTCGTTGTACCAGGTACGGGTTTCGACGCTAACCGAAGCGGTCTGGGCTTGTAGCCCCTGACTGCGAAGCCAGTTGAGTTGAATGTCCGACGAGTAGCTTTGGACCACAGCCCTGGTATAGCCAATGAGTATGTTGGCAGTGTTGTCATCGGTCGCATCGACAATTGCTTGCAGTTGTGTGGAACGCCCATCCTGGAGCCGCTGCGAGAAATCCCAGGGAATCACGATCCCCATCCTGGCACGGCCGCTATCCATGGCTCGAACGAGCTCCGGATAATTCCTTGCGACCATGACGATGTTGAAATACTCACTCGCCTGGAAGCGTTTGAGGAGATCCTGGCTTTGCTGACTGCCGTCGCGATCATACACATAGACCGGCAGGTGTTTCAGGTCGAGATTCACGCCATAGCCGAACAGCAGCATGAGGATCACGGGCATGAGCAGGACGATGATCAAGCTGCGCGAGTCGCGGCGAATCTGGATAAACTCCTTCCGCGCGACGGCAAAAAAACGGGTGATGCTCATGACGGTTTTGACTCCGCGGTGAGAGCGACGAAGACGTCCTCCAGGCTGGGACGAATCGTCTCGACGCGTCTTACGGTCACACCATGGTTTCGCAGATAGCCTTTCACTGCGGGTATTGCGGCATCGGCATGCTTCACAACCAGGTGCAGCGCATTTCCAAAGACAGCTGCATCGAGGACATCTGGAGCGGATTGCAATGCTTCCACCGCCGGACCGAGCGGCTCGCATTCGACCAACAGCAAATCTCCTGTCATCGATTTCTGCTTGAGTTCTGAAGGAGTGCCGAGCGCGACCATTTTGCCGCGAAAAATCAGTGCGAGCCGGTTGCAGTATTCTGCCTCTTCCATGTAGTGGGTGGTGACGAAGACCGTCACACCTTCTCCCGACATCTGGTGGATCAGATCCCAGAACTGGCGGCGCGAGATAGGATCGACACCGGAGGTAGGCTCGTCAAGAAATAGGACAGGTGGCTTATGCAAGACGGCGCATCCGAGGGCAAGACGTTGCTTCCAACCGCCGGGAAGCGTGCTTACGAGGGAATCCTCCCGGCCCTTCAGATTCGCCATCTCGAGAGCCCAATCGATGCGTGCTTTGAGTTCGCTGGAACGAACTTCATAGAGACCGGCAAAGAGGCGAAGGTTTTCGATGACCTTAAGATCGTTATAGAGCGAAAACTTTTGCGACATGTAGCCGATGTTCTGTCGAACCATCTCAGGAGCGCGGCTGACATCAAAGCCTGCAACCACGGCTCGGCCAGAGGTGGGCCGAAGCAGGCCGCAGAGCATTCGAATCGTCGTGGACTTGCCTGCGCCATTCGGGCCGAGAAAGCCAAAGATTTCGCCTTTCCGTGTTTCCAGGCTGATGTGATCGACAGCCACGAAATCTCCAAATTTCTTCACGAGATTGTCGACCACGACGGAGTTGCCGTTCTCAGTCATGGGGCGATACTCCTTGCCCACTCGTTACAGCATCCACGAAGAGGTCTTCGATGGTTGGCGTAACCTGACGGATTGCATCGTAAGGAATGCCAGAGTTGCGCAGCCGATTCTCGAATTCCGGGATGCGACGGCCAGCATTGTCTACGACTACGTGCACGCCATCGCCAGTCAGGATCAGACTCGAGATTCCCTCCGCATGTTCTAGTTCTTGATGGGCGCGGCGTGCATCCGAGGATGGAATCGACAGCACGTCTTTTCCAAACTTCATCTTTAGATTGTCTGGAGTGTCGCAGAAGAGCAGCTTGCCTTGATGCAACAATGCGACACGATGGCAGCGCTCTGCCTCATCCAGGTAAGCAGTCGATGTGAGGATGGCGATACCTTCGGAGATGAGCTCATAGAGAATGCGCCAGAAATCCCTGCGTGAAACCGGATCGACGCCGGTTGTAGGCTCGTCGAGAAGAACAATCCTGGGCCGATGAATCAGGGCGCAGACGAGTCCCAGTTTCTGTTTCATTCCGCCGGAAAGATTTCCAGCAAGGCGCTTGGGGAACTCGCTCATCCCCGCGGCCTGAAGCAGTTGCGCAGCACGCGTGTCTCGTTCTGCTCTTTTTACGCCAAAGAGATCGGCATAGAAGCGAATGTTTTCGGTGACGGTGAGGTCCTCGTATAAGCCGAACCGCTGCGGCATGTAGCTAAGGTCGTGTTTGGCAGCCTCCGGAGTGCGCACCACATCAACGCCGGCGACAGTGGCTCCGCCTTCGTCTGGCAGCATGATGCCGGCGAGCATGCGCAGAGTTGTTGTTTTGCCTGCGCCATCCGGTCCGACCAGGCCGAAGATCTCTCCGGGCTGCACATCGAACGAGAGATGATCGACGGCGCAGACTCCAGCGAAGCTCTTTGTGAGATCGCGAACCGTGATCGCGGATGACGAAGGAGCTGCCATCACTTCTCCTGCACGTTCTTTTGTTGCGGCGCGGAGTTGCTGCTCCCTGCAATCGTGACGTGGGCATCTGCTGGCATGCCGGGCTTCAATTCGTGATTCGTGTTGTCGATATCAATCTTGATCCGGTAGACCAGCGTTACGCGCTCCTGATACGTTTGCACACTCTTCGGAGTGAACTCGGCATTCGAGGCAATAAACGAGATTCGTCCGTGGTATTGCTTGCCGGGGTAGGTGTCTGTGGTGATGACAGCATCCTGTCCCCAGCGAACGCGGCCAAGATCGGTCTCAGCAAGATAGGCGCGTAGCCAGATGTGATCAAGATCGGCGAGGGTAACTACGGGTGTGCCCGGAACAACCACCTCTCCTTGTTCCGCCTGGCGCACGGTGATGACGCCGGATGTTGGAGCATACAAAGTTGAGTAGCTCAGATTGACGTGCGACATACCGAGGTTGGCGCGTGCCGCGTTGAGGTCGGCGCGCGCGATGGCTACGTCCTCTTTGCGGTTGCCTTCCTGGGCTTTGTTGTAGCGCTGCTCGTTGGCTTCAAAGGATGCCTGGGCACGCTTGAGCGCAGTCTCGGCAAGATCGCGATCCTGCGCCGAGATGGCGTCTTCGCTGTAGAGCCGCTCGGCGCGTTGCGCATCCAGCTTCTTCTGCTGCAGGTCGGCTTGCGCATCGAGCATAGTCTGCTGCGCGGCCTTGATGTCCTGCTCGCGAGTACCGGCGAGAACGAGATTGAGATTGGACTGGCGCACGCCAACGTTAGCTTGATCGATGTGCACCTTCTGCTGGTAGTCGGCCTGATCCAGGCGTGCAATCAGGGTGCCGCGTTCGATCCACTGGCCTTCTTCGATGGGAAGTTCGACGATGCGTCCTGGCACCTTGAAGCCGACCAGGCTCTCGTGCGCTTCAATATTACCGGAGAGCGTGAGCTGGTTGGCGGGCGGAGCTTTCCGCTTGAAGCGCGGATAGAGATACACTCCGGCGGCAACCAGGGCCGCCAATACAACCAGAACAATAAGACGACGTTTCATAGATTCAAACCTCGCAGGCTGGGTTTCTCTGATACACACGCAGCATCCCGGTGGTTCAGGGATTACCCAGATATTCGCCGATGTTCTTCTCCGTGCCGCCTGCAGCACGCCCCAAAGCGAAGTTCGCATCCGCGTAGCTGGAAACAGCAAGAATGTAGTTCTCCTGTGCGCGGGCCAGCTCGTCCTGCGCAGTAACGACCTCAACATTATTCGTGACGCCTGACCGGAATCGATCCTGCGCGAGCTGAAGCTCCCGCTGCGCAAGACCCTGGCCCTCGCTGGCCACGGCCACCTGCGCGGAAGCAGACTCAAGGTTCAGCAGCGCCTCGCGAATATCCTGATCGATACCGCGACGCAGGTCAGCAATCTGTTCGTCGATGCGCTTGAGACGGCTGGCAAGCTCTTGTTCTTCACCATTGCGATCCCGGTCGAAGAGAGTGATATCGACCTGGCCCTGAAGGAGGCCTGTACCTTGAACGCTGCCGATGGTGCGTCCCAACCCGCCATAGTTACCATTGATGCTGAGCCGGGGAAGATAGCGTGCATGATTGGCTCGCTGCTGGTCGATTAGTCCCTTTCTCTGGCTTGCCAGGGAGAGGTAATCGGGCCGCGCGAGCAGTGCCGATGACAAGATGCTTTCAGCCGCTGGATGATCGAGCGGTTGATAGCGAAGCGATTCGGCTAGTTCCAATGGAGCAGCGGGCTCGATGCCGAGATTGCGCGCCAGAATAAGCAATGCTTGTTTGTGCTGATTCTGTGTTGCCAGCAATGCCTGTTTGTCATTGGCGAGTTGTACCTGGGAGCGAAGGACATCGACACCAGTGGCAGTTCCCGCATCGTGTTTGTTTTTGGCAAGCTGATACAGAGCACTGGATTCGGTTACGCGGGATTGCGCTGCATCCACTCGCGCGGCGGCAGACTCCGCATTGAGATATAGACCGGCGATGGCTCGTATGATGAGATCGCGAGCGTCCTGATAGTCCATTCTGTTGGCATCGACGGCATGCTCGCTTGCCTTCCAGCTTCGATAGGCCTGAAGGTCGAGAACATTCTGTGTTGCGGAGACGCGGAAGTCATAGTTGGAAAATGGGCCCACGACCGATGGGACGCCGGGGAACGCAATACCAAATGCGCGCAGATTCCTGTTTTGCAGGCTGGCATAGCTCTCTGCCTGAACACGTGGAAGAAGAGCAGCAGACATGCGCCGTACCCTCGTTCCGCTGGCCTCGTCGATACGAGTGTTTGCAACAAGGACGGAGAGGTTTTCCCGCAGGCCCTTCTCTATGGCGTCGCGCATTGTCAGGCGGTAGATCGTTGCTTCCTGGGTCCGCCCGGACCGACAATTGACAACAATCAGCAGGCAGAGGATAAGACTGACAAAGTTTCGCTTCATCGCCTTCACCTTCGGCGGGGAGCGGCTATCGCTCTCCAGAAATATTTAAAGTTTTCATGAACTAAATCCTGCAGCGGTGGCTCGCCATGCAAAGACCACACCAGAAGAGTTCCGAAGAATGTTTGCTGGAGCAGCCATGCCAGCTTTTCTTTCTTCAGGCGTGAATCGATCTCGCCACGTTGCTGGCCGATCTCAATGATCTTCGCGACCATACCCCGCCCATCGAGCATGTTGCGATCGATCTGCTCTCGAACCACTGCGCTGGCTGCAAAGGATGATATAAAGGCGCGGGCAAGATCGGGGCTGCGCCCAGGCTCCTCCCCAATGCGAGCCATGAGATGGCGGAGCACATACTGAATGGTGCGTTTGCCGCTCGTGGCCTGATCGAGGGCCTCGTGCACTTTGCCGAGCTGAATTTCGGCCATCACGCCGAGGACATGGTCTTTCGTAGGGAAGTAATTGAAAAATGTCCCCTTGCCGACATCCGCCGCTTTCGTAATGTCTTCGACCGTAACATGGGAAAGTCCACGCTCTGCGATCAACTGGAGCGCGCTGCGAAACAGGCGAAGGCGTGTCTCTGCGGCGCGACGCTCGCGACGTCCCATGCTTTGGAGATGCGGGAGCCCCTGGGAATCAAGAGTATTTGCGAGGCCGGGAGATTCTATATTGCGACCAACGACCATATATGACTCACGGTCATAATGGTGGTCCCCGAAACATGCGACTGTCAAGTGGCAGAGTTGTCGGCGGTGGGAAAGTTAGGGGGACAAAAAAGGACCGGTCGATGCGACTCAGGAGGGAACGGCGGTCTGCCGCTGTCTTACGCGGACCAGGCAAACTATAAATTCATCGGTATGTCGATGGGTCCATACTGGATGCATGTTAAGGGCGACATTCGGCAATTTTGTGAAAGCTGTTGTTTCTCTTGCATTTATTGCATAGACTGACACAGCAAATTCTGTTTCTCCTCGGGGATGTCCATGAATATTCGAGAGGTAGCCAGGAAGGCTAACGTCTCGACCGCGACAGTATCGCGTACGATCAACGGCTCAGACAAAGTTTCTCCGGAGACCGCCGAGCGGGTGCGTACCGCCATACTGGCACTGAACTATTATCCGAATACCAACGCTCGAGCCCTCGGTTCGGGACGCAGCCGATTGTATGGTTTGATCATCTCGGACATCACGAATCCATTCTTTCCGGATTTGGTTAAGAGCTTTGAGGATGTGGCGGTAACCCATGGCCAGGACGTGATCATCGCGAACACTGGCTACAGTTCGGAGCGCACAGAACTTTGCGTACAGCGCATGCTGGAGCGCAAGGTAGACGGAGTCGCCATCATGACTTCCGAGATGGATGCTCACCTCATCGATCGCCTGAGCAGCCGTCATATTCCCATCGTGTTTCTGGATACCGGCCGACTGGGCATGGGCATCAGCAACATCGTCGTCGACTATGGGAAGGGAATCCGGGCGGCTCTGGCACATCTGGTGGAGTTAGGCCATGAGCGCATCGCATTCATCTCCGGGCCGATGAATCTGGCCTCCGCGCGTGCGCGTCGCGATGCATTTCTCGCAGCCGCGGAAGAGTATGGAATTCCGCTGAAGGACGAGCTGATGGAGTTGGCCAACCATCGCCCGGATGGAGGCCGCCTCGCAATGGAGCGTCTGCTGGATCGCAAACCCTGGCCAACAGCGGTGGTGTCGTCCAATGACCTGACGGCTATTGGAGCCATAGGCGCGATTCACCAAAGGAACCTGCGCGTGCCGGAGGATATTTCCGTCGCAGGCTTCGATGACATTGAGCTGTGCTCCTTTATGCATCCGACGATGACCACGGTTCGGCTTTCGCGGTCGGAGATCGCCGAACGCGCTTTCCATGCACTCTACACCGAGAATCCGAAGGAAGAACGGCCCGGAGTAGAGTACCGGATTGAGCCTCAACTGATCGTTCGCAATAGTACGGGAGCCAATCCAGAACGGTAGTTCTGCGGGGGAGTCTTAGAATTCCGACGCGAAGGATGGGCTTACTCACCGGGCGTTTCCGATGCAGCTTCTTTTCAAGAAAGAAGCTGCATCATTGTTTGACTCAACATCAGTCAGGAAACTGTTGCAGATCGCAATCGAGTACAGCGCGCTTGCGGTGGCTTTCGAGGACGAGCTCCACCATGCGGATGACGCGCCACGCCTGACTGCCGGTAACGGCCAGGGGAGCGCGGCCCAGGATCGCATCCCGCACATTCGCATAATAGCCTCGGTAGTCCCCGGTGCGCGTCTCAACCGGCATGGCGACGTGAGCGCCCTCTTCCTCAAGAGTGAGGATGCCCCAGTTCTGTGGAGGCTCCGTTCCCCATGCGGGAGACTCGAAGCGCTCTCCGCGTTTGAGGGCCTCTTCCTGCGGGTCGAGTCCATACTTGATGTAACATCCTTTGTTGCCATAGATGGCGAAGCGCGGTCCGGGAACGAGCGCCAGGCTGGTGACGCGCAGCAGAACCGAGAGCTTGGGATAGTAGAGACGGATGTCGAATGCGTCATCCGTGATGGCGCCTTCGCGCTCCGTGCGTATATCCGCAAACACTGCCTTCGGAGGGCCGAAGAGCACTAATGCCTGATCGATAAGATGGGGACCGATATCCCATGTCAGACCGCCGCCGGCTGCGCCACTCTCGCGCCAGACTTCCGGTTTGCGCTGCGGACGCCAGCGGTCGAAGTGGGATTCGTAGCTAACGAGCGAACCCACCTTGTGCGCATCGACAAGGTCCTTTAATGTCAGGAAATCACCGTCCCAGCGCCGGTTCTGGTAGGCCGAGAGAACAAGGTTCTTAGCGCGGCTTAGCTCTACAAGTTTTGCGGCATCGCTGGAGCTGAGCGTAAAAGGCTTGTCGACGACGACGTGCTTTCCTGCTTCCAGCGCACGCCGCGCGAGATCGAAGTGGCTTTCGTTCGGCGTTGCAACCACAATGAGCTGGAGCCTGGGGTCATCGATGGCATCCTGCGCCTCCCGGTAAATGGTGGCTGAGGGATACTCCTGTGCCGCCTCATTCCCATGGCGCTGCACAATGCCAGTGAGTTCAAGTCCGGGAACAGCATGGACGACGGCTGTGTGAAAAAAACGTCCTGCCTGGCCAAAGCCGATAACACAAGTGCGAATTGTATCCGTCACGGTTACATGTCCTCGAGGATGGGAGTAGCTCTATTATGCTGCAGACTTGGGGTCCGCGTCAGCCTTTCCATTCGTAAAAGCTTGCCATTGGACTTGCCTTGCCAGACGAAATAAATCCTTGGGAGGCTCGATCAAAAGGGAAGTGTTACTCGGGATGTATTTCTTTTCAGGCTGTTGCGATGACCTAGAGAGTATCGAGGCTGTATGCTGCGGGCGGCTCCAGCGGCAGAAACAAACGAAAGACCGTGCCGCTTGGTTGCGCCGCCCAGCTTCGCACCGAGATCGATCCGTAGTGTTTTTCGATCAGTTCATGGCTTACCCAGAGACCAAGGCCCGTTCCGGTGAGGCCTTTAGTCGAAAAGAATGGTTCGAAGATCCGCTCCAGTGTTTTTCGATCCATGCCCGAGCCCGTATCGGCTATGGTGATGGCGATGCCTGGGGTGAGTTGCTTCCAATCGGTTGCAGGAGCTGTGTGCACCACCAGTTTGCCGCCGCTGTTCTGCATTGCATCCATGGCATTGCAGATAAGGTTCGCGATCACCTGACGCACTTCGCCATCGTACGCGACGATCCTCGGTATCTGTTCCAGGCGGCGGTCGATTCTGATACCGTAGCTGTGCAATTTCTTGTCCCAGAGAGCGAGAACGGTCTCGATTAGATCGTGGACGTCGGTCTTTACCGGTTGCGAGTTCTGGCGATAAAAGCGCAGTGTCTGGGTGGTAATGTGGATGACTCGTTCCAATTCTGTCTGCGCCAGGTTGACATATTTTTGGCCATCCTCAGTTAAGTCCGTTTGAGCGATGAGATAGAGGCAATTGGTGACAGCCTCGAGCGGGTTATTGATTTCGTGAGCAATAGAAGCCGCCATGCGTCCGGCTGCCGCGAGCTTTTCCGTTCGGCGCAGAACATCCTGCCCGCGCTTCTGGTCGGTAAGATCGGCGAGAAAAGCCGCAATCTGCTGTTCATAGGGTGGGGACTGAGGGTTGAGCAGGGCGGTTCCCATCAGCGTTGGCACAACTGCTCCCTCCCGGGTTATCAAAGAAGTCTCAACCGGCTCCCCGTGGCCTTCCCATGCATCGTGCGATGCGCCGCTGTGGCCTGTTTTCGGGGCGAAGAGTTGCGCGAAGGTGATGGTGCCACTTTCAATTTCCTGCTTGCTGTATCCGAGAAGCTTCAGCAGAGCGGCGTTGCCATAGAGGATTCGTCCAGCGCGATCGCTGAGCAGCAATCCCAGGGGCATGGCTTCTACCAATTGGCGAAACCGTTCTTCACTCAGGCGCAGAGCACGTTCGGCGGCAAGCCTGTCGCGGCGGTCTTTGGCTTCGCCGATTTCGCGTTCGATCGCGGGAATCAGCCGGGCAAGATTCTGCTTGGAAACATAGTCGTGGGCGCCGGCTCGCATGGAGGCTACGGCGGTTTCTTCGGTTACAGCTCCAGACATTACGATGAATGGCAGGTCAAGTGTGGTGGACTTCAGGAGCCTTAACGCCTGCGGTGCGCTAAAGGAAGGTAAGTTGTAATCCGCGAGAATAACGTCCCATGGATGGGCAGGATCCGCCAAAGCCTGGGACATCTCTGCCGCGGTTTCCACCCGAGTGATTACAGGTGCGTAGCCCGACCGTTTGAGGTACAACTCCAGCAGGGCAGCGTCATCCTCGCTGTCCTCGACCAGCAGGATCTCCAAATGCCGTCGGGTTACTTGTTCGTAGGTGGGCATTCGTTTAATACCAGCCAGTACATTCCCAGTTGTCGTGCTGCTTCGGCGAATTCACTGAAGTTTACTGGTTTGCGAATGTAGCTGTTCACGCCAAGGCTATAGCTGCGGACCATATCGCTCTCTTCGTCGGAAGATGTAAGGATGACCACAGGCAGCAGGCGCGTGATCTCCTTCGTGCGGATTGCGCGCAGTACTTCCAATCCATCTATCTTCGGTAACTTCAGGTCGAGCAGCACAACCTGAGGAAGCGTATGCAAACCGGCAGGCGGAGGATCGAAGAGCAGATGCAGCGCCTCTTCGCCATCGTGTGCTACGACAATGTCATTTGCCACGTTGGACTTCTTCAAAGCACGCTTCGTAAGTGCTTCGTGATCCGGGTCATCTTCCACCAGCAGAATGACGCGTGCTTTATCAATCATGGGAACCCGTCCTAACCAAAAGAGCTCTCCAATCATCCTAGCGTGAACCGAAAGGTTGCGCCTTCCCCTACTTTGCCTTCGGCACGGATTTCCCCGTGATGCCGGCGGATAACGCGGGCAACCGTTGCCAGCCCAATCCCTGATCCCTTAAAGTCTTTGTCCCCATGGAGACGCTGAAAGGCATTGAATAACTTGTTGACATAGTTCATGTCAAACCCTGCTCCATTGTCGCGGAGAAAGAATTCGCCGGAGCCTGCTTCTTTACCCATGCTGATCTGCGCATGTGCGGTTTTCGCTGTGAATTTCACGGCGTTCCCGAGAAGGTTCTCGAGCGCGACACGCAATAGTTTTGGATCGGCTGTCGTTTGGAGTCCCGGCTCGACGTTGAATTCAATCTCCCGATCCGGGTTTAGCTGCTCCAACTCGTGCATAACTTCTGACGCCATTCGGGTCACGTCAATTGGTTCGCGTACGAGTTCAGCACGGGTGATACGTGAAAGCTGCAGCAGGGCATCGATCAATTGACCCATGCGCTGGACGCTGGAGCGAATTCTGCCAAGGTAATTGCGCGCTGTATCATCCAGGCGGGCTGCATAGTCTTCTTCCAGGGCAAGACTGAAGCCATCCACTGTGCGCAGCGGGGCGCGAAGATCGTGGGAAACCGAGTAGCTGAAGGCCTCCAACTCCTGATTCGCAACTTCGAGTTCCGTAGTTCTGAGCTTCACCCTGGCTTCGAGTTCGCTGTTGAGTATTCGTACTGCATTGGAGTGGCTCTCTGCGAGTCGCCGTGCGGCGCGCTCTGCTTCATAGGCATTGGCTCGGTCCAGCGAAATGCCAATTCGATCCGCGGCAAGGAAGAGCAGGTCCCGTTCCTGCTCAGAGAAAGCGCGCGCTTCCTGTCTTCCCGCGATAAGAGTAGCTTGAACCCTTCCAGAAATAACCAGTGGAAGCATGAGAAACGCTGCCATTTTGCCGCGCAATTCCTCAATGGGAATCGCAGACGAGGCTTCACTGATCGACGCAACTTGCCCGCGGTGAATGACTCGGTAGAGTGGACTGTCGGAGGTGATTGGGACAATCTGTCCCTGGCGGATTGAGGCGCCGCTTGCCGCCTGGATTCTCAGCTCGCCATCGCTCCACAGGCACAGTACGGTGCAGTCCGCAGCCAGTACGTTTCGTAGACGATCCAACAATTCCGCGGTGAGATTGTCCAGGCTAAGCTGGCTTAAGGCTGTATCACTGATGATTTGCAGCCTATGCAGGTTGTCGTTCAGAAGGTCGGTCTCGATCCTCACCTGCCGCTCGCGAAGGATGTAGCGGATCATAAGGAGGATGAGGAGAAGGTCTATGAAGCTTGCAAGGAGGCTGGTCTCCCGGGCGCGATCCGCACTGTTACGAGAGCTGGCAACACGATGATTCAGTAGAACCTGTTCGTCATATTGAACTTCAGCAACGATGGAGCGAACCTGATCCATCGCCGCCTTTCCTGCGATGCTCTGCTCCGTCGCGTGGTGTGCGGGATCTACCGAGTGCCGGCGATACTCCTGAATTCCCTTGTCGAGCATCTGCATGCGCTGCAGAGTGATTTCGCTGAGCCTTCGTATCCGCTCCTGCTGGTCAGGATTGTCAGCGGTGAGTTTCTTTACCGTTTCCAGCTCTATGGGGAGATCATGTTGAGCGAGCTGGTAAGGACCGAGATAGAGAGGATCGCCGGTGAGCATATAGCCACGGGTGCCTGTCTCGGCATCTTTGAAGCTATTGGTGATTCGCTCGACCGCTGTGATCACCTGCCAGGTATGGGTCACGAGGTTCTGGCTCTGGTCCAGCTCCTTGATAGAGCGAAGCGAAAGCCATGCATTGCCGGCCACAATGAAAGTTGTGGCGACAAGAGTGGCAATTACGATTGGCCCCGTAGTTCTGGATTTCATGATCGCACTATAGTGAACTTATCCTTCCAGCTTGTATCTTGTCTCCGCCAGGCGATAGAGCCTCCTCCATACCAGGCGATTGATGGTGACGACCATCGTAGCCATAATCATGGTGGCCAGCAACAGAATCGGGAATTGTCCCTTGTCGGAGGCGGCACTGATCTGTGCGCCAAGACCCAGAGTCTGCAGGGTATGCCCCCTCAGGTTGTAGTACTCCGCGATGATGCTTGCATTCCATGCGCCTCCCGATGCAGTCACCAGACCGGTTAGGAGATAAGGAAAGATTCCTGGGAGGATGACGGTAGTCCATCGCTGCAGGTTGCTGAAATGGAAGAGGTCGGCAACCTCACGCAGGTCGGAGGGGATGGCCATCGCCCCGGCAATCACATTGAAGAGGATGTACCACTGCGTGCCGAGCAGCATCAGAACGATGGAGCCGACTCCCAGGCCGAGGCCGAGGTGTTGCAGTCCCACGATGATAATAGGGAACAGGAAGGGCGCCGGGAATGCGGCTGCGATCTGCGTGATTGGCTGCGTAAAGCGTGCCAGCCTGGGGTTAAAGCCAATCATGACTCCAACTGGAATTGTCCAGAGAGAGGCGATGAGAAGGGAAGCATTCACGCGGAGAAAGGTAGAGCCCGCACCCATAAGGAGCAGCTTTACTTCGCTGATCTGAATATGCCGCAGCATTGCGAGAGCCTGCGTTGCGGCATACAAGACGACGAGTGCGGCGACAATCGCCAGAACGATCGCTAACGGTGGAATCTTTCTCTTTCCTTGATCCTCCAGCGGTTCGATCCTGCGTTGCGCGGAGTGTTGGGCCAGGTGTCGATAGATACTCTCGCCCCAGGGATCGATGGTCTTTTCCCGCAATAGAGTGAGGAAGCTGGATCTCTGCAGGAGATGAAGGATTGGCGAGCTGACACGATCACTGCTCTCGGACATCTCGAACTTAAAGCGGTCTGACCATGCGATCACCGGGCGCCATATCAACTGGTCCATGGCGACGATGATCAGGACCATCGTCGCAAGTCCCCACACTATAGCCCGGCTGTTGCCGGAGTTCGCCGCGGTCTGCAGGTACGATCCCAATCCGGGCAGGCGAAAATCGCGGTCGCCCAATACGAACATCTCGCAGGCGATCAGGAAGAACCAGCCGCCGGCGACGGATACCATCGAGTTCCATACCAGGCCGATGGCAGAGTAGGGAAGCTCAAGTTGCCAGAATCGCTGCCAGGCTGAGAAGCGGTAGATATTGGCTGCCTCGCGCAACTCCCGCGGAATGCTCTTCAGCGAAGAATAGAAGCTGAAGGCCATGTTCCACACCTGACCCGTGAAGATGAGCAGGATCGCACCCATCTCAATGCCCAACTGGCGTGTAGGGATGAGCGCCACCATCGCCAACATGACGCCTGGAAGGAAGCTGAGGACGGGAATGGATTGCAGGATGTCGAGAATCGCGATCATCAGGCCTTCTGCGCGGGGGTTGTAGGCTGCGATATAGCCATAACCCACGGCGAAGATCAGGCTTAGAAGATATGCCGCTCCAATGCGTACCAGCGAGTAGAAGGCATACAGGGGCAGTGCGCTTACAGATTGTGAAATTTCGACTGCCGGGATTGGTTTCCCCATCCAGTAGCTGGCGATCTTGACGAGCGCAAAGAAGCCGGCGAGTGCGGCCAACGTAACGCTCAAATCAATGAATATCGGCCATGTGCGATCCAGCACGAGGGGCCGCGAGAGCGCATATCGATTCTTCACTCGGCAGGCCCTTCCGTTACAGGCTCGGGACTCTCATCGTTTTCCGGCAGGATGAAGCGCCGGCGCGATGCGTCGAAGTCAAACAGCTCTGCGTATCGGCCCCAGTTGATTGCTGTCTCCAACTGCCGCTGCGTCTCCTCCTGGCTGAATTGCTCATCCAGCATGTCGAGAAAGAATTCTTCCTGGATCGTGTGGTCCGACTTGGTATCCAGAGCGCGGCTGATTTGTCGCAGTAGCAGAACGTGTTCCAACGCTGCCTTGCGGAAGAGCGTCTTCTGCTGGAGGATTTCGGAGTCTGCGTACTCGCGCCCTTCCGCTGTAATGACGGCATCGCCCTCTTCGACGGTCAGGAAGCCGAGTAACTGCGCGGCATCGACGATTGGCAGCAGATCGTCGATCTCAAAGGCGAGGTCGTCGGCCAGGCGATAGATATCGTCTCTGCCACCATGATCGATCAGGAGTTCGAGGAGTCCGGCAATGCCGCCCGGCCGCGCATGGGGCAGCATCTGATAATGCATCTGGCGCTGGTCGCGAACCGCCTTTCCGCCGACGGTTGCAGGGACCTCGGCCGGTACAACATCAGGCCGCGTCAGGACTTTGTAGATGTAGTCAACTAACTGCGTGAACGGTGCAGCCTTGCGGTCGCGGGGGTGAGGAAGCGTGACCTTGAAATCCGTGCGGACGTGGCCCGGGTTTCGCCCCAGAACAATGATGCGATCGGCAAGAAGTACGGCTTCTTCAATGTTGTGAGTTACCAGAAAGATGGATTGTGTGGGGATGGTCTTCTTGGCCCAGAGTTCGAGCAGTTCGCTGCGCAGATTCTCCGCAGTCAATACGTCCAGCGCGGAGAAGGGCTCGTCCATGAAGAGCACCTCAGGCTCAACAACCAGAGCTCTTGCGAAACCAACTCGCTGCCGCATTCCGCCGGAGAGTTCTTTGGGAAAGGCTGCCTGGAATCCATCGAGCCCGACGGTGTCGAGGATCTTTTCACTTCGTTTGCGGCGCTCTCCCGCACTCATCCCGCGCGCCTTCAACGGAGCCTCCACGTTGTCCAGTACTGTTAGCCACGGAAAGAGGGCAAAGCTTTGGAAGACGATCGAGACGTTGATCGCAGCAGATGCAATCGGCTTCTCATGCCAGAAGACTTCGCCCGCCGAGGGTTTGGATAGCCCGGCCAGCATGCGCAGTAACGTGGACTTGCCGGAGCCTGATGGCCCCAGTAAGGCAACGATCTCTCCCGGTACAATGGATAGATCGGTGGGCGAGATTACCTGGATACGGTTCTCGCTGGGTTGCGCGTAGTATTTTTCTACCTGCTGTGCGCGAATAATCGTAACGGCCATAGCAAAATCTACCTAAGTTCGAAAGTGGAGGCGGAAATACCGTCCGGATATATGTCTAGTTTAAGATGACAAGGTGAGGTGCGAAGTAAGGCATCCTATTGCGCCAAGCGTATCATCTTAAACGTATGATTCGGAGCGTTTCATCAAGCGATACACTGCTTGAGGGAGCATACTCACCGAGGCATCTTCAATTGCTCTGAAACCCGCGTTACTTGCACCAGTTCAAAAGGGAGCGAATGTCAGACAACCAAGTGAAACCCAAGGTTCTGGTAGCCGATGATGAGCGAGTGATTGCAGATACGCTGGCCATCATTCTCAACCAGAGCGGATTCAGCGCAACAGCGGTATATAGCGGCGAAAAGGCGGTAGAGACCGCGAAGGTCCTTCAGCCGGATATGGTGATCAGCGACGTCATCATGACGGACCTGAACGGTATCGATGCGGCGATCCAGATCCGCGCGATGCTCCCATCGTGCAAGATTCTTCTCTTTTCCGGCCAGGCGGCGACGGCGGATCTCCTCGATCGTGCCCGCAGCCAGGGACACGAGTTTGAGATTCTTGCCAAGCCTGTTCACCCACAGGATTTGCTGGCGCGACTGCGCAGTTAGGTCTAACCGGGTTGATGAAATCTTCTTGAAAATGCAGAAGGGTGCCTTCCGGGCACCCTTCTTGTGCTTTGCAGGCGTGCGGCGCCTAGCGGTTTGACTGTTCGAGCACGGCGACGCCATACGGTTCCAGTTCGATGCTGGAGCGTTGCGGTGTGCCGTCGGCGAGCAGGTCACGCAGAGAGCCATGCAAATCGATGCGCTCAGCCTTCGTGGTGTGGTTAATCAGGATGAGGACCCGGCGCTGGGCATTCGACCGCTGACAGACCTCAACTCCGTCTGGCGTGCCTGGCAGGACAGGCGTAACTCCGCTCTGCTTCACAAGGTCGGCGGTTAGCTTCCGGATCAATACGTCGTCCAGCCACGCGCCAACATAGGTAATGGTCCCCTTGCCGACTGCGCGGGTAATCATCGCCGGCTGGTTATCCAGCCATCCATTGCTGGCTCCGTAACGCAGCAAGACTTTGGTCGAAGGGTCCTTGGTGCTCAGTTGCTCCGCCCAGATGCTTGCTGTGCCACTTCCTGCTTCTCCTGAGACAGGAATCGTCTCTTTCAGCGAGTAGAATTGCTCCACTCGCCCACCGAGGAAATCCACCAGAGGGCCGGGTTGCCGCTGCGGATAGAGAGCGTTGTACTCATCCTTCATCCCCGTACGCGCTCCCAGAACCAGGTTGCCGCCTTGCTTGACATAGTCCATCAGGCGGTTTGCAGTCTGCTGCGAGAGAACGTTCAGGCCCGGAGCTTCAATCAGCTTGTATTTGTTCAACGGGGAGTCGGGTGAAATCACATCGACGGACTGGGCCATCTGGCGCAATGGCCGGTAGTACTGCGCAATCGCGGCGATGGGCTGATATTCCCTGTTGTGCCGCTGAAAGTCGATCGCCCAGACGCTGTCATAGGTATGCAGAATAGCGACCTGAGAGTCCGGAGTCGTACCGGCAATGGCTGTCCCTGTTTTGGCGAATTCCGCTCCCACCTGCTTGATTTCGTCATAGACGGGAACGGGCGTTCCATCGGCTCCAACCAGCACGCCATGGTACTGTTCCTGGCCATTCAAGGCACTACGCCACTGCCAATACTCGACCGCCTCCGCTCCGTGGCCCACGGCCTGCCACGCCATATCCCGAACCTCGCCACGATGGAGTGCCGCATTGTTCGACGCCCAGTTCACGAATGCCGGCTGCGTCTCCATGACCCAGAAGTTCTTGTTCTTGAACCCGCGGACCAGGTCGTGCGTCATGCCATTCGTGAGGAAGTCATACGGCCCTGCGCCCACGTAGTCGTCCCAGGCGGCGATATCAAGGTTGGAGTGAACGATGTAGTGATCAAAGCCATCGAACCAACCCATCGTGTTCGTCGTGATGAACTGGCGCGGATCAGCATGCGCACGGATTACGTCGATCTGGTTCTGCGAATAGCTCTTCCAGGTTTCGCTGACGAAGTGTCTCCAGTCGAGCAGCAGACCGGGGTTCTCGCCGGTCGGACGAACCGGAATCTCATCGAAGGTGTCATAGGTTTGCGACCAATAGGTGGTCGTCCAGTGGTCATTCAGGTTGTCGATGGTTCCATATTTAGCCTTGAGCCAGGCGTGGAACTGCTGCCGTGTCTCCGGATCGAACGATGTGTTGCCATATTCATTGTCTAACTGCCAGCCGACTACATTCGGATTCTTGCCGAAGCGGATGGCCATCTGTTCGGCGACCTGGCGGGCCAACTGGCGATAGCGGGCGCTGGCGAAGGAGAACTGGGTGCGGTTGCCATGCTCGTCCCGACGGCCGTTCTCGTCGATGCGCAAGGTCTCAGGATACTGAGTCGTAAGCCAGGCCGGGGGCGCGGCAGAGGGCGTTCCCATAACCACAACAATGTGATGTGCAGCGGCTTTGGCAACCGCGCTCCAGCCAATCCAGCTTGTATTGGCCTTCGGAGGGTTCGATGCTGCTCCAGGCGAACTCTCCCACGCGCACGAGGTGGATATTTCCAGCCTCCATCAGGGCCAGATCGTGGTCCCAGGTGGCTTCGCTCCATTGTTCCGGGTACCAGGCGGCCCCGACCAGGAGCGGCGGAACATTCGGAAACCCCGTCGCCTGGGCAAATACCATCCTGGCAGGGAAGTGGAGGAGCAGAGCGATGCCCAGCACAAGTGCGGAAAGATGCCTCGCTGCCTGGGATCTCAACCGGGAAATAATAAAAAAGCGTCGCATGCGAGAATACCCCGTTGTAAACGTTTCCTGAGAAGTTGTATTGTATTGCGGAGTCGTCTTTTCGTTGATTCCCGTCGCCTGCGAAAATCCTGGCGTCCCGAGTCTTCATAAGTGGACGATTCTCCGACAATCTTTGCTTGGATTTTCAAGCGTAAATCAATTTACCCTGGGATGCGTCCCATGACAATCGCAATCCGCGAACCGCTTGCCCTGAATTTTGGTCTTGCGGCGGACGGAGCCTGCAAAGGAACCAATGCTACTCCCCGATTTGAGAAAGCGCGTATTAGACGCCAATCTGGAGCTTCAGCGACAGGGATTGGTGCTCTACACCTTCGGGAATGCGAGCGGTATCGATCGCTCGGCAGGACTCATCGCAATCAAGCCCAGCGGCGTCCCCTATGAACGCTTGAAGGCTGAGGATCTGGTGATCACCGATCTGGAGGGCCGGATCGTCGAGGGAACGCTCAATCCCTCCTCCGATCTCGATACGCACGTGCTCCTTTATCGCGAATTTCCGACGATCGGAGGAGTGGTCCATACGCATTCGGAGTTCGCCACCTCCTGGGCACAGGCGCAGATGCCGATACCTTGCTTCGGCACGACCCATGCGGATTATTTCAACGGGGAGGTTCCCGTGACAGAGCCGCTGACCGATGAGCAGATCGAGGGAGAGTACGAGAAAAACACAGGCGCCGTGATCGTACATCGCTTCAAAGGCCTCGATCCGGAAGCCGTGCCTGGAGTCCTCGTGGCGGGACACGCACCCTTTACATGGGGCAAGTCTCCGGAAGCCGCTGCCCATACCGCGGTCATCCTGGAGTATCTGGCAAAGCTGGCATTCCGCGCGAACCTGCTCCGGCCAGAACTTGGGCCGGTTTCGCCCGCATTATTGCGCCGTCACTATGAGCGCAAGCACGGTGCGAATGCTACCTACGGACAGCGCACTCCTGAAGAGAAGCATTGATACGCACCAACTTCTGCAGCGTTGCATGAAGAGGATAGATCGACGGAATGCCCTTCGCGGAGAGCGACGGGAATGAGGGCTTCGACAGAATGGTTCCACTCCTGACTACAACAGCTGGCCTTAGCGTCTCCTCCCTGGCGATGTTTTTCCAGCCTGGCAAATCTTTGGCGCATCTTACGGCGCTGGATGTGATCGTGATCGCGGTTTACTTCGCGATGGTGCTCTTTATTGGCTTTCATCTGAAGCAGCAAGCCAACACGAGCGAAGAATTCTTTATGGCCGGTCGCGAGATGACCGCGTGGATCGCGGGTTTGAGCTTCGTCTCGGCGAATCTGGGATCTCTCGAATTGATGGGCTGGGCCGGATCAGCCTATCAATACGGCATCTTGGCCGCGCACTGGTATTGGATTGGCGCCATTCCCGCCATGCTGTTTCTCGGCCTGGTCATGATGCCGTTCTACTACGTATCGAAGACGCACTCGGTGCCGGGATATCTGAAGCTTCGTTTTGGTGAGTCCAGCCGTGTGCTGGCGGCGGTTTCTTTCGCCTTCATGACGATCCTGATGAGCGGCGTGAATATGTTTGCCATGGCCGTGGTGATGAAGGTTGTGCTCGGCTGGAATATAACCTTCAGCATCTTTGTATCGTCAATCGCCGTAGCGGTTTACGTGACGCTGGGCGGGTTGCGCTCCGCGATCTTCAATGAAGTGCTGCAATTTGTGTTGATCTGGGCTGGCGCGTTGCTGGTCCCGATTCTGGGGCTCATCCAGGCGGGCGGATGGCATAACCTGCAGGCGAAGATTTTAATGAACTACCAGAATCAGGACTATACGCACATGTGGCGCGGCCTGGCTCACTTTTCCAGTAATCCCATGGGAGTGCACTGGACGGGGATTGTCTTCGGTCTCGGCTTTGTGATCTCGTTCGGATACTGGACGACCGATTTTCTGGTGGTGCAGAGGGTATTGGCTGCAAATAGCCTGCGCTCGGCGCAGATGGCGCCAATCATAGCTTCAGTCTTCAAGATGGCGGTTCCGTTCATCGTGATTCTTCCTGGCCTGCTGGGGCTGGTTCTGCTGCAGAATCCGGATGGCAGCCTGATGCACCTGGTTGGTGAGAACGCGTTGAGCGCCGCGAATCCCCACAGCTATAACGAGGTGCTTCCGCTGCTGATGGTGCGCTACTGCGGGCCTGGACTGCTGGGGTTGGGGATTACCGCTTTGATTGCGGGCTTCATGTCCGGGATGGCGGGGAACGTCAGTGCCTTCTCGGCGGTGTGGACCTACGATATCTATCAGCCACACCTTAAAAAGAATGCACCGGATAAGCATTACGTTATGGTGGGCCGCTGGGCAACAATCCTCGGGGTGCTGGTCTCCATTGGAACCGCCTATCTCGTGATGCACGCGCAGGGCATTATGGATTATGTGCAGGCGCTCTTCAGCTTCTTCATCGCGCCCTTGCTGGGTACGATTCTGGCCGGCATGTTCTGGAAGAGAGCCACGGCCCCCGGGGGCTTCTGGGGCCTGCTTGCGGGCACAGTCACCTCCATCGGTCTCTACACCTGGGTCAAGGTCGATCACAGTGCGCTGTCGATCGTTGCCTTTTCCTCCGATGCGAAGGACATGGCGGAAAACCTCTATCGTGCCTTGTGGTCCTTTGTCGTTTGCGTAACCGTGACCTTCGTCGTCAGCATGTTTACCAAGCCGAAGTCGCTGGAGGAGCTCTCGGGACTCGTCTATGGAGAGACGGCGATTCCCTCCGAGGGTCCCGTGCCGCTCTATAAGAATCACTGGTTCTGGGCTTCAGTCGTCATAGTGGTGTTCTTTATCTTGAACCTGATCTTCTGGTAGTCCAACGCTGAATCAGGAATTGGAGTCGTACGATGCATTCTTCCGGTCTTTCAATCTGGTTCTTCATTGGCGTGCTGCTGACTATTTACGGTGCGCTTATTTTGGGCTATGGCGTGTCTGAGTGGGTCACCGGACACTATGCAAATGTTCAACTGGCGCAATATCACGCGCCGATATGGTGGGGAGCAGTCCTGCTTGGGCTCGGCCTGTTCTATGACCTCAGGTTCAAGCCGGGCCATAAATAAACAGTTTTCTTAGGAGAATACAAATGGCGACACCAAAGCCAATGTCGATGGGAGTTATTGTAGGAAATCGCGGATTTTTTCCGAGTCATCTAGCTAAAACTGGCCGCGACGAGATTATTGCTGCGCTGCAACTTGCCGGCATCAAGCCCATTGTGCTTGGCCCGGAAGACAGCGAGCATGGCGCGGTAGAAACCTATGAAGAGTCGCGCCGATGCGCCGATCTCTTCAAGAAACATCGCGATGAGATTGAAGGCATTATCGTCACGCTGCCGAACTTTGGAGAAGAGCGCGGCATCGTCGATGCAATTCGTCTCGCTGGCCTTAACGTTCCTGTACTGGTGCAGGCTACCCCCGACAAAACCGAGAAGATGACGATCGCTTTTCGCCGCGATAGCTTCTGCGGCAAAATGTCGGCCTGCAATAACATGATGCAGTACAAGATCCCTTATTCGCTGACCACTCTGCATACGGAAGATCCGGCATCGGAGCTTTTTCAGAAGGATCTGAAGTGGTTTGCTTCGGTCTGCCGGGTCGTCAGTGGCCTCAAGAACCTGCGTATTGGCTCCATTGGCGCGCGTCCGGCTGCATTCAACACGGTTCGCTACAGTGAGCGGATTCTTGAGTCGAGCGGTATCTCGGTTGAACCGCTGGACCTCTCCGAGGTATTTGGCGGTATCAACCGCATGCAGGATAACGACGATGCGGCACAGGCTAAGCTGGCTGCGATCAAGTCCTATGTCACAACGAGCGGCATTCCGGAAGATGCGTTGCTGAAGATGGCCAAGCTTGGCGCGGTGATCGATAGGTGGATGAAGAAGACCAACGTCACCATCAGCGCGGTGCAGTGCTGGACGTCGATGGAAGAGTTCTTTGGCGTTGTGCCGTGCACCATCATGAGCATGATGTCGAACGAGCTTATCCCGAGTGCCTGTGAAGTGGATGTCCCAGGAACACTCAGTATGTATATGCTGGCGCTGGCCTCCGGTACTCCTTCGGCGTTGCTGGATTGGAACAACAACTATGGCGATAACCCGGATAAGGCGGTCTGTTTCCATTGCTCCAACCTGCCCAAGCACTTCTTTAAGGATGTGGTGAAGATGGACTACCAGGCCATCATCGCGGGCACGGTCGGCAAGGAAAATACCTTTGGAACCTGCGTCGGCACCGTGAAGGCTGGAGCGATGAGCTTCGCACGCTACTCTACCGACGATCGTCGCGGCGTAATTCGTGGCTACACTGGCAACGGCCGGTTTACCGACGATCCATTGGCCACCTTTGGCGGTGCGGGCGTGGTGGAGATTCCGCAGATGCAAAAGCTCCTGCGCTACATCTGCCGTGAGGGCTTCGAGCATCACGTTGCGGCGAACTTCTCGGAGACCGCATCCGCGGTGCATGAGGCAGCGGTCCGTTACCTTGGGTGGGAGAGCCACTTCCATCCTGAATTCAACGACTAATTTCCTGGCAGCAGCCGACAAGCTATGGATGGGGGCACGGGAGAGACCGTGCCCCCATCCATTAGCCCCCGATCAGGGGACATGCAGTTTTTTGAGGAGAAGGGCTGGAGATGGCGATCGTAGCGGGTGTTGACTTTGGAACTCTGAGTGTTCGCGTATCGATCCTGGACAGCAAACGAGGCAGGCTGGGTGCGGCAACGGTGGAGTATCCGCTGCATCGCCGGCGAGACGATCCGGACTATGCGACCCAGTCTCATGCAGATCACATGCGGGCCTTGACCCAGGCCACGCGCGAGGCGGTTGCAAACGCCGGCATCCAGGGAGACCAGGTGGAGGCCATTGCGCTGGATACGACGGGATCGAGCGTTATCCCCGTCGATGCCCGGCTTCAGCCACTCGATGATTACTATCTATGGTGCGATCATCGCGCGAAGAAGGAAGCTCAGGAGATAACCGAGGCGGCGCATCGGGAGCATCTTGAGGCGATTGACTGGTGCGGCGGCGTCTATTCGCATGAGTGGGGATTCGCCAAGCTGCTGCATTGGCTGCGGCACAATCCTGAAAAGCGCGAGCAGCTCGGCACGGCGCTGGAGCATTGCGATATGGTCGCGGCCACGCTCTGCGGCATCACCGAGCCTGCAAAAGTCATGCGCAGCGTCTGCGCCATGGGCCACAAATGGTTATGGAACCCGCGTTGGGGCGGATTCCCGCCGCAGGCTTTTTTCAGCGGTGTCGATCCTCTACTCGACGGCGTGGTTGACAAGCTTGCTGGCGAGTATCACACCTCTGATTTCCTTGCCGGGCATCTTAGCCAGTACTGGGCCGGCGAACTCGGCCTGCGCTCCGCAATACCCGTTCCCGTTGGAGCCTTCGATGCTCACTGGGACGCCCTGGGCGCGGGCTGCCGCGAGGGAGATGTGGTCAACGTCGTCGGCACCTCTACTTGCATCATTGCCATGGCGAAGGCCCCGCAACTGGTTCCTGGTGTCTGCGGCGTCGTTCCCGGCAGTGTGCACCCGAAATATACCGGTATTGAGGCGGGCCTCTCGGCTACAGGAGATATTTTTGAAGCCATTGCCCGGCGGGCGGGCGTCAAAGTAGCGGAGCTGTCGAAGGGCCTCGAATCCTATGAGCCCGGGCAGACGGGCCTCCTGAGGCTTACCTGGGACAATGGCGACCGCACCGTGCTGGTGAACCCGGAGCTTGGCGGCGTGACTTTCGGCTGGAATCTGCTCTCGACTGCACAGGACGAATTGTTTGCCGCCATCGAGGGAACCGCCTTTCACACGCGCATTATTCTGGAGCGAATGGCGGAGCATGGAGTTCCTGTCGACCGGGTGATCAACGCAGGCGGAATACCGCAGCACAATCGCGTTCTGAACCAGGTATATGCCAATGTACTGGGGAAGCCGGTGCTGGTGCCGTCGGGTTTGCCAACCAGCCTTGGATCGGGCATCATCGCCATGTGCGCGGCAGATGCATTCAGCACCATCGAAGAGGCGCAGCAGGCGATGTGCCTCTCGCACACGACCTTTGAGCCGGATCCGGCTGCGGTCCTGGTCTATCAACGTCTGTATCGCCTCTACCGCAAAGCTTACTTTGCCCTGGGAACACGTTCGTCAGAGTCCTGTAGTCTTGGAGATGTGCTGCCGGAGCTGCGCCTTATAGCCGCCGAGGCCAGAACAAGGATCAACTGAGCCTGGTCAGGATCCGTAGCGGCCAGGACGAAATAGGAGAGGGATGACGAAGATCATCAGCAGAGAATTGATTATTGGCGGCGAGACGCTGGTCGCGGAGTCAGCTTGGAATGCGGAAATTGAAGGCAAACACGCCAGATTAAGTGCTTTCCTGCGAGCCCAGGGGCTTGCCGCGGTGTTGATTCGCCGAAGTGAAAACATCGCGTGGGCTACAGGCGGAGCGGTGGAGATGCGCGTCTGCATCCCGCAGGAGACCGCAGTGGGCGCGCTGCTCATCACCGCACAGGGCCGCCGCTTCTATCTGACCACTGAGAATGAATCACGGCGGCAGGCGGAGGAGGAGTTCGAGGACCTCGACTTCGAGGCCGTCACCTATCCCTGGTACGAGGACAAACTGTTGTCCCAGGCGCGCAAGCTTGCTGGCGGCCCCCTGGGCTGCGATTATCCTACGGCGGACTTTACGCCAGTCAATTTCTATCCTCTTCGCGCCAGCCTGACTGAGCCGGAGATCGCGCGTTATCGATGGCTTGGCCGGCAGACTGCCGACGCAACCGTTGAGGTGCTGGAGTCGCTTGAGCCAGGCATTACCGAGTATGAGATGGAGGGCCGCATTGGCCATGCGTTGCTGCGCCGCGGGATTCTGCCGTCGGTACTCTTGATGGCTGCCGATGATCGTGTGCTGCGGTACAAACACGCCGTGGCTCGCGGGGCGGTTCTTGAGGAGTTCGGCATGCTGAACCTCTGCAGCCGGAAGTGGGGCCTCTCTGTCTCGATGACGCGCTTCGTTCACTTTGGTCCTCTGCCATCGGAACTGGCCGTTCGCTTTGTAGCTGCGTCAAAGGTGAATGCTGCATTGCTGGATGCCACGCGGGTTGGCGCGACTGGCGCCGATCTGTTTGCCGTGGCGCAAAAGGCTTATCAGGAGGTCGGTTTTGCGGGTGAAGAGGAGCGTCACCACCAGGGTGGCCCCACCGGATACCTGGAGCGCGAATGGGTAGCAACCCCCGCAGGATCGGACACCGTCGTCGATGCCCAGGCATTTGCCTGGAACCCGAGCATTCGCGGTGGCAAGGTAGAAGATACGTTGCTGCTGCAAGGTGGGGCTTGGGAGTTGCTGACGCCCACTCCTAGCCTGCCGCGAATCGAAGCGCCGGTAGATGATTCGGTATATTCGGCCACCGGGGTACTGATCCGCTAGAGGGCCATCATTCTGAACAAGGGCGACTCTCAGCGGCTCGCCCTTTATCTCTGAAACATTGTCTCCATCTGTAGAGATCTTTTGTCATGGGAGTCGTCATGGATTCTAGTGCCATCCTGTTGCTCTATTGCGCCGACCGAAAGGGGTTGGTCTTCGGCATTGCGCAGTTTCTGCTGGAGCATGGAGGAAACATCCTGCATGCCGATCAGCACCAGGACGCGGATCTGGGCCTGTTCTTCATGCGGATTGAGTGGTCCCTCGCTGAGTTCGATCTCGACGAGCGGGGATTTGCCGCGGCGTTTACTCCGGTTGCGGAGGAGTATGGCTTTAAGTGGCAGGTGACTTTTGGACAATGCCGTCCCGCAGTCGCAATTTTTGTCTCGCATTATCAGCATTGCCTGGTAGACCTGCTCTATCGCCACCAGATTGGCGAGTTTCCCTGCAGGATCGCTCTCATCATCAGCAATCACGAAGATGCGCGCGACCTGGCGAGTTTCCACAACATACCGTTCCATTTCATTCCGGTTCTTTCCGGCAACAAGTTAGCTGCCGAGCGGAAGCAGCTGGATCTATTGGCGGAGAACGGCATAGAACTGGTCGTGCTTGCGCGATACATGCAAGTTCTTTCGCAGGAGTTTGTCGCCAGATATCCCAGAAAGATCATCAACGTGCACCACTCCTTTTTGCCCGCTTTTGTGGGAGCGAAACCGTACCATGCAGCCTTCCAGCGCGGAGTAAAGCTTATCGGTGCCACCAGCCACTACGTGACAGAGGTGCTGGACGAGGGACCAATCATCGAGCAGGACGTCATGCGAATCTCCCATCGCGACCGGTTGGAAGATCTGGTTGGCAAGGGACGCGATCTGGAGCGCGTGGTGTTATCGCGGGCGGTGCGCTGGCATCTGGAGCGCCGCATCTTGTGCTATGGCAACAAGACCGTGATCTTTGACTGAGTCTGCCGATCCTTCGCTTCGCTCAGGATGACAATGGTTATGTAGGAGCCGATCCTTCGCTCAGGATGACAAGTGTGGCGGCCGGACGACAATGGATGAAGTCAAGCGTGGGCCTTGATAACGGTTGCCGGCTGTACGCAGAGTCGGGCGGCAAGCACTACCAGCGTGATCCACAAGAGATCCGCACCAAGAAGATGCACGATTTGCATCCACACAGGCGCCAGCAACATGACATCTGCCACGCCAAGAGCGTATTGCAGCAGCAGCAATCCGATCACGCTCAGCGCCAGCTTTTTATTGTCCCAATAGCTACGCTGAAACACGCTGCGGTAGACGAGCCAGCAAATGAAAAATCCAGCGGTAAAGCCGAGCACCGGATGCAGCCAGCGCAGTCGCAATAACAGTGTTCCGGTCGTGGCAAAGTCCTGGCGCAGGGCGGTCTGGAGCGACGTCGAGGGAAACAGGGAATCACCCAGCGCGGCCAGCGAACCGCTGACCCCGACAAAGAGCGTGGCCACCAGTCCGAGCGCAGCCAGTGCGATGGAGCGGTATCTTACGTCGCCGCGCAGGAAGCCGGCACGGCGGGAAAGAAAGTGTGCCGTCAGCGTGAGAGCCGCAACCAGCAGCAAGGTATTTGCCAGGTGCAGGGAGAGGTAGGCTCCGCGAGAAGGGGACTGGTCGCGGGCAACTTTGCCCAGGACCACAATCAGGGCACCCAGAAATGCTTCATTCAGCATGAGGATCGCGGCAGCAACGACTGTGATGCGCGCGATGTGCCTGCGCACTGTTCCGCGGAAGGTCCAGACGACGAGCGCGATCGTAGCCAGCAAAGTGATGCCGCTGGTCATGCGATGCGTCATTTCGATCATGGTCTGGACGCTGGGTGAGTGCTGCACCACCGTGCCATTGCAGAGCGGCCAGTGCTCTCCGCAGCCGGCGCCGGAGCCGGTGGCACGTACCAGTCCTCCCCATAGAATGACGGCGATGTTATAGCCCAGGATCCCCCAGGCGAAGCTCGCAAGTTTGCCGCTTGCGGGGTTCTGAGCGGGGACAGGTACTTCGACGGCGTGCGCGTTCATCCAGTGCTCCTGCGGTAAACAGCGGATTATTACATCAGGGAAAGCGTCTGACAACGAAAGAGAACCTGACAGGTAGTATTTTATGCCCAGGCTGGAAGTTGACGCCGCCATAGCAAAGCAAGACAGCGGCATGATTTGCATCACGCCGCTGTCTCTTTACGCCTTTATCGGCTTATTTTTCCTGCATCATCCTATAGACGTGGTTGACGATCAGCAGGTCTTCGGCTGGTGGAATGACCCGCACGAGCACCGGGGAGGTTTCACTCGAAATGACAGCCTCGCCGCGAACATTGTTGCGCTTCGCATCCAGGGTGATTCCGAGGTGCTCGAGTCCGGCGCAGATCTCAGCACGCGCAGCGATGTCGTTTTCGCCAATGCCTCCCGTGAACACCAGCATGTCGAGGCCGCCAAGGACACCGATATAGCTGCTGATGAACTTCTTCACAGAGTAGGCGAACAAAGCTACCGCCATGGCTGCATTCTGGTTCCCCGCAGCAATGGCGTCGCGCAGCTCGCGCATGTCATTTGAGATTTGCGAGACCCCCAGCAGGCCGGACTTCTTCGCCGCAATGGTCTCCAACTCATCCGCGCTGCCGTTGATATCCCGCAGTATGTAGAGCAATACGCCAGGATCAATATCACCGGTGCGAGTGCCGGAGATGAGACCGCCGGTCGGCGTCAGTCCCATGCTGGTATCCAGGGACTTGCCTTTCCTGATGGCCGTGATGCTGGCTCCATTGCCCAGGTGGGCAACGATCAGGCGCTCAGGCAGGGCCTTCTGCTGCTCAAGCTGGTAGACGATCGATTCATACGAAATGCCGTGGGCCCCATAGCGGCGAACACCCTGCTTCCAGTATTTCTCGGGGATGGCGAAGCGTTGTGCAACTTCGGGGATTGTGGTGTGAAAGGCAGTGTCGAAGCAGACGAAGTTCGGCACGTCTGGGAAGAGAACCCGCGCTTCTCGCATGATGTAGGCAGCGATCGGAGTGTGCAACGGTGCGAAGGACACGTTGCGCTCCATCTCGTCGAGAACCTCCGGCGTGATGCGCTGATGCCTGGTCAGGTTCGGGCCGCCAGCGACCATACGATGGCCGATGGCGGCGGGATAGGGGAATTGGGGATTGCGAAGAGTATCGGTAACGAGTTTAAAGGCGACATTCCGGGTAGGCAGCGCCGGGGTCTCGTCACGAAGCTTCTTGCCAGAAGCGTCCTTGATCCAGAATGAGCCCCGGTCAGTGCCGATGCCGTCTACCGCGCCTTCAAAGAGCTTAGTTCTATCGTGCTCCGACGCATGAAAAAGCGAAAATTTGATTGAAGATGATCCACTGTTGATTACAAGTATTGGTTTATTTTGCATCCGTTCCTCTACTGATTTTCCACTTCCAATTTCTTACTTCCGGCAGGTCTTCTCCGAATGCAGAAACATAAAGTTTGTGACGCTGTATTGCTTCCGAGTAAGCCTGATTGGCCTGATCGACCTTGTCTTTGAACCGAGGTATGCGGTGTATCGCATCGAGCGTGAGCTGGAAGCGATCGATATTGTTGAGAACGCACATATCGAAAGGCGTGGTTGTGGTGCCTTCTTCCTTATAGCCACGGACATGGATGTTGCCGTGATTGCGTCGCCGATAGGTGAATTGATGGATAAGCATGGGATAGCCGTGATGGGCAAAGATTACCGGCTTGTCTGCGGTGAAGATTTCGTCGAAGTCGCCATCGGCAAGCCCGTGTGGATGCTCCTCGGCTGGCTGCAGGGTCATCAGGTCTACTACGTTCACGACGCGTATACGGATGTCCGGTACCTGCTCACGCAGCAGTTCAACCGCCGCCAGTGTTTCGAGCGTTGGAACGTCTCCGCAGCATGCCATGACCACATCGGGGTCCTTGCCATCGTCCGTGCTTGCCCACTTCCAGATGCCCAGGCCCACGGTGCAATGCCGCTCGGCTTCTTCCATCGTCAGGTAGACTGGCGCGGGTTGTTTGCCGGCAACAATGAGGTTGATGTAATCGCGGCTCTTCAAGCAATGGTCCGCGACCGAGAGCAGGGTATTCACGTCCGGCGGCAGGTAGATGCGCACCACCCCGGCCTTCTTGTGCGCCAGATGGTCGATGAATCCTGGATCTTGATGCGAGAAGCCATTATGGTCCTGACGCCAGACGTGGGAGGTCAGCAGATAATTGAGTGAGGCAATCGGCTTGCGCCACGGCAGCGAGTGCGTCACTTTCAGCCACTTTGCATGCTGGTTCACCATCGAATCGACGATGTGGATGAACGCCTCGTAGCAGGAGAAGAAGCCATGACGGCCTGTAAGCAGATAGCCTTCCAGCCAGCCCTGGCACATGTGCTCGCTCAGAATCTCCATGGTGCGTCCATCAACGGATAGATTCTCATCCACCGGCAGCGTCTCGGCCACCCATCGCTTCCCGGTGACCTCGATTACGGCGTCAATGCGGTTGGAAGCCGTCTCGTCGGGTCCCACAACGCGGAAATTTTTTGTCTCCAGATTGTTGCGCATTATTTCGCGCAGAAAATATCCCAGGACGCGAGTTGCCTCTGCATTCACCTGGCCCGGCCCAGGAGTCTCGATGGCAAAGTCGCGGAAGTCCGGCATCCGCAGCGGCTTCAGCAGAAGTCCTCCGTTGGCATTGGGATTCATACCCATGCGCCGGCGGCCCTTGGGCGCGATATCGGCTAGCTCGGCGCGAAACTTGCCATTCTCGTCGAAAAGCTCCTCCGGCTTATAGCTCTTCATCCACTGCTCGAGAATGTGGATGTGCTCGGGCTTATCATGCATTTCAGAGAACGGTACCTGGTGCGAGCGCCAGGTGCCCTCTACCTGTTTGCCATCGACCATCTTGGGGCCCGTCCATCCCTTGGGCGTCTTGAGGATGAGCAGAGGCCAGCGCGGCCGCTCCAGATTGTTGTCCTCACGGGCGCTCTTCTGGATCGCGGCGATCTTATCCATGATGGTGTCCAGTGCGGCCGCCATCTGCTGATGCACAACCGGCGGGTCATCCCCTTCTACGGTGATAGGCTCGTAGCCATATCCGCGGAAGAGTTCTTCCAGCTCCGCATGCGGGATGCGCGCCAGAATGGTTGGGTTTGCTATTTTGTAACCGTTAAGGTGCAGGATTGGCAGAACCGCGCCATCTGTCTTCGGATTAAGAAACTTGTTTGAGTGCCACGAGGTAGCGAGCGGTCCGGTCTCTGCTTCTCCATCGCCGACGATACAGGCGACCACCAGGTTAGGGTTATCGAGGACCGCGCCATACGCGTGCACGAGCGAATAGCCAAGCTCTCCGCCTTCGTGTATGGATCCAGGTGTCTCTGCAGCGACGTGGCTGGGGATTCCATAGGGCCACGAGAACTGCCGGAAGAGGCGCTTCATTCCATCGCGATTCTGCTCGATGTTGGGGTAGATCTCGGTATACGAGCCTTCGAGGTAGGTCTGCGCAACCAGGCCCGGACCGCCATGACCAGGTCCGATGATGTACATCATGTCCAGATCGCGCTCATTGATGATGCGATTGAGATGCACATAGATGAAATTCAGCCCGGTCGTCGTTCCCCAATGTCCCAGCAGTCGCGGCTTAATGTGGTCAATTGTGAGGGGTTCTTCAAGCAGAGGATTGTCTTTCAGATAAATCTGGCCAACGGTTAGGTAATTTGAGGCGCGCCAGTAGGCGTCCATCTTGGAGAGAAGTTCCTGGCTCAGAGGGCCATTCATCGGTAATACCTCGCAAGAATGTTGGCTGTACAGAGGGTATCGCGCGCGAACTGCGTTCGCTCGTGACGAGTATCACAGGGAGAACTCTACACCCGGGCATGAAACACACGGTAAAGTTTGGGATGCATTTCGCCGGGCCAGGGAGCCGTGTTTTTTCCCGGCAGGTGGCTGAGATTGAGTTTCTACCGATAGGGCCAGCAGCAAAGGAATCGAGGCAGCTCTTCTGACGGGAAGAGCTGCCTCGTGCTGTTTTATCCGGGATGCGCCTGCAATGGGAGGAGCTAGTCGTTGGCAAGTTCCCTGGCGCGCTGCGCCGCACGCATCACCGCCTTGATGAGGGTTACGCGGAGGCCCCCGTCCTCCAACTCGAGGATGCCATCGATGGTACAGCCGGCGGGCGTTGTCACCTGGTCCTTGAGCAGGGCGGGATGGGAGCCAGTCTCGAGTACCATCCGTGCAGCTCCATAGGTGGTTTGGGCGGCCAGCAGCGTGGCGACATCGCGGGGCAGGCCCACCTTGACCCCAGCTTCGGCCAGCGACTCGATGATGATGTAGATGAAGGCAGGCCCGCTGGCGGAGAGACCGGTAACGGCGTCCATGTTCTTTTCATCCACGACCACGGTGCGTCCAACGGTCTGGAAGACGTGCTCGGCGAGCCGCATGTGTCCCGCGTCCACAAAGCGCCCGCGGCACAATGCGGCTGCACCGGCGCCAAGCATGGAGGGGGTATTGGGCATGGCGCGGATCACCGGAATTTCTATGCCAGCAGCATCTTCAATTGCCCTGGTCTTTACCGACGTGACGACCGAGATGAGGGTCTTTTCCGGCGTGAGTACGGGGCGGATCTGCTCCATCACGTCAGGAACCTGAAAGGGCTTAACCGCGAGCAGGATAAGGTCTGCGGCACGGGCGGCCGCCACATTATCCGTGGAGACATTCACGCCCCACTGTGCGGTGAGAGCTACGGCGCGCTCTGGATGAGCAACCGTGGCGAGGATCTGCTCTGGCGCAAAAAGATTCTGCGCCAGGAATGCCTGAAGCAGAATTCCCCCCATCTTGCCCGCGCCTAAAACTGCAATTTTGAGGCTCGCTAACTCGTTTCCTGTATCGCTTTCCTGCATCGATTTCCCCAATCTCTATTGGTGATAGGCTACTTTGCTGCCTTTTGCTGGGCGATCCACGCCGTAACCCGGGCTTCCAGCAGATCCAACGGCAATGCGCCGGAGTCGAGTACTTCGTCATGGAATGCGCGGATATCGAACTTCGGCCCGAGGGCCTCATGCGCCTTGGCCCGCAGAGAAAGCAGCTTCAGTTGGCCAATCTTGTATCCCAGGGCTTGGCCCGGCCAGGCGATGTAACGGTCCGTCTCTGCCTGGATATTGGTTTCGTCAATGGCGGAGTGCTGGCGGAAGTAGTCCACCATTTGATCGCGCGTCCAATGCTTGGAGTGAACCCCGGTGTCCACGACGAGGCGGATGGCGCGCCAGATATCGGTTTCCAGGCGGCCATAGTCAGAGTAAGGATCCTGATAAAAGCCCACATCCTTGCCGAGGCGCTCTGCGTACAATCCCCAGCCCTCCGTGTAGGCGGTGAAGTAGGTGTGCTTGCGGAACTCGGGCAGGCCCTGGAGTTCCTGGGCTATGGAAATCTGCAGGTGATGACCGGGCAGGCCTTCATGGTAGGCAATCGCCTCCACGTCGGCCAGTGAGCGTGAGGTGGCGTTGTAGGTATTGACGACAACTTTGCCGGGACGCGAGCCATCCGCAGTGCCGTGCAGATAATATGCCGCTGCCTGATCTTTCTCCATGTAGGAGGGCGTGGCTTCCACAATGAGAGGAGCCTTGGGAAGACGGCCAAACAACTCAGGCAGCCGGGGCTTCATCTGGTCCAGGTGGCCCTGGTAGGCGGCCAGAAGCGCCTCTTTGGACGCGGGGTGCAGCTTGGGGTTCCGGGCGATGGCGGCCTGCATCGACTTCAGATCATTGAAACCAAGCTTTTTGGCAATGGCCAGCATCTCCTCTTCGTCGCGCTTGACCTCGGCCAGTCCGATCTCGTGAATCTGCTCCGGAGTCAGGCTGGTTGTGGTGCTGCGGCGCACGGCGAAGGCATAATAGGTATCGCCGTCGGGCAGGGACCACACTCCTGGCTCTGTCCGGCCTTGCGGGATGTATTGGTGCTCAAGAAAGCGGGAAAGGCGCGCATAGGCCGGCAGCACATCGTGGCTGACCGCGTCGAGCGTCTCCTGGCTGATGCGCTCCTGCTCCCTGGCTGAGATGGTGGCTGGGAACTTCTTGATGGGCCGGGCGAACGGGCTGTCGGCCGGCTTGAGGGCGGCGATGGTGTTCACCTGCACCAGCACCTTCTCCAGTAGATACTTCGGGGGCATGCGATGCTCTTCCATGCCGAGCGACATGTTGTCGGTGATCTGCTGCAGCGCCGCAGGCATTTTGTGGAGGCGGGCGATCCAGTCGTCGTAATCCTTCACCGTCTTGAAGCTGAGCTGGTCCACTAGCTGCGGGAGTTCCGTGTGCAGGCCGGAGAACTGGTTCAGCGGCATCTGCCACGGCTTGAAGCGGGCTTCATCCTGCTCGTTAACCAGGTCACGAACCATCAGGTCGCTGCTCAGCTTCTCCTGATCGGTCAGCCCCGTGGTATCGATTTCACTGAGGCGCAGAAGATAGGCACGGCCGCGGGCGAGATTCTCGTTATACGCCTTGATCGAGTAGTCCGAGAGCTGGTCGTTGTAGCGGCTATCCCCGATCGAAGAGGCAAACTCGGGAGATGTTCGCAGACGATCTTCCCAGACATCCGACAGAACCGCATTCAGGGCCTTGCGCCGTCCTTCCACGCTCTGGCCCTGGCCAAAGAGGAGGGAAGAGGGAATCAACGTAGACGCGACGAGAAGGAGAGCGAGTATTTTGGACTTTGTCATGTTTCAAAGCCACACTGGGAGTGGGCACGATGTATGCAAAGTTTATCTGCAAATCGCTGGAGCGCATAGGGCAACGGGCCAAATGGCCCATCTATCCAGCCGATTCAGGCCCAGCAGGGGAGGCGTGAGCCAATGTGCAGGAATATCAAAAACCTATTCAACTTCGATCCACCCGTTACCGCCGAAGAGGTTCGCGATGCATCGCTGCAATTTGTGAGAAAGATCAGCGGCTTCAACAAACCCTCAAAGGCGAACGAAGCAGCGTTTCTGGCTGCCGTGGAGCAGATCGCCGAAATCTCGAACCGCCTGCTGCAATCGCTCGAAACGAGCGCACCGCCAAAGAATCGGGAGGAAGAGGCCGCAAAGGCGAAGGCTCGTGCTGCGGAAAGATTCCCTGCCTGAGTCTCCGTGCTGCGGGCAGGATGTGGTGCCGTCCTCACGATGCCACACTCACGATGCCGCAGAAGAAAGCTCAGCTTTGTTCGAGCAAGCGATAGAGAGTTGAGCGGCTGATGCCGAGCAGACCAGCGGCACGTTTCTTGTTGCCGCCGGTGAAGGCCATGACGGTGGCTATGTGGTCGCGCGTGGCCGCTTCGAGCGTCCAGTCCTTGCGCGTCAAGGACTGTGTGACTGCCTCCTGCGCAAGCTTTATGGACACCGGAGGCGTGAGCACAATGTCGATCGGGCGGATCCACTGTCCGTCGACCTCCAGGGCGGCAGCCTCCAGTACGCTGTGGAGTTCGCGCACGTTGCCAGGCCAGGTGTGGGAGAAGAGCCGCGCCAGCGTACCCGTCCCCAATCCCTGAATCGGCTTGCGATATTTTCTGGCGAAGCTGTCGAGAAAGGCTTGTGCCAGGACCGGGATATCCTCGTGGCGCTCCCGCAGGGGAGGTAGATAGAAGCGAACTGCGGTGAGGCGATAGGCCAGATCGGGCATCAGGGAACCGGCGGCCACCAGCGCGCGCAAGGATCGCGTGGAGGAGACCACGACCTGCAGCGGGATGGGGGTGGGTTCCAACGTGAAAGACTCACGGCAGCGGAGGAAGTGAAGCAGCATAGCCTGGCGGTTGGCCGGCATCTCGTCGACACGCTGCAGCCACACCAGCCCGCCACTCGCCGGGATTTTGGAGGGATCAAATACTGACGAGTGCATGGCGAGCAAGGGACCATGCGATGCAGGGCCGCACTCGTGCAGACTACGGGCAACCATGCTCTTGCCGGTGCCGGCTTCCCCCTCGATGGCGCCGACACGCAGATGCGGAACGGCCCGCTCGATTTGTTCAAGAAGCCGGCGAATGGCCGTGCTCCGCCCAAGAATTTGCGAGTGTGACGAAGGCGGTTCCACCGTGGCCACTCGCTTAGAAGGTGGTTGGGGAAGTGCTATGCTGCGAGAGCTTTCTCGCAGGAGTCCCATGGAGCTCATTGCAAAAATATTCCTCGATAACGAGGCTATCGGCTGAGCAGGGAAATGTATGAGGGGAAAAGCTTTGCACTGGAGTTGGCGACCGGGGGGAATGCAAAAAAGGGAAAGCTGCCCAAATTGGGAAGGCGGACCCTGGGGGTCACGGCAGCACGAACATGCGGCCATTCCCCCACACGAAAGACCGCGCCGCCAGGCGGCTGGAACTAAGAAAGAGGTTTGCGGACGCGAGAGGAGGGGACGTCGGAGGCGATTTCCCCGTCGCGAATGTGGACAACGCGGTGCGCGTATTCGGCGATATCCGGCTCGTGGGTGACCAGCACAATGGTGTTGCCCTTGGCATGCAGATCGTCAAAGAGAGCCATGATCTCGTCTCCTGTTTTGGAGTCGAGGTTTCCGGTGGGTTCGTCAGCGAGGATGATGGAGGGGTTGTTGATCAGCGCGCGGGCGATAGCGACTCTCTGGCGCTGGCCGCCGGAGAGCTCGTTCGGCTTGTGGTTCATGCGGTCTTCCAGGTTGACGGCGCGCAGCGCGGCCCGCGCACGCTCCAGGCGCTCGGCTGCGGGGGTTCCGTTATAAATTAACGGCAACTCCACGTTGTGCAGGGCGGTGGCGCGTGCCAGCAGATTGAACGTCTGGAAGACGAAACCAATCTCGCGGTTTCGGATGCGTGCCAGTTCATCGTCATTCAGTTCGCTGACGAGGTGTCCATTCAGCCAATAACTGCCCTTGGTAGGGGTATCCAGGCATCCGATGAGGTTCATCAACGTCGATTTGCCTGAACCGGACGGCCCCATGATGGCGACATACTCGTTGTGCTTAATGCGGAGCGAGACCCCACGCAGGGCATGCACTTGCTCGGACCCCATGTCATAGGTCTTCCAGAGGTCTTCGACGATGATTACATCCCCCTCAGTCCCCACGGGAGGCTTGGTCAGGATCTCTGCACTTGTCATCTCGGTTGCCATCCGTAACTCCTATCTCTCTCTGGCAGCTTGCCGCTGTATGAACGGAAGATGGCGGTCTCTCTACCATATTCCTCATTCTGGCTCATTCCGCCCTGGGATCTAAAGTCGTCCGCCGATTTCAGCAGGACTGACTCCAGCAATTCTCTTTGTACTGCGTGCGGAGAGCTCGCGCAGTACGGCTTCGCTTTCGAGCACGCCTGAAGGAGAATCGCTTTAAGTTGTGGTGTCGCCTTCCTTCACTGCTTTGGGTGCATTGTCCCGCTTCACTAGAGTATTGCTTTTTAGCGTACGCAGGGTCCTGTAGGGGCCGATTACGATCTCGTCGCCTTCCTTCAGGCCGCTGACCACTTCAATATCGGTTGCCCCGGTAATTCCGGTGGTAACGGGTACGAAGAGCGTCCTGAGCTTGCCCTTCTCGACCCGCAGAGCAAAGACCCCCTGAATCAATGCCGGAGGGGTGCTGCTGGCCGGGCTGACTGCGGTCTTTTCTACGTGGGCCTTGTTATCCGCGTCGGGCGAATACATGGTGAGAGCCTGAATGGGCAGGATGAGGATGCCATCTTTATGCGCGGTGGTGATCTTGGCGGTAGAAGAAAGGCCGGGCCTGAGCTCCTGCGGGGAGCCGTCGATGGTAATGACCACCTTGAAGTCTTTTGCTTCTTCCGTACCGCTGGTGCTCTGGCTGGTGGCGATGCCGGTGGAGCGAAGCAGCGCCTGATCGCCTACCAGAGTGACGTGGCCCTTGAAGACTTTGCCCGGCAAGGCATCCACTGTAACATCGGCCGGCTGCCCGATCTTTACGTTCACGATGTCGGTCTCATCCACCTTGACCTCGGCGGTGATTACGGACATATCCGCCAGCGTCATCAGGGTGGAGCCTTCGGCGTTCTGGATGCCAACGACAACCGTCTCTCCCTCGCGCACCGGCAGGTTGGTGACGATGCCATCAAAAGGGGCGGTGGAGATGGTCTTGTCCAAGGAATCGATGTTGCTTCGCAGATTTGCCACCGCAGCATCCACTTTGCCGCGTGCCGAAGCGGTCTGCGCGCGGGATTGAACCAATGCAGCGTCACTTTGCGCCACGGTAGCCACGGCAGTGTCGTAGGCTGCTTTCTTGGCGTCGTAGTCCTGCTTGGCGATCAGTTTTTCCTTGTAGAGTCCCTGGGCGCGGTCGAAATCCAGCCTCTTCTGTTCGAGGTCAGCTTTGGCGCGCGCCAGATTGGCGACTGCGGTGTTCTCGGCAGCCACATAGGAGGCGACATCCGTTTTGGATGATGCGATAGAAGCTTTCTGGGCGGCAACGCCGGAGGAGGCCACGACGTTTTCCACTGTGGCCAGAACCTGGCCTTTCTTGACGCGCTCGCCTTCCTTGACGTCCAGGTGGGTGATGCGTCCAAAGGCGGTAGCGCCGATGTTGACGTAGGTCTTGGGTTTGATCTGGCCGGTGCCGCTCACCACAGAGCTCAGGTTCTGCCGGACCACTTTGCCCGTAACCACCTTGGTATAGCCTGACTGCGCCCGCACGACCGTAAATGCCACAATGGCCGCGGCCACAATAACGGCTCCGGCGATGATTAGGATCTTCTTTAGGCTCATTCTTATGTGTCCTGCGATGTCTCGCGCAAGGCTTCTTTCGAATAGGTACGCTGGGGCTGAAAGCAAAGTTCCCACGGAGCTGATTTTGCAAAGGAATTGTGACTTCCTGCTCACTTCCCAGGTCGCGGCCCCGTCTAACCCGACGCGCCTCCGGCGCCTAATGATATCAGGGCCATTGACTGCTTTGCGCCGGGTTCGGAGAGGCTGTTACAGGTGGAGACGGCTGGCCACTGCGGGGAGTTTCAAATAACATGTGCGCCTGCTTGCTTCCCCCTTTACCAGACCTTAAAATTAGTGTGCGCTATTAGGAGTACCAGCAAACCTATGTTCATGGGCCGTACTTTACTGTTTCCTGCGATAGCCTTGGGTGTTCTCGGACTCTCCGCCCCTCTTTCGCAGGCGCGACAGTCTCAACCCGCCGCTACCGGCCAGTCCACCTCTCCCAACGAAGCTCCAGCGGTAGATCCGCTCAAGCGCGAGCTTTCCGACAAGGAGAAGTTCGAACGCCAAAAGGCCGTAAGGCAGGAGTTGAAGGGGCCATACAAGACGTGGCTTAACGAAGATGTGCACTGGATCATTACGGACCAGGAGCTGAAGGCTTTTAAGAGCCTGAGCAACGATGAGGAGCGGGATGCCTTCATCGAGCAGTTCTGGCTGCGCCGGAATCCTAATCCCGACTCGCCCGAGAACGAATTCCGCGAAGAGCACTACCGGCGTATTGCTTACGCAAATGAGCACTTTGCCGCAGGCAAGCCGGGTTGGAAGACCGACCGTGGCCACATATATATAGCGTTCGGCAAGCCGGATAACATTGAGGCCCACCCCAGCGGCGGTACCTATGACCGTCCGGTAGAGGAGGGCGGCGGCACCACCTCGACCTTCCCCTTTGAGACTTGGCATTACCGTTATCTGGAGGGCATTGGCGACAACATCGATATCGAGTTTGTGGACACGTGCATGTGCGGTGATTACCACATGACGATCGATCGGTCGGAGAAGGATGCGCTGCTGCATGTTCCCGGTGCCGGCCTTACGCAGATGGAGGCAATGGGCAAGGGCTCCAAGGCGGATCGGTTTACCAATGGCGGCTTGGAGAACCTGGGAACAGGTCCGGGGACGCAGGGCAATCAAGGCAAACAGTTTGACCGGTTGGAACTGTACGCCAAACTGAGCGCCCCGCCTCCCATCAAGTTCAAGGATCTTGAATCGTACATGACGGAGCACAAGCTCCTGACGGGGCCGGTGTTCCCCTTCGATGTGCGGACGGATTACATCAAGGTCACCTCGGATACGGTGCTGGTCCCGATTACGATTCAGATAAAGAACCGGGATATCACCTTCAACACGAAGGATGGAGTGGCTAAGGGAGTCGTCAATATCCTGGGGCGGGTATCGACCATTTCACGCAGGCCGGTGCAGACATTCGAAGACACGGTTGAGGTCCAGGTACCCAGTGAGTTACTCAGCAAGACCATGGATAACCGGTCGGTTTATTGGAAGTCGCTGCCGCTGCGGCCGGGCATGTACCGTATCGATGTAGTAATCAAGGACGTGAACAATCCAGACCACATCGGTACCTGGGCGCAGGGTGTTAAGGTGCCAAAGTACGACGACGAGAAGCTGGAAACCTCCTCCCTGATCCTGGCGGACAAAATGGAGCGTGTTCCGTCCAAGCAGATCGGGAGCGGTAACTTCGTTATTGGCAACACTTACATCCGCCCGCGGGTAGCATCCAATCCGGTTACCCCGATTTCGTTTGCGCGGAACCAGAAGTTGAATTTCTGGATGCAGGTTTACAATCTAGGCATCGACGAGAAGAGCAAGAGCAACGCGGCAACGGTCCAGTACATTATTACAAATACAGACTCGAACAAGACGGTACTGGATACGTCTGAGGACAGCAAGACGATCGGTGGAAACTCGGATCAACTGACTGTTGAGAAAAGTGTCCCATTGACGAACCTTGTTCCTGGCAAATACAAAGTTGTGATCAAGATAAACGACAGTGTGTCGAAGCAGGAGATCGTGCAATCGGCTCCTTTTTCCGTCGAATAGCGCGAACCGCATGTAACACGCTGCACAGCACAAGCAGACAGTACCCAGATCTGCGGTGTTCTACCAGATTTATTGGAAAATGAGGCTAGCGGAGCATACATAAGAGCGACTGAGCGAGTGAAGCGCGGCATCCTCAAATTCGGCGGCGGTATGACGTTGCTGCTCATGGTCTGCGTTCTGCAGGCGGCAGCGGCCAGCAGGGCTGCGTCGGTCTCGGGGATGGTGCGCGACTCCCAGGGAACTCCACAGGTCGGAGCGATGGTGGAGCTGCTTGGGGCGGATGCCATGGTGCTTGCCACGACCTTCACCGATGGGCATGGCCACTTCTCGCTTCAACGAGTTGATCCTGGCACCTACAACCTGAAGGCCGTGGGTGCTGCCTTCCTTCCTGCTCTTCGTGAGAATCTCAAGGTTCACGCCGATACGGTGGTCAATCTTACGTTGACTACCTTGTTTGAGGCTGCCCAGTGGTTCCCGGCACAGCGCCGTACGGACAGTGAACCGGACGACGACTGGATCTGGACGCTCCGATCGTCTGCCAATCGCCCGCTGTTGCGCATGTTGGAGGATGGTCCACTGGTGATCGTAACCGACTCTGACAGCACCGCTCGCCCTGTGATGAAGGCTCGTGTGACGTTTAGCAGCGCGGATCATACCTTTGGCGATGGCGGTGTGAGAAATGCCTTCGAGATAACCCGCTCTAAAAGCGACAACCAGCAGTTGATCCTGCGCGCGGACTTTGCGGCTGGCGGGAACTCCGCATTCGAATCCCTGGCGGGCTACCGCAAAGACCTCGGCGCAGGCCGAACCCTCCGGACGGTTCTAGCTATAGAGGACAGGCCGGAAATTGTTGGGACGTCTAACCAGCTTGGCCTCGAATCGATGGTGGTGCGCAGCTCTCAGACGATGGCGTTGTCGCCGGAAGTGCATGCTGAGGTCGGGAATGAACTTCAGGTAGTTCGGCTGGGCGAGAGCCAGGTCTCCAACCACCCCTTTGCCGGGGTGATATGGAGTCAGGGCGGAAATTCGGTTTCGTATCGTCTGGCAACCTCCCGCGGGCTGCAGCGCGCTGATGAGGTAGACGCCGCGAATGCCACCGCTCCGGTGATCTCAAATGCCCACGGGGTCATACGGGTCGAGCATGGGCTACACCAGCAGCTCGCGGTTGAGCACTCCGACGACGATATTCATGTCAAGATGGCCCTCTATCGCGACCGTCTGACGAATCCAGTTATCAGTGGTGGCGGAGATGTCTCGGTGGAGGATCTGGGCGGGGGGGAACTGCTCTATGATGCAGCCAGCCAGCTACTCCGCGTTCAGGGGCCGGATTATTCGGCTGCGGGTTTTGTTGGGGAAGTGAAGACACGAATCCTGGCCGACACCTGGATGTCGTTTTCCCTTGCGAGTGGCACGGCACTGGGGCTTGGGCCGCTCATCAATAAAGCGAGTCTCGAGCAGACAATTGCATTCATTCGGCCGCAGCGCGCGCAGATGTATGCGGTGGGCCTGAATGGCAAAGTGAATCGAACTGGAACGCGGTGGCGTGCTTCCTATCGCTGGCAGCCGGCGGATAGCCTGACCGAAGTTGCACCATTCGATGCCGCATTGCCAGACGCTTATCTCACCCTTTACCTGCGTCAACCGATCCGCTATGGCAGGATATTTCCGAGTGGGATGGAGGCGTTAGTGGATGTGAGGAATCTGCTGGCTGAGGGCTATCGCCCATTTGTAACCAGCGATGGCAGCACACTCTACTTTGCACAAACGGAGCGCTCGATTCAGGGCGGACTATCCTTCACCTTCTGATCCAGCGTGAGCAACACCGCTTGCTCCTTACGCCATGGCTCTCGTCTCTTTCCCGGGGTATATTGTGGTGGATTTTTGTCTGCGTAGAGTGCGCCTGTCTGCGAACGATGTGGTATATTTTTCTTAAGCGTGGAGTTGTTCATTCGCGCTTCCAGCCTTTAGATCCGCAGTACTGCCGCGAAGGCAGATTATCTTGGACGCGTAGCTCAACTGGCAGAGCATTCGACTCTTAATCGACAGGTTGAAGGTTCGATTCCTTCCGCGTCCACCAATCATCTAGGATTCGTTCCATCTTCATCCACCTCTGATCACGCCAGTTCAACATGCTCCAGGCATTTTGTAGCCGGATAGGGGATATTATCATCCCTTTCGCATTCTTGACTGCAATAGGCTCCACGTGTGGCGGAAGAATTCGGTTGCGCTAGGGCTTCTGAGGAGTTGGAAGAATCTTGTTGCGGGGGACAATGCCTTGCCCCTCCAACACCGAGTAAAACTTATCTACAGCAAGGTCGTTCACGGTTTCGACTTTTCCCGAGGGCCAATGAATCGTGACGCTTTGGATTTTGTCAGCCGGGCCAAGTCCGAAGTGTACGCGCAGATCGTTTTGCGAAAGATAGCTGCCCCCGCTGTGGATCTCCTCAGTCTGCGTCATCCCTCCGGCGACGATGCTGATTCGTGCATTGAGAGCGAGTCGATTGCTTTTCGTCCCGGCAAGCTCGAAGCTCACCCAATGGCGACCCGGGATTCCGCGATTGCGGAGAATCATCGGGGTTCCATCGATATCGCTGACAACCACATCCATGTTGCCATCGTTCCATAGGTCGCCGACCGCGAGGCCACGGGAGACGCGGCGTTGCTTGAGGGCGAGCCCCGCCAAATCGCTTGCATCGCAGAACATTCCGTCCTTCTGATTCAGGTGCAGCAGCTTGGGTTCGCGATATCCGCCGCCGGAGGGCAACGAATCAACCTGGGGATACACGTGGCCGCTGACGGCGATGAGATCAAGCCATCCATCGTTATCCAGATCCACAAAGGCTGTACCCCACTTCACCCAGGGAAGCGAGGGTAGAGCCGTTCCCGTGGCGTACGAAACTTCTTTGAAGTTCCAATCTCCATCGTTGCGATACAGAACGTCATTTTCATCGGAGAAGTTGGTGACAAAAAGGGATGGACGACCGGTGTGGTTGTAATCGCCGACAGCAATCCCCATCGAGGCTTGCTCGGAGCCGTCATCGCTCACCGCGGTTCCGGATTCCAGACCAATGTCTTTGAACTTGCCATTTCCCTCGTTCTTGTAGAGGTACTTGGGGGTCGAGTCGTTGGTGATGTAGATATCTGGCCGGCCAGTATTGTTGAAGTCGGCCCAGATGACTCCGAGACCGTAAAATCCATTGGCATCGTTTACGCCCGCAGATTTGGAGACGTCAGTGAAGGTGCCGTCTCCGTTGTTGTGAAAGAGGGAATCGCCAGCACCGCGCAGTCCGCGTGGACCGCACTGCACATCGATACCGCGATATTTGCAGAAAGGCTCCTTGCCGAAGCCAGGAAGATCGTCGAGGTGGAAGTCCACGTAGTTCACCACCATCAGATCAACGTAGCCGTCTCCGTCGTAGTCCCCAAACGAGGCTCCGGTAGACCAGCGTCCATCGGCCACGCCAGCCTTGGCAGTCACATCGGTAAAAGTGCCATCGCCATTGTTACGATATAAGACGTTTCCACCGAGACAGGTTTCGTAAATATCCGGCCAGCCATCGTTGTTGAAGTCGCCCACCGCCCCTCCCATCCCAAAGCATGGAGTAGTGAGGTGAGATTTTGCAGTCACATCGGTAAAAGTGCCGTCGTGATTATTGTGGTAGAGGACACCGAGGCTCTTCTCCCCCCTAGTGGCCATCTCGACCGTCGGAGCATTGGTGAAGTAGATATCCGGCCAGCCATCGCGATCATAGTCGATCAGCAGGACGCCACCGCTCATCGACTCAACGATGTACCTCTTTGAGGGATCGGAGGTATGCGAGAAGGTGATCCCGGTGGAGGCCGTGACGTCGTCGAGTTGAGGGATTGGACGACCGCTACACTTGGTGGATTTTGCTCCCGGGGGAGGAGGCGGCGGCGTGGGGTGCCCGCTTTGGGCAGCAGCAATGTTGCAGGTTAAGCAGGCAACCACAAGCGAGCGGAGGAACGAGGACTCAATGAATGAACGGCTCAATCGGTTTCTATCCTGGGTTAGTGATTCTGTTTTGTCGCTTGTGCAGCGCGTTCCCGTGATTTTGCTTTGAGTTCTTTGTAGATGTCGAGTTCGCGGTTGGCTTCGGCAGTGCGGCCTTGTTTGCGATAGGCGGCCTGCAACTGGTAGTGGAGGTAATCGGCCTGAGGGCTGAGATGAGCCGCTAGTTCCAGATGTGTGACTGCATCTGCTGTTTGTCCGCGATCCAACAGGATCTTGCCGAGTTCGTATTGTGCATTCGCATAGTCTGGATGATTGGTTACGACTTGCTGGAAAAGGTCCGCGGCTTCCGCAACCTTCGCCTGCTGCAGATAGACAAAGCCGAGATGATATTGCGGGTCTGGCGATCCGGGGTAGAGCGCCAGTTCCTTCTGAAATTCCTGTGCAGCTTCCGGCCAATGTTCCCACCGGATGTAGGCAAGGCCTGCGTCAAAGTGCGCCCTGGGTTGCGAAGGATTGGACTGAAGAACCTGGGAGAAGGTTGCAATGGCGCGGGAGTAATCTCCAATCTCCGTCCAGAGTTGACCTGCCAACAACAGAACGTCGTTGGGCCGCGGCGAGGACTGAAATTCGTTGAGCACATCCGCCGCTTTCTTCATGTCTCCGAGGTGAGCAAGCGAAGCGGCCCAGGCATACCCGGTCTCGCCATCGGTCATTCCGCTTACACCGAGCGGGGCGAAGGTCTTCGCAGCATCTGCATATTTGTCCGTGGCAAAGTAAGACATGCCGAGCATGGCGCGCAGCGGGGCTGAGTCCGGCGCAGATAGAAGCGCCTTCGATAATCCGCGTATCGCTTCCGCATAGTCGCCGCTACGAAAGGCGGATTGGCCCAGATTCTTGTCCAGCGCGGGAACGGAAGCGTCCCATTGTTCGGCCTGCTGATAATGGCTCAAGGCCGCTGCATAGTTCCGACGAAGCGCTTCGGAGGTAGCGAGGTCGCTGAATGCCAGTCCGAGCACAGAGCGCAGATCATTCTCGCGGGTATCGACCGCATCGCGCTGTGCGGGAGTCAGCCGGGTATTTGCGAGCGATGCGGCGTCTGGCCTGGCGAACTCAGCACCGGGCTGCAGCGCTGGCGCGGCTTCGTTTTCCTGGCGGGAACTGAGCGGGACTATAGCGGCTGCCATGCCGCCTCCTCCTGCCATCGCCATGGATGCGATGCTTTGCTGGCTCTGCTCCATCGTTTTGTTTTGGAGTTCGCGTGCCTTGGTCAGGAATGCTTCTGCCTCACCTTTGCGGCCAGAGGTGGATAGGATGCGCCCCAGATCCACGTACGCGCGGCGAATCTGATAGTTCGATCTGGCGTCATCGTTGCCCGTCAGGATGATGGCTTTGCGGAGCATTTCTTCAGCACGTTTCGCGTCGTCTTGTGCATAGGCGTTGAGTCCCATGTACAGGGGCGGCTCGGGAGCTGTCGGGTTTATATCGGCTGCGGCCTCCATATATCTGTCGGATTCCTGATAACGGCGCTCTGCGGAAAGAAGAAAACCCAGCATGTAGTTTGCGAGATAGTCGCGGGGGTAGTTGTGGATCTCGCTTTTCATCTCGGACTCTGCTTCTGCCGTAGGCTTCCATTCATTCAGCGAGAGTCGCGCAAGGCCGAGGAAGTAGTGTGCGTGAGGAGTGGTGGGATCGATTTCAATCGCACGCTGAAATTCCCGGATGGCCGCTGGCATGTCTTCCGCATCACGGTAGGCGCGTCCGAAGAGGACATGCAGCGATCCGCTGTCGCCCGCCATCTTGTGCATCTGGCCGAAGATCTCTGCAGCATGCTGTTTATCTTCAGGCTTCCTGGTTCCAAGCAGGCAGATGGACAGTGAATAAAGCGTGGGTATATCGGGCTGAGAAGCCGTGAGTCGCAAGAAGCTCTCTGCGGCGTGTGCGTAGTCGGCTTTCTCCATGAACGCATGCGCGAGCACCTGATCGATCCGCGTACCTTGTGAAGAGGAGACGGATGGGTAATCCTTGCGTGCCTTTTCTGCTTGAGCAATCGCCTCGTCGAAGCGGCCGGCGCGCAGTTCGGCAAAGGCAAGATCGGTGCGTATCTCCGCGGAATCCTCGTATTCGAGAGACCTGCGATAGAGGTCCACGGCTTGCGGATATGCTGACTCGACCATCCTCAGCTCGGCCACTTCTCGGAGGCCAGCGGCGATGAGGCGTTGATTTGCCAAGGCAACGACGGCGAGATCTCCAGACTCCCGTGCAGCGTTCGCTGCGGAGATGCGGGATGTGAGTTCGGAGGAATCCGCCTTGGGCTTGGTCTCGGCGTGGCGGGGGGAAGTGTGGGTATGAGAAGAGGTTTGTGCGCGAACGGTGCCAATTACGCTGCATGAGAAGCAGGTGGCAATCGAGAAAAAGGAGATAGTGAATCGCAGAGCTCGAAGTGGGGTGAGCCCGACGACGGATTTTGATAGGTAAGCCACGTCAGCAGATTGGACTGATTTTACAGAAAGCACAAGCGGCGAAGCTCTATGAAAAGATTCGCCGCTTGCGCAGGTAACAGGTTAGGTCCCTGACCCAGAGAGAGCTGGGTTAGAACGTGAACTTAAGAGCATATTGCAGCTCACGATTTGAGCGCCCTGTTTGCAGGCTTTGTGTCGAACCAAAGCCATTGGGAGATGCCATTGTAGGTGTAGCTGCCGAGGTGATCACGTTGTTTGTAGGGCTGCAGGGCTGCCCGGTCGCTGGGCCTCCCTTTACCGGAGGCGTGGCCCCGCCGCAGTAGACCGGGCTTGAGGAGGTAATACCGGCTCCCTCCAGACCGGAGCTGTTGAAGTTCGGATGATTCAGAATGTCAAAGAAGTCCATGCTGAATTTCACGCGAAGGCGCTCTTTGACGGTCCAGTTCTTTGCAAGTTGCAGGTCAAGATTCGTAGTCGGCGCACCGTAGCAGGCCCCACGGCTGGCAATGTTCGAGGGAATTGTGCCGATTACGTACCCCACAAGCGTGAACGCATCCGGATTGAGTATCTGGTTCTCCTTGGTCCCCGAGTTACAGCTTTTACCCGGCACCTTAAGAGGCCGGTTATTTCCGTTGTAGCCTGTGCCGATCAACGAGGTCAGGGGGCTGGAGTATCCAGTGACGCAGTTCCCATCGGCATCCAGCTTGGTGCATGCGCCGCTGACCCCACTGCTGAAGAGCGTCAACGAACTGCCATGAGCAGCGGTGAAGATGCTGTTCACTTCCCATCCGCCGATGGAGTTCTGCACAAGCCTGTTCTCCTTGGTGAACTTGGGCAGATAGTACACCTCGTTGAAGACGAAGATGTGTGGACGGTTGATGTTGGTATTTCCTTTATCGAGGCCGGGATGACTCTGATCCGTAATTGCCTGCTGATTGAAGCCACCCGAAGAGTTGTCAAGCTCCACGTTGCCGAGGGAGTGAGAGTATGTGTATGCAGCCTGGAAGCTTGAGGGTCCCATCTGGGAGCGGAACATAGCCTGAAGAGAGTGATAGGACGCATGGCCTCCCCGGGCGAACCCCCCAATCGTGCCGAAGTTGAAGGCTGGACGGAAGAGGTTCTGGGCGCTGCCGCTGGCAAAGGCGGCCTGCTTCCAGTTAGAGCTTGGAATCGGGTTCAGGTCATACATGGAGGTGAGGTGGAGGCCAGTATTGCCGACGTACGAGACTTCGAGCGTCGTGTTTCTTGCTACCTCTTGCTCCACGGTTGCATTCCATTGCCAGGAATTTGGAGTTACGCCGCGAGGACTCTTCCCGGCGTTGGGTGACACGGACGGATTTGCCAACGGTGCAGGAGTATCGAGCGCCCGGTTTGTGTTGATGCCGATGACAAATGGAGCGGTCCGGGCCAGACCTTCGTCGATGCCGACTAACTCGCGCTGGAAGAACTGGCCGCCGCCAAAGCGCAGGGCAGTCTTGCCGTTGCCGAAGACATCCCACGAAATGCCGACGCGAGGAGCAATGTTGTGGTTGTTCTGCTCCACGAGGGCACTGTTCTTGCCCGGTGTGCCTGGAGAAAGGGGCAGATTAACACCCAGGCTTGCGAGGAACTTGCTCGCATCGGAGCATGGGCTTGTTCCAGGCACGATGACAACGCCATTGCAGGCATCTGACGGGTTAGACGTGGCCCGATCCGCGCTCCAGTTGGCGAGGCTCCAGTTTGCCCAATGATTGTCGCCCGCATAGGGCTCACGATAAAAGGACCAGCGGAACCCGAAATCCAGAGCGAGATTGCGGCTGATCTTCCAAGTGTCACCCATATACCACTCAAAGTCGTGCCAGTGAACAAAAGCAGTTGCGTCGATGCTGTTCTCGCTGACGTTGAACATCTGAGGCTGGCTGCCGGTGCCAGGAATAAGAATATTGGCGAGTGCGTTGTTGGTTTGTGCGCAGGCAGGATGCCCAGGTCCAATGATGTTGTTGCCAGACGCATCCTTGTCGCAATAGATGGTCGATGGAAGTGTCGGCCTGTCCGCACCGTTTCCATTATCCTCGACCTTTGCATTGGTACCGAAGAAGGCGCCGACCTTAAGGAGATGGTTGCCTTGTACCTTGGAGAGGTTGTCCTGAACAGTATAGAGGTCCTCATGGTTCTTGTAAGGAGCGATATTCCAGATAGAGGCGCTGCCCTGATAGGAACCATAGGGGTTCAAGCCGCCCCATCCGCCAAAGAACTCATCCTTCTGCTTAATGGAGCCTGGAAACGAAGCTGGATAGGCAGTCTGTAATTCCGACACGATATTCTTGCGGGTGCCGGCCAGACTAGTGATGATCGCGTTGTGGCCATATCCAAACTCGACGTCATTCACCATGCTGTTTGAGATGGTGGAACTGAGCTTCGCCATAACACTCTTGGAGGGCTGGCTCCAGTTGGATTGAACGGTAGGGTACAAAGACTCCCCCCAGAAGACCGCTCCATTGTTTGGCGCCGGGTTGTCCCAGGTGTCCTGCGTCCAGCGGAAGGTGACGCGGTTTGCCTTGGTAAGGTCATAGTCCGCGCGCACGTTCCATTCACTCCATTTCAGATTGTTGTTGACGGAGGTACTCCAGTTATAGCCATTCTTGTTTGTCAACGTCTGCTGTGAGGAGTTGAAGTTAGGCGATGGATAAAACTGCGCGATCAATAAGCCGGCAGCATCCGGGTTGGCAATCGTCAAAGGATTTGTCCCTTGCGCAAAAGAGGGAATGCTGGGAATGGTTGCACCGCATTGATCTGCCTTAGCAGAGCCATAGGCGCTGAAATCACCTTTCGACTCTGCATCGGTTGGCACGCAGGTACCGAAGGCACCGCCGCGAATCTCGCGATCCCACTCCTGGTTCCACCAGAAGAACAGCTTGTCCTTTACGACCGGTCCGCTGGCATGGTAACCCCAGTCATTCTTGCGCAGCTTACCTTTCCCAAGGCCCTCGTTGTTATGTACCCAATCATTGGCATCCAGCGCATTGTTGCGGCCGCTGTAGAAGGCTCCGCCGTGCCATTGGTTATCGCCGGATTTGGTATTGATGCTGATGATTGCACCGGACGCCTGACCATACTCCGGTCCGAAGGAGTTGCGGATCATCTTGAACTCCGCAATGGTATCGACGGCGGGGTAGACCAGGATCGTCCGGTTCGAGCCTACGTCGTTGTTATTCACGCCATCGACGAGGAAAAGATTGTTGGTATATGGGTTGCCATTCACAGAAAAGTTGACGCCACCGGAGAGGCCCTTGCCGGTGCCATCATACGAGGCTGCCGCAGAGACCCCAGGCGAAAGCTGGGTGAGTCCGACGAAGTTTTCGCCATTCAGCGGCAGTTCGCGGACCTGTGAGCCACCGATAATCTCGCCCACAGCTGCGGAGGTGGTCTGCACCTGAACGGCATCTGCCTGGACGGTGACTTTTTCAGTCACGGCACCCACCTGAAGTACCGTATTCACTTCAACATTGGTCGAGACGTGGACTTCAATACCCTTTACGACGGATTCCTTGAAGTTTCCCTGGCTGACATGTAGCTCATAAGTGCCGATGGGTAGTTGGGGAATAGCGAAGTTGCCTGATCCGCTGGTCGTAGTGTTGTATTTGGCATTTGTGCCTGTATTCACTGCCATCACGCTTGCGCCGGGCACCGTGGCGCCGCTGCTATCTGTCACGTTTCCGACAATCGCCCCGTTGTAAGCCTGTGCATGCAAGGATGTTGTGGCCGCCAGCATTACGGCGATCAGGATGAAGGAACCAACCACCAGCCGCAGCCCAAACCATTTTGGGACTGCTGCCTGACATTTCGAAATGAAATTCGACATTTGACCAGCCTCCTCAGTCGTCCAACTGCTTGCCGATCCAGCCGTCCCTTAATCCAGGTGTCTGATAGCTTTACCTTGCGAACCCGGATCTAGATCGATGGGCGGAAGGTGCTCTCGTACTTTTGGTCTACTTCAAATGCGGGAGGATCATTAGCGACCAGGTATGCGATTGTCAACACAATAATGTTATTCTTGACGAAATTTGTAAGAAGAGCAGCGAAACCGATCAAGGGAAGAAGCGAGCGGACCAGCCTGAAGTTTTCTGGTAAACCTACATACGAATAGCTGGGAGTTTGTTTTCCTCTTGCGTATCCTTTACGTTGAATGTCATTCCCCCGAGCATGTCAGCAGTATCCTGCGGTTAAACTTGTGCGGATGAAACCGGAAAGATTGAAAGATCCTCATGGCTAAAAGGAAGTCTCCAAACGGGCCCAGGGTAACGCTGATGACGCTGGCTCAGCACCTGAACCTGACCCCAGGCACGATCTCCGCAGCATTGAACGACTCGGCCGCAGCGCGCGCTATTCCGGAACATACCAAGCGCCGAATATTGGACGCAGCGCGTGAATTCAATTACCGGCCCAACTACTTTGCGCGTTCTCTCCGGCTGCAGCGTACCTACACGATCGGCGTCATCGTCGAACAGATCGGCGACCCTTACGGTTCCGCGATCATCAGTGGAATCGAGGAGTATCTTCGCGATACGGAGTACTTCTTTCTTACCGTGGTGCATCGCCACGATCCCCGAGTATTGCAAAGCTATTCGCAGGTGTTGCTGGCGCGCGGCGTTGAGGGGTTTGTAACAGTGGACACTTCGATCCAGGAGGAGCCCGCACTGCCTACCGTGGCCATTGCCGGGCACCATCGCATTCAGGGAGTCACGAATATAACGATCGACCACAAGGTTGCAGTCCGGCAGGAACTCATGCACTTGCTCGATAACGGCCACCGCGAAATCGCGTTTTTGAAGGGACAGACATGCAGTTCCGATTCCGCCACGAGATGGAATGCGATTTGTGAAGTAGCCCAGGAACTCGGAGTGCGAATTCGACCGGAGCTGACGGTACAGATTGAGGGCGATGTCGCGACACCGCAACTCGGGTATCCGTGTGCGAAGGAACTGCTTGCCCGAAAGCAATTCTTTACCGCACTTTTTGCCTATAACGACCTTTCTGCAATCGGCGCCATCTGGGCGTTCCAGGAGGCCGGCCTGCGCGTGCCGGAAGACATCTCGGTGGTTGGATTCGATGATGTCCCACTCTCGATCTTCTCCAAACCGGCGCTGACAACGGTAAGGCAGCCGCTCCAGCGCATGGGCCAGATTGCAGCCAAAACGATCATCGACAGAATTGAGGGGAGTACCGAATATGTTCCGGAGATCGTGGTCGAGCCCGAACTGATTGTGCGTGCTTCGTCCAGTTTTGCGAAGAAGAGCTGCTAGGGTGGGCAGTCATTAATGCCGGATTTTGTACTTTAGAAGAATTCTACTTCCATTTGCCGGCACCTTCTACCAGGGTGATGTACCGGTCGATCGGCAAATCCGTGAAGCGCTCGACAGTGCCACTGGGTTGCGGCCACTTTACCTCCAGCCAGTCGAGTTTTGACCGGCTGCCAATTCCCAGTACGATTCGCGGGTCATGAGTCGAGAGAAAGCTTCCGCCCCCTACTCTCATGCGGGATCGCTTCAAGTCACCGGCCTGATAGGTAACGCGTGCTCCGATTGCATCGGAATTGCACTTGCGGCCAATCAAGCGGATGCCGAGCCAGTGGTTATGTCGTCCTACATTATTGCGCAGCAATAGCGGTGCACTGTCATTGTTGCTGATGAGCACATCGATTCCGCCGTCATTATTGAAGTCGCCGATGGCGAGTCCGCGAGCAGGGAAGTTTTTTTCAAACACTGGCCCGCTCTGCGAACTTACGTTTCTATACGCTTTGCCTTCGCGATGCAGGAGGAGCAGCGGCTCTTTCCACGTAACGCTGCTGGAACTCTGATCAATCAGATCGTCGGGAAAGCCATTGGCAAGGATCAGGTCCAGATCGCCATCGTTGTCGTAGTCAAAGAACTTCAGTCCCCAACCGCTCATCCAGCGCGTTACCATGCCGATGCCCATTGGCATGGCGATGTCATCAAAACTCTCATCGTGGTTGTTTCTGTAAAGCGCGAAGATCTCCTGGTCAATGTTCGCCACGAAGAGGTCCATCCACCCATCGTCATCTACATCGGCGGAATCGACTCCCATGCCGGAGCGAGCATGTCCGTCAGCGCTGTAGGCTACGTTCGAACTTAGGCCGCACTCCTCGAACCGGTCGCCACGGTTGAGAAACAGGAAATTCGCAACAGTATCGTTGGAGACGAACAGGTCCATGTTGCCATCATTGTTGAGGTCAGTTGCCACTGCTCCCCAGGCCTTGCCGAGATGGCCGGCGATTCCGGTTTGCTTGCTGACATCGGTGAATGTACCGTCGCCATTGTTATGGAAGAGACTGCTGGGGCGAGGTTTGAAGATGCGTGGGATGCAGTAGTGATGCACACCTGCGGCGTCGGTGCCGCAGCCGAGAGAGGGATCGAACTCTGCAAACTGGCAGACGAAGAGATCGAGTCTGCCATCGTTGTCGTAATCGAACCAGACTGCGCTCGAACTCCAGCCGGGAACGGCCAACCCTGCTTTCTCGGTTACGTCGGTAAAGGTGCCGTCTCCATTGTTGTGGTAGAGGATGTTACGACCGTATTGGGTTACATAGATGTCGGGAAAGCCGTCTCCATCGTAATCGCCGACAGCAACACCCATCCCATACCCGCCACCAGCCACGCCGGCCTTGGCGGTCACATCCGTAAAAGTGCCATCTCGATTGTTGTGGTAGAGCGCATTGCTTAGCGGGTGCGGAGGATCATAGAAGTCCGCTTTGCCGCTATTTACGAGGTAGATGTCCATCCATCCATCGTTGTCGTAGTCAAGAAAAGCGCAGCCTGCGCCGCTGGTTTCCGGCAGGAATTTTTCCGATGATTTGCCCGCCGTATGCGTCCAGGTAATACCGCTGAGGGAAGGCGGGACTTCTTCAAACGTGTAGATTGTGGGCCCCTCCGCGGCATAGAGCAACGGGGTGGCGCGGAGCTGGGATGCGCCGGCAAGAATGCCAAGGTTGCGGAGAAGGGCTCGGCGAGAGAGTTCTGTCGCGATCCCGGTACTCTGCTGCTTCATTCGGTTGGCAGTGTCCTCTATAACAACGATAAACTTACAGCCAAATGGCGAGCCTGTCGATGTGGGCTTTTCGAAACATTAAAAAATCATGGCCGGTTCTTCTCGTGTTGATCCTTGCAGAGCCGAGTGCAAGGTTGCTGCGGGCTCAGCAGTCCAATCCAGCCACTGCCGCAACGAGCTTTGTGGATTTGCAGCGAACGGCCGCTGCCGAGATGGATGCCGGGAAGAACGCCGAAGCTATACGCGATACCAGGCGTGCTCTTGAGATTCGTCCGGACTGGAGAGAAGGCTGGTGGAACCTGGGTACCCTCCAATATGAAACGAACCAATACGTGGAGGCTGCGGGGGCTTTCCGAAAGGTTATCGAGTCCGCGCCAGGAAGCGGGACCGCATGGGCGCTGCTCGGGCTCTGTGAGTTCGAACTAAAGGATTATGCGACGGCATTGTCGCATCTGGAAAAGGCGCAATCGCTGGGCGTCGGCGATGACCCTGAGATCGCAAAGGTGTCGAGCTACCATCTTGCATTGTTGCGGATCCATGAGGGGGACTTTGAACGCGGCAGAGAACTGCTGGACTCAGCATTTGGTCAGAGTCGCCTATCACCCCAGGTGAAACTGGCTTTAGGGCTTGCCATGCTTCGAGTTCCGATTCTTCCCGAAGAGATGGATCCATCGAAGGATGCGGTTGTACGAGACGCAGGCGAAATAGCCTCAAGCAAGACGGACTCCGTGACGCTCTTTCCCAAATTGATTGCGAACTACCCGTCCACGCCGTATCTCCATTACGAGTATGGGCTTCGGTTGAAAGATGCAGGACGTTGGAAGGAAGCATTGGTGCAGCAGCATGAAGAGGTGAGAGTGTCTCCACTGAGTGCCCTGCCCTGGATTGAGATAAGCGCATTGCAGTTGAGATTGAAGAATGCGGCCGGCGCTGTATCTGCGGCAGAGAAGGCTGTGGTGCTGGAGCCTGGCTTGCGCGCGGCTCATAACTCCCTCTCTGCTGCGTTGGAATCGAGCGGAAATAGAACAAGAGCCAAGCAGGAGCGCGACCGTATAAGCGCGCTCCATGAAGAATCTAAGGTGCGTGACCCGCGAATGATTTCTCTGTATGCGGCAGGCGGCAGCTCCATCGATTTAACAGGAGCGAATGGATGGAGGCAGGGACTGCTGGCGTACTCCGCAGGAAACTATAGCGAAGCAATTGCCGAGCTGAAGCAGTGGCTGAGACAGAACGCCGCTAATGGAACAGGATGGGCGGTGCTTGGGCTGAGCGAATTCGCGCTGAAGGATTATGAAAACGCGCAGATTCACCTGGAACGCGGCGAGCAACTTGGATTAAGCGGCAGTGTGGACTCATTACATCTGGCCAAGTACACGCTGGGGGTTCTGCTCGTGCGCTCCGGAGAGTTCAGCCATGCTTCGGATGTTCTGATGTCGGCTGTCGGACCGGGCAATCTTCAACCCGAGGTGCGTTTTGCATCCGGTCTCGCATTACTGCGCATGGCGAAGCTGCCCGATGCCGTAGAGGAGCCGCAGCGTGAGCTTGTAAATCGTGCCGGGGGAATCGCAGAACTGCTCCACGAAAGCAAGTACGATCAGGCAGATGTCGAGTTCGAGTCGCTGCTGAAGCAGTACCCCACGACTCCATTTCTCCACTATGCTTATGGCACTGCTCTGCTTTCTCTTTCCCAGTATGACGAAGCAGCGGCTCAGATGCGTGCGGAAAGCGTCCTTTCGCCAACGAGTGAGTTGCCATTTATTCGCCTCGCCTCCATCGCTCTGCGAAAGGCGTCGCCCTCGGATGCTATTGCTCCGGCGGAACGCGCCGTTCAACTGGCGGATGGTTCGGCAGAGGCTCATTACCTGTTGGGCAGGGCTGCACTGAGCGGTGGCGATACCGCCAGGTCAATAAGAGAACTTGAGATTGCCTGCACACTTGCACCTGGTAGTCCGGAGGCACACTTCAATCTGGCGAAGGCATATGCCAAGGCGGGACAGCCGCAACGCGCCGCCGAGGAGCGCGCAACGTTTGTCAGGCTCAATGCGGTTGCGGAAGAACAGAAGAGCCAACACGGGAGCCAGGCATATCAAGGTCCGCGCGAAGCCAGGGATATGTCCGCTCCACAAAAGTCAGCCGGAGTTCCGTCAGGTCCGAACTAAATGTACCTCACCCTTTGGTTCGCTCTTTGATCTGTTTGGCGAGCTTTTCGATCTGTTGCGCTTTCTTCACGATGGATAGGGGAAATGTGGAACTAAGGTTGGTGTGATCGACTTCGTCTTTCAGTTCGGCAGAAAGCTTGTAAAGCTGCTGAACCAGAGCAACGATTTGCATCTGATTGACTGGATTGCGCGGGGACTTTTCCGGTTTGATGATTTCTGGCCCGTCCATGCCGGCAGGTGCGTTCTGGTCTGGCGCATGAGGCGATGGTAGCGGCTGTGGTGAACGCTGCAGTGCGCTGAGCTTATCTGGCAGAATCAATAAAGCGGCCGCAGCGGCGAAGGCCCCCCGCAGCAAAGTGCGGCGTGAGTTCAACATAATCCTTCCTCCGTAGCAGGAACGGAATTCCAGAACCAGGATGTTACACCCGAACAAGCGCTCCAGCGGTCCTGTGGCAGCCAAGTGGATCATCGGGCAGTTGCTGGAACCTTAATCAATACGAGAGCGTTCGGAGTTAGCTCCAGATGCAGTTTACCGTCCTTCAGGTCTACCTGTGTCGGAGGAGCTAACGAGGTTTCGCGATTCAACTGCTGCACCTGAGATGGGGTTGGTATAAGAGGCTTTCCCATCGCGGCATACTGCTTCAGAACATTTCCGTGATTGGAGTCCACCATCTGGAGAGTTGCACGCACGTTAGCAGGCAGGCCACGGAAGAGCAAGTCCATAGTGTGCACCGCACCCTGCTTATCCGGATCGACCAGGTTCCATGCGGCTATGTCGAGGCTACCGTCTGTCTGTCTGGTAACGATGACGTTCTTCGAATCGTTCGCCAATCGTTCGTTGCCGAGTTGGTGGAGCAATTCGTACGCATAGTAGCTGGGTTTGTTAATGCCCCCCATAGCACGTAAGCCGAATTGGCCACTGAATGGGCGGGAAGCAGGACCACCCTCCTCGAAGACGTCGGAGAACGTCCAGAACGAGAGCATGTCTACATTGCCATCACACTCTCTTACAGTGTTGGCCAGCGCAGGCCCAACGTAGATTGTGTCTCGTGACTCCATTAGTCCAGGAACATTCCATTCGGTCCAGAGCAGAGGCAGATGAGGAAATGGGGAAGCGTCAATCTGCTTTCTGACCTTGGCCACCGCTCCACCGACGCGATCGTCGACAGGAATGTTTTCGTCCGTGCCAAACAGATCCTGCACTGTGTCGTCTCCATATCCATGGGTAGATACAAAGTCGACCGGAACGTGCTTGCTGGCAGCAAACTTCAGGAACTCCGGAATCCATGCTGCGGCTGCGGTTGCGGGGCCACCAACTCGGAGTCTCGGATTGACTGCTTTCACCGCATTGGCGGTATGCGCGTAGAGATCGAAGTACGATTTCTGTTGCGGCCAGCCTCCCCAGAAATCGATGTTGGGTTCATTCCACACTTCGAAGTACCACTGCGAGACTTCTTCGATGCCATAGCGGTTCACCAGATGCTTTGCGAACTCAGTCATCAATGCATCCCATCGTTCCCAGCTCTTGGGAGGAGAGACGTTCTGCTTGTACCAGAAAGGGTGGAGCGCATCCGGATTAAAGGCAAGCTTCTTAGGCATGAAGCTGATCTCAACTACCGGTCGCACTCCATTCTTCAACAGCCCGTCGTAAATCTGATCGACATACGCGAAGTTGTACATGGGATTGCCGTGCTCGTCTTCGTTGTAGACGCCATTTTCATCGTGAAGAATAGCGTGGAAACGAACATATCGGAAGTCGGTGATTTGTTTCACGGCACGCAAGTCATCCCGATAGCTCTCCCGCAAGGAGAGATTGGCGCGACCGGAGCCGAACATCTGCTCCCAGAAGTGAGGAAAGGGGGTTGTCCGCGCCTTTGCGTCGATCTGTATGGTTTCAACAGCCTGACCGCAGATGGCCACCGGAAGGATGCATGCTATTGCGATTCCCAGACTCAGCGTGAACCAGGTCAGCTTCCTTTTTCGCTGCATTGAAATCCCTCCCTGCTCGGAGTAACAGCCCTATAAACGGAAATTTGCGTTACATGCGGCATCCATACTCTTGACCATGATGCCGAAATTCGTCAAGAAGGCAAGATAAACAAAGCAGCAACCTTTAGTTGGTTTGGGCCTCTAAATCACACAGTTTTTAAGGGTCATTCGTTCGGTACTAGCTTCGTCAAATTCTGGATTTGGTCCGGTAGGGAATATTTGAAATCCCCTGAACATAGGGATTTGACAACAAACGATTTAAGGCAGTACACAAGCGAGGCAGGATGGGAACTTGATTCTCATGGGATGCAGATATTAAAGACCAGAGAGACAGAGGTGGAAGTGACATAAGCCTGTCAGCTCAATAGCTTGAGAGGTCGCGTTCTAAGGAGCCTAGGATGATGCAAACTAAGGTGGCAATTTCGCGGTGTTGCATTGGGGGCGGTTTTACACGAGGGGCACTGATTGTATCGTGCTTCCTTTTCATACTCCTCACATTTCTCCAGCCTTTGGGCGCATTTGGACAATACAAGGCCACTTTGCAAGGGACGGTTACGGACACCCAGGGAGCGGTGGTTCCCGGCGCTACGCTTTCGCTCGTCGATAAAGAGACAAATCGAACATTGAACGCGACGAGCGGCACTGGGGGAGAGTTTATTTTTAACCAGTTGGCTCCCAGCAGCTACAAGCTGTCGGTGTCGCATGCAGGCTTCAAGACTATGGTGCAGGATAACGTCCAGATCATTGCAGAACAGGCCAACGCGCTGAACGTTCAGCTCGAAGTGGGAGGAGCCACCGAGACTGTAACCGTGAATGCTGCGGACAAACCGATGATCGATACGGAGACGGGACAGATCAGCGGCACGATTTCGCAGGAAGGTATTTCCAAACTTCCGTCTTATGGGCGCGATGTGTTTCAACTGGTGCAGCTTGCACCGGGCGTATTCGGGGACGGTGCCCAAGGCAAGGGTGGCGGCACCTCACAACAACCCGGCAATCAGGGGCCAGGGGGTTCAGGCGCGAGCGGGGGCGTATTTGCTACAGAGAATCGACCGCAGGTATCGGGAAATGGTGGCAGGACGGACCAGAACAACATCACGCTGGATGGCGTAAGCATCAATAGTGTGACATGGGCCGGCGCCGCAGTTGTAACTCCGAGCGAAGACTCCATCAAGGAGATGAAGGTTATTGCGAACGGTTATGATGCGCAATATGGCCGCACCGGTGCTACGCAGATACAAGCTATCTCGCAGAATGGTACGAATCAATTCCACGGTACAGCATTCTTTAAATTCGATAGACCCGGTCTGAACGCTTTCCAGCGTTATTCACCTGACAACAACCCAGTACGAAACACATCGAGGTTTAACCAGATTGGTGGGACAGTGGGTGGGCCTATCTGGCGAGACCACATCTTCGCTTTTTTCTCCTATGAGACGATCCGCAACAGCTCCACCAGCACGGGCGACGGCTGGTATGACACCGCGGGCTTTGACAAGTTAGGACCATCCGGAAGTACTTCCGCGAAGTACCTGACGCTGAAGGGTGCGGGTGCCAGTTACAGTAAGATTCTGGAGGGCCCAGGTGACAAGCACACCTGCGCCGACGTTGGACTTGTACAGGGGCTCACTTGTAACTTTATTGCCGGGGCAGGTCTTGATCTTGGCAGGCCACTTACAGGTGTCCCGCTGGGTAAGCACGATCCTTCGTTCGTGAGCAGTTCACAGCCAGGACTAGGCGGCGACGGCACGGGGAGCCCTGCCAACTTCGACGGTATAGCCGATCTGTTCTTTGTCGCTACCGTAAGTCCTTTCAGTCAAACTTCGCAGCAGTTCAATGGGCGCCTGGATTTCCAGGTCACCTCCAATGACCTCGTAGCCTTCAGCATCTACTACGTTCCACAGGACACTCATAATTTCAACGGCCCGTCACGGCCATCCAACTTCTTTAATCACAGTCAGACCAACAATGCCACGACAGTACTCTGGAACCATACTTTTGGCCCGACTCTGTTGAACGAAGTGCGCGTGGATGCTGCTGGCTGGAGATGGAATGAGATTGCGAGCAATCCTCAAACTCCGTATGGATTACCTGTGAGCAAGCTCCAGACATTTAGCGGAGCTCGCACCCTCGGAAGTATCGATCCAAATACCATTTCTCAATTTGGTCCAAATGTCGGGAGTGTTTTCGACCAGTGGACTTATAGCCTTAAAGACACGGTAACGAAGGTTATCAGCAGTCATAGCCTGAAGTTTGGCGGAGAAGGGATCAAGCTTCAATATCTGGATGAGCCGACATGGGAGGCGCAACCCACATACTACTTTAATAACTTGTGGGATTTCATTAATGATGCGCCGGCATCGGAGAGTGCTACGGTCGATCCGAGAACGGGAATCCCGTCAACCTTCCGCAAAGACACACGGCAGACATTGGCGGACTTCTTTGTACAAGACGACTGGAAGGTAAAGCCAAATCTAACCGTGAACCTTGGCTTACGCTGGGAGTACTTTGGAGGCCTGACCGAGAAGAAGGGGAATCTATCTAATCTGCGCCTCGGCTCTGGATCGAGCATTCTCTCTGGGATTGCATTCAAGCTCGGTGGCAACCAGGTCGATGCTCCTAAGGGGAACTTCGGTCCGCAGATAGGATTTGCCTGGAGTCCCGGAAGCCTTAACAACAAATTAGTTGTGCGCGGAGGCTTTGGCATGGGCTATACGGGGCTGGAGGCCGCGATCCTGACAAATACGCGCTTCAATCCGCCATTCATCACCTCAAGCGGATTACTAACAGGTTCGCAGATAGTCTATGGAACTGCATCAAATCTGTATCAACTCGGGGCTCTTCCAGCGAATCCTAACTTAATCACTACCTTTGACTCGTCTAACTTGCCAACGGCTTCCGGGGTATCACTCAACGTGACGGGGATACCTCGCAACCTGCCCACTACGTACAACTATCGCTACTCACTGCAGACGCAATATGATGTTGGGCACCAATGGGTAGCCACGCTCGGATATCAAGGGAGCCTTGGACGACATCTTCCATTGCAGGTGAATCTGAATGCGGTTTATGCCGGGAATGTGCTTGCAGGTCAGGTGATGTATAACCCCCGGTTGAACTATATTGACTGGTACGAAAATACTGGAGCATCGAACTTCAACGCGCTGATGGCGGAGATGCATCATCAGTTCGCACATACTTATGAAGTGGATGCGCAATACCGTTGGAGTAAGAGCATGGATGATGGCTCCGGGCCATTTACTATTTCCGACTACTCCTTCCTGCCGGGATATAACTATGGTCCTTCCGACTATGACGTGCGTAACATGTTCAAGCTGTGGGGACTATGGTCGCCAGTAATTTTCCGGGGCAGCCATAGCTGGATGGAAAAGGTTCTCGGTGGTTGGACCTTGAGCGGCATTTTGAATTGGCACTCCGGATTTCCCTGGAACCCCAAGTATCTGGGACTCGCCTGTAACGCGGTTATCCCGAACAGCGGTAACTGTGACTTGCGTCCCGCCAAATATCTGGGTGGCGCCGGTACCAGCCAAGGCACAGATACCTTCAAGAAGAGCAACGGAAATTTTCCGAAGTCAACCTCGGCTTCGGGTGCTGACAACGTCTACTTCACCAAGCTTCCTGTGGTTCAAAACAACAGCTCCTGGCCGCTGCCCAACGGAAATGCGCCAACCCCGACGGCTCTTCCGTTCTTACCGGGCATTCAGCGTAATTCGTTTAATGGACCACGTTACTTTGATATAGACGCGACCGGGACCAAAGCATTCGGCTTACCCCGAATGCCGGTTCTAGGCGAAAGCGCGCGGTTCGAAATTCGCGCGAATGCGTATAACCTCTTTAACCAACTCAACCTCTTGACTCCAGATCCGGGTATTACCAATGCCCACTTCGGGCGCGCTACGACGGTGCTCGGTTCGCGCACGATCGAGCTTGAAGCTCACTTCAAGTTCTGATTTTCCGCTGAATGCGCCGGCCTAATCAGAAGGCCGGCGCAGGTCAGCAAATTCGCGTTACTCTGACGGGGAACGAGGGTGAAGTGTTAGCTTCGTAACCTTGACATCGAACCCAGGGATGATCTTGCTCAGGAAACCGATAGTACTGGTGGTAATTCTCTCGTGCGGGCTGCTGAGTTACGGACAGGTATCTAAAACTCGTTCCGAAGGAAGTTTTGCCATTCTCTCCGCGCGAGCTGCAGCCGCGCGGGATGCCAATCAACTTGATGAAGCGATCGGGCTGTATAAGCGTGCCCTTGTCCTTAAGGCAAACTGGGCGGAAGGCTGGTGGTCGCTTGCAACCCTCTACTATGATCGCGGGGAGTATGCTCCGGCTGCGAAGGCATTTCAGCGCCTGCTTGTGCTTAGCCCGCAGAGTGGTACGGCCCAACTGATGCTTGGGTTGTGCCAATACGAATTGGGAGACCTGGACAACGCGCAACGTCATTTTCAGCAGGCCAGGAAGATCGGCATTCAGGATGATCCCAAGCTATGGCACGTCTTGATGTATCACGAGAGCATGATCCTGGTTCACAAGGCGAAGTATGAATCCGCCATCGAATCTCTGCACCGTCTCTCAAAGCTGGGAGTGAGCAGTGAGGACATCGATCTGGCTTACGGAATGTGCGTCCTGCTGATGAAGCCCTCCGAGCTTCCGCCTGCTGGCTCGACGGAGCGCGCGGTTGTGGTGCGAGTTGGACATGCAGAAGCTATGGACTCCCGGGAAACGCATGACACGGCTAAGAAACTCTACAAAGAAGCGGTAGAGGCCACGCCTGCGTTTCCTAACATCCACTATGCTTATGGCCGGTTTCTGCTGACGATTCAGGAACCCGATGAAGCGCTTCCGCAATTTGCAGAGGAACTGAAGCTTCAGCCGAACCACGTGCGTGCACGCTTGCAGATCGCGGCTATCCACTATCGGACCGATTCTGCGACGGGCATTCCCTATGCACGCGAGGCAGTAAGGCTTGCGCCCGACTTTCCCTTCGCACACTATTTGCTGGGATTGCTATATCTGGATAGTGGCGATGCTGCCTCGGCGATCCCGGAGCTTGAGACCGCAAAAGCCATGGTGCCCATTGAGCCGCGTTTTTATTTTTCGCTGGCACGGGCCTATGCAAAGGTCGGACGAAAGAAAGAAGCGGAGGAGACTCGTGCTGCCTTCGTGCGACTGAGCCAGCCAGCGGGTGCGGATGCATCTTCGTCCGCGGGGAAGGCTACCCCGGACAGCCACGGCAGCGGGCTCTACCGTCTCGACGCGGATACGCCTCAGAGATAATCTTTGTCGGTCTTGATTTGTAGCGTGGCTTAAATCGGAGTATTGACATGAATGATAGGGTCTCTGGCCTATTGGCAGAGGCCCTTCTTTTTTGCAGTGATTTGCAGATCTCTCCGGATTGAGCGACCAGGCTAGCCACTCAAGCTTATGATGGGATTTCCGCTGGGAGGAGTGAAAGTATTTCAGCACTCCAGTTGCGAGACGTTGCCACCAGCGGCGGAAGGATGACGATGCACCGGATATGTCGAGTTGGAATGGCTGTACTTGGTGTGTGCTGTTTTAACGCAGCGGCCATGGCGCAAGTTGCGCAGTATGTGGATCCGATGCTCGGCGTGGATGGAGGCGGGAATACCTTTCCGGGACCGACGATGCCTTTCGGAATGGCAAAGCCGGGTCCGGATATGGGGGGAAGAGGGAATGGCGCAAATGCGGGATGGGCAGCGGAGGGCGAGATTCTCGGCTTTAGCCAGACGCACGTCAGCGGTACTGGGGGTGGAGCGAAGTACGGAAATATTTTGATTCAGCCCACGATTGGCAAGCCGGTCGCCAGCGGGTATGAATCGTCGCGCGAGAGGGAAGAGAGCAGCATTGGGTTCTATCGCGTCACGTTGAAGAAGTATCCGGTCGATGTTGAAATCACGGCAACGCGGCATACATCGCTCTACCGCCTTACCTATCCGGAGACACGGCAGGCAAACATTCTTTTCGATGCGGGGCATTGCCTTAGCTCGGGCAGGAAGTCGGGAGAGGGCCAAGCTATCACCGCCTCCCAGGTAACGGTTGTGTCTTCGACGGAGGTGACCGGGCAAAGCAGCGTGACCGGAGGATGGAATAAGCAGCCGAACTCCTACACGGTGTACTTCTATGCGAAGAGTGATACACCAGCACGGTCATGGGGTACATGGCGCGACAAGGATCTGCATCCAGGTGTAAGGCGCGCAGAGGCCGGTGCGAATTCTGGAACGGGTGCATGGCTGACCTTTCCAACGACGAAGGGACAGCAGGTGCGGTTGAAGGTTGGCATATCGTTTGTGAGCAAGGAACAGGCAAAGCGCAACGCGACCATAGAGGTAGCTGGCTTCGACTTTGAAGCAACCCGCGCCTCTGCAGTTGCGGAGTGGAATCAAGTGTTGGGTGCCATTGAACTGCAGGGCGAGACACCAGCACAGGCGCAGATGTTCTATACCGCGCTGTACCACACGATGCTGATGCCCGTGGATCGAACCGGCGAGAATCCGCTATGGCAATCAACGGAACCCTACTACGACGACTATTACGCTATCTGGGATACGTTTCGCACATCGAGCCCCCTGCTGACTCTGATTGCGCCGGAGCGAGAGACGAGGATTGTGCGAGCGTTGGTGGATCTCTACCGGCACGAGAGATGGTTGCCGGATGCGCGCAGCGGGAACTACAACGGTCGTACGCAAGGTGGAAGCAACGCAGAGTTTGTGCTGACCGATGCATATCTAAAAGGCTTGAAAGGGATCGACTGGAATACCGCGTATGCGGCGGAAGTAAAGGATGCGGAGGTTTCGCCAGCAGACCAGCTTAAGGAGGGACGCGGGGGATTGGCGGGATGGCGCGACCTGGGTTACGTGACGCTTGAAGAGGTAGATCGTCCCGGATCCAAGCAGATGGAATATGCAGCGAACGATTATGAGATTGCGCTGCTGGCGAAGGGGCTGGGAAAAACGACAGACTACGCCAAGTATCTGAAGCGCTCAGGGAATTGGGAAAATCTGTGGGATTCGCACTTTGAAGACGGCGGCTTCCAGGGATTCATCCGGCCAAGGCATCGCGATGGCAGCTGGCTGACGCCATTTACTGCCATCGAGGGTTGCAGTTGGGGCGGCAAGACATTCTATGAGGGTAATTCCTGGACTTACTCTCTCTTTGTGCCACAGAACGTGGCGCGGCTTATCGAGAAGTCAGGTGGGGCACAGAGATTCGTGAACAGGCTGGACGCATTCTTCACTGTTCCGGGACCCTACGACGTTGGCAACGAGCCAGGATTTCTGAGCCCCTATCTTTACATCTGGGCCGGACGGCATGACAAGGCTGCGGAGCGGGTGCGGGAGATTCTCGCGGTGAGTTTTCATGCAGGACGGAAGGGCCTGCCCGGCAATGACGATTCAGGCGCGATGTCATCGTGGTACGCCTTTGGGCTGATAGGTATTTTCCCCAACGCAGGGCAGGATGTGTACCTGATTGGAAGCCCGAGTCTTCCGCAGACAACGCTGCACCTGGCGGACGATAAGAGATTCGTGATTGAAACGAAGAATGTATCTGCCACAAACAAATATGTAACCGCGGCAGAACTAAATGGGGAACCGCTGAATCGTGCCTGGCTGCGGCACGCGGAGATCGCGGGTGGTGGTCGGTTGGTGCTTACTATGTCGGCCGCGCCGGGAACGTGGCCAACGGGTGAGCTGCCGCCATCCGCGCCGGCTATTCATTGAGGTTCCGTCAGACTTCTACGGGAATGTTCTCGACTCCCATCGTGCCGAATACACGCCGGTAGCGTTCGATCTCCTCGGGCTCGCCCGTGGATTTGGCGTAGTTATCGGAGAGTTTCACGGCCGGATGTCCATCCGCAGCAGTCATCTTGCAGATGAGACTGATGGGTTCGAAGCCTCGGTTCCCATCAGGATCGCACCCGCGAAAGTCGTTCGTGAGCAAGGTTCCCCAACCAGCGCTGAAGCGAATTCTTCTTCCGGGCGACCACTTTGCCGGGTCATGAAAATCGGCAGCGGAGCGGAAATCTGCCGGTGTTGCTCCGGGCTGTATCGTTCCGGAGAAGTAAGCGTGCAGGCCGAGGATCACATCTACATCGAGCCCATCCGACGCAATGATGAGCTTATTCTGCGGATCGCGTCCTCTCTGTTGCAGCCATTGGATATATTCATCGCCGGCGATGTACGGGTTCTTGCTGTCAATACGCTGTCCTGTCCAATCCGCGGCCCAGGCCGGCGCATCTTTGAGAAATTGCGTTGTGCCAAAGGTGTCAGGCAGCATAATCAGCAACTCGCCCTGATAGGTCTTCTGCCACAACTCCAGCACGCGGTATTGAGATGCCTTAAGTGCGTCGTCATCCGGAGCCATCGCGGCCAGCGCCATCGGAATTTCATGCGCGTTGGTACCGATGGCTTCCATATCGTGCTTGTAGGCGAGGTAAGTATTCGAAGTTCCGGTAAAGTTTTCTCCGAGTGCTTTGCGGCATACGTTGACGGCGTACTCCTGCCATAAAAAGCTATGCCTGCGTCGTGTTCCAAAGTCCGCCATCTTCAGGTTTGGAACCCCGCGCAGGCGCTCCATCTTCTCCCACAACCTGGTCTTCGCACGTGCATAAAAGACATCGAGAGAAATCTCGGACATGCCTTTGAAGCTGGCCCTGGTTCGCAACTCACCCAGGATTGAGAGACCGTAGATCTCCCACATGGTGGTGTCGGTCCACAGGCCATCAAATTTCAAAAGAAACTGGCCGTCCTTGATCGAGACTTCATAATCAGACAGGCGAAAATCGTCCTCCAGCCATGCAAGAAATGCGGGTTCGAAGATGCCCCGGACTCCGTAAAAGGTGTTTCCAGCGAGCCAGATCAACTCGGACTTGCGGAAGCGTAATTGGCGAGCCTGCTCAAGCTGGGCCACTACTTCCTCAAGCGAGATGCGATCCGCGAGTCTGACGTTGGAGGTACGGTTGATCAACTCAAACGTCGCCCTTGTGCGGGGGAAATGCTTCCAGATGAACTGGAGCATAAGCAACTTGTAGAAATCAGTGTCAAGCAGGGACCGTGTGACCGGGTCCAGGTTCCAGTTATGGTTATGTGCCCGTTCGGCAAAGTTCACGATCACCGTGAATATCCCCCTAATACCATATTGCTCTCTGTAGTGTGGTTTGCGCGAGTAAGGAAGGACGCCGCCACCGGCTGCAACGAAGCATCCGCTGACAAGGAAGGTTTGGCGCTTCCGTGCGAGCATACGGTTACAAGCGGCGGCCATGTGCGCTGCTTGCGAGTTGAGCCCTTGCTATTGAAAACTATGCGCGGACAGCCTCTACATCGATTTTGATCTTCACTTCATCTCCGACCATCCATGTATAGGCATGGTTTGGTGCGACCAGTGTTGTCGTTCGATTCGGTACTCGGCTAGCCTGTTTCAGCTTATTGCTAATACATCCAACTGCAGTCGCGAATAAAATCTGTCGTTTCGGATCGCTGCCATTTTCCATTGACTTTCTCGACCGCGAAGACTCCGCCGCTTCCGCAGTGGACGCCACAGCTCTTTGCTACAGAGACCAGCGCACGGGTGTGGGTGTGGTCGAATGCGGGAATTCCCAGCAGGCGCACGTAGCGGAGCGTCTTGTATTTCTCGCATTGCGCATCGCTCGAATGCGCTGCTAAACATTGCTGGGCCACAGATACTTCGCGCTGGGGTAGTAGCTGATAGCCCTGGGGAATGGAGAATTTTTGTTCCCAGTGATGCCTCTGGCGATTGCCCGCATCGAAACCGTCCACCATCTCGTGTTCCGCAGGGGTCGTTGGTTTCAGGCAGGTTCCGTCCACCTGTGGAATATCCGTCCAAGACTCATCCGCGAATGCTAACGGTTCATCCATAGGGGCCTTATAGAGATCGGAATAGACCTCATAGGAGTCAGCGGGGGCTTCGCCGCCTCCAGGCTCGTTAAGAGGCATGGTGAGAGACAGATCTGTAGGCGGTTTGACCGCGGGAATCTTGGGGTGGCGAGGCGAGCTGAACCGAACCCAAAGCAATGCTGCCGCGATGGCCACCAGAACTAAGCGTAATCCCAGACGCCAGGAGAACTGCATTTTCAAGACCCCACGTTGACGATATCGAGTGGCAGTGGAAGTATCAACCAACTGCTTCTAATTACTTAGCAAGGATATGCAAGCATCAGGGATCTTTCAATTGCAGGAAAGGCTGTCTTAGGCAGGCTCCCGGCTGCAAAGAAGTTTGCGCTACACTTTGGATGAGCTACGAAGGCATATTGTAAAGAGGGTCACCCCCCTCTGCAGTGCCTGCGTGCATCTCCATTCAAGGATCCGCGGGTAGTTCATTCCTCCGATTCGCTGGAAACTCATATTTTATGGATGTTCTGAAAAGGCTTTTCGAGAAGCATTTCACCCTGCCGGTGGAGCAGGTACAACCGCTGCAGGGGCAACTCGGCGGTTCGGGGCGGAAGATCATCCGGCTCAAGAATGGCTCTGTCAGTGCTATCGGAGTTCTGTATGACGTAAGGGAAGAGAACGTTGCCTTTCTTGAGTTTTCCAGACACTTTCGCCGCTATGGTTTGCCCGTGCCGGAGATTTATATCGAGGATCTGAGCCAGGGCGCGTACCTCGAAGAAGACCTGGGGGACACCACTTTATTTGAGTTTTTATCGCGGAACCGCAACGGCGAAATCATTGCTCCGGAGGCCGTAGAAGCCTATCGCAGGGTTGTGGAGGTTTTGCCGCGCTTTCAAGTCGAGGCAGGGCGCGATCTGAATTACAAGGTATGCTATCCGCGAGCCAGCTTCGATCGCCAGTCGATCGCCTGGGATTTGAACTACTTCAAGTATTACTTCCTACGGCTCGCAGGCATCGCCTTCAATGAGCAAGCGCTGGAAGATGACTTCAGCCGCTTAACGAAGTTCCTGTTAAGCGCGGATCACGACTACTTTCTCTATCGCGATTTCCAGTCGCGCAATGTGATGCTGCGAGACGGGTCTCCGTTCTTTGTGGATTATCAAGGGGGGCGTCGCGGAGCTTTGCAGTATGACATTGCATCTCTGCTCTATGACGCCAAAGCGGATTTGCCACCAGCCCTTCGACAGCAATTACTCGATCACTACCTGGATACGTTATCTGGTTTTCTTGATCTGGATCGCGAAAAGTTCATGCGGTACTACTATGCCTACGTCTACGTGCGAATCATGCAGGCGCTGGGTGCCTATGGATTTCGTGGCTTCTATGAGCGCAAATCTCATTTTTTGCAGAGCGTTCCGTATGCGCTCAACAATCTGCGCTGGCTGCTCGACTATGTGCAACTCCCGATCGCTCTTCCGGCGCTGATGGCAGCTTTCAGGGGCATGCTGGCATCGGAGAAATTGCAGGATCTGGCCACTCCGGCAGCAAGTATTACGGTACGGATTTTCAGCTTCTCCTTTCACCGTGGCTTGCCAAAGGATGATACGGGACATGGAGGGGGATTCGTATTCGATGCGCGGAGTCTCCCGAATCCTGGCCGTGAGGCACGTTTTAAGAAGTTGACTGGCAGAGACTCAGCGGTCATCGACTACTTGAATGAGCAGGAAAGCGTGCACCAGTATCTCGATCATGCTTTTTCATTGGTAGACGCCAGCGTAAGCAATTATCAGCGCCGCGGCTTCAAGAATCTTATGGTCTCGTTCGGTTGCACCGGCGGGCAGCATCGATCCGTTTATCTGGCAGAACGGCTGGCGAAGCATTTGCAGGGTAGCAGCGGGGTGGAGGTACTTTTGCAGCATCGTGAACAGGAGAACTGGCCGAGATGAAAGCAATGATTCTTGCTGCTGGTCTGGGCACGCGCTTGCGGCCTCTCACGGATTCCCGTCCCAAGGCGCTGGTGGAAGTTGCTGGACGAACCATGCTGGAGATTACGCTGCTTCGCCTGCGCGAGTTTGGAGTTCGCGAGGTGATCGTAAATGTGCATTACTTCGCTGACATGATTGTCGAGTATCTCGAAAAGAATAAGAACTTCGGCATGCGGATCGAAATCTCCCGCGAAGAGACTCTGCTGGATACTGGCGGCGGCTTGAAAAGAGCTGCAGGTTTTTTTCTTGAGGATTCGAAAGATGCCGGGCGGCCATTCCTATTGCATAATGTAGACGTCTTGAGCACGATTGATCTGCAGCGGATGACGCAATTTCACAAGGAAGCGGATGCGCTGGCCACGCTGGCGGTACAGGATCGTGAGACCTCCCGCTACCTGCTATTCGATGAACAGATGCGGCTTTGCGGCCGGCGATCGGGGCGGGACGGGACGACGGAGCTGGTTCGACGGGCGCAGCGGACACAGGCGCGCGCGTTCTCTGGGGTTCATATTCTCTCGCCGCGCATTTTTTCGAGAATGGACGAGGGAATCTTCTCCATCATTTCGACGTACCTGCACTTGGCAGGAGAGGGGGAAAAGATTCTTGCGTTTGACGCCAATGAATATTATTGGCGCGATCTTGGCAGGCCGGATAGTGTGCTGCAGGCCGCGCGCGATCTGCAACAGATACCTTCGTTACAGATGTAGCCGTCGCGACTGACCGGCACAATCCCGCTGAGAGAGCCGTGGATTTGTGCCAGTCAGCAACAAACCGGATGCTACGGAGAAGCTATTTCACCGACAATTCCAGTACCTGGATGGAGTAGCCCGGAATGACGTGATGGAAGTCTGCCCCGGCTGTTTTGAGGGTGCTTTGGATCGGAACAATCCGCGTTGGGTCGGAGATGGAATTTGTCTCCTCCGTGGTGTGTGCGCTCAAACTCACGAGGGTTGCAGTGGGCTTTACCTGCGTCGCTCCGGCCAGCTTGATCTCAAGCGGCTGAGGTATTGACGACCCATTGACTAGCTTCAGGATCAACAATCCCCTGGCCGGATCATGGGTTACGGAATAGAAGATGCGTGGTCCGGCACCGTCAAGCCTGGAGTCGAGAACCTCGGTTCCAATGTGACTGCCGAACATGACCTGCGCATAGTAACTCGGCGAGCCGTAGCTGGTGAGCGCATCATAGCCGATGAGGTCGGATTCCCACTGCATGCCACCCGGGTTGACGTTGACCAGCAGGGGCGCATAGCTAGCCATGACGATGATGTCGCTGTTCCGTTCCATGCCGGTCATCCACGCAGCGTCGCCAAGAGCAGCGCCAAAGTTGGGCGTGGGAGAACCTTCGCGCGTTGCCCACTCGCCAACAAAGATCTTGGGTCCGTTGCGGTCGGTTTTGTCATAGTGGTGCACGTCGTCGTAGAACTCGACAGCGTGCTTGTAATAGTGGTCATCGATCACGTCCGGAGTGATGCCCTTGACGGGAGTGGTCGCGATCAATTGCAGGCTGGGGTATTGCTTTTTGATGGCTTTGTAGAATTGTGCGTAGCGCTCATCGTAGCTGCCAGACTTATCAAACCAGTCTTCATTTCCGATCTCTACATAGGTAAGAGGGAACGGTTGAGGATGACCATTCTTTGCTCGGACGGCTCCCCACGTGGTGCTGGTGCTACCCGTGACGTATTCGATTTCGTCGAGCGCATCCTGTACGTACGGTTGAAGGTCAGTTCCGGGATTGACATGCTCGCCCATGAGCGAGTAACCGGCGTACACCGCCAGCACAGGTTGGATGCGAAGGTCTTCGCACCACTCAAGAAATTCCAGCAGACCCATTCCATCCGAAGAATGGTAGTTCCAGGGGCTTGGGTGAGTTGGACGGTCGACCAGCGGGCCGATGGTCTTCTTCCAGTCATACCGCTCAGAGATGTGGTTGCCTTCAAGATAATTCCCGCCAGGAAGGCGCAGGAAGGTTGGCTTCATGGCCGCCATCTTTTCCATCAGGTCGATGCGATTGCCATTCTGGCGATTGTGATACGTCGGAGGGAAGAGCGAAACAAGATCGAACCAGACGCTGCCGGGGTGCTCCACAGAAAGCAGGAGATGGTAGGCGGAAGAGGTAGCCACCTCACCAGTCTTAAGTTCAAAATCGTACTTCTTCCACTCGCTTGCAGGCGCGGGCACGACGGCAGATGCGGCCACGCGGCCCGTGTCGTTGCTGACCAGGCTCACGGTAATGGAACCCACGGAGGCACTGTCGGCCTTGGCGTAAAGGGATCCCTGGAAGGTTGTGCGCGCTCGGACAGGAAATCCCCAGAAGCCGTCATTTTCAACGCCTGCGGGGTTCCCGGCATCCGCTTTACGAACAATGAGCTTCAAGCTGTTGGTGAGAGCCGCACTGGGGCCGTTCGCTTTGTCCAGTTCGATCGATGCCAGGGAATCTCCCTTTTGTACGACAAGCCAGTGCGGTGGTCCCATCCAACTCTTCTCGCTTAGAGAGCGGTTGCTGACCAATTCCCCGTAGAGGCCGCCATCGTAGGAGTAGTTGATCTCCTCTGTCATCAGGCCATAGAGCATGGGGCTGACTTTGGCGGTGGGCTTTTGCAGATGGACTTCCAGCAGAGCCGTATTCTGGGAGGCGGGAACCTGTTGAGCATAGAGCGCCGCAGCGAGCGGCAGGCATAGCAGGACAGCAGATCGAGAGAGGGCATGCTGCCAGGACATAGACGCGATCCTCCGTGGGAAACGTTTTCCGGGAGCAATTGTATAGGAAAGATACGAGATTGGGCGGGAAGAAAACGATCAGCCCGAGTGCTGCAGGGGAGCTGCTGCTGACGGGAGGTGCGGTCGCTTAGCTGAGAGGCTCCGCCATGCAGACCTGCCTTTGTGAGCCAAGGCCATCGATGGAGAGTTCGACTATGTCGCCAGCTTTGAGAAATTGTGGTGGCTTCATGCCCATCCCTACACCTGGCGGCGTGCCAGTCGAAATCAGATCGCCGGCCTCAAGAGTCATAAATTGTGAGATGTAATAGACCAGCGTGTATACATCAAAGATCATTGTGCCGGTATTTCCGCTCTGCCGTCTTTCTCCATTGACCGAAAGCGACATCGCCAGGGATCGCACATCGGGAATCTCTTCGGGAGTGATCAGTGCGGGCCCCAGCGGATTGAAGGTATCGCAGCTCTTGCCCTTCGTCCATTGGCCTCCGCGCTCTAATTGAAATTCCCGCTCAGAGACGTCGTGCGACACACAATAACCAGCGATATAGTCTGGCGCTTCAACGACGCTGTTCAAGTACCGTGCATCCTTCCCGATGATTATGCCCAGCTCGACCTCCCAGTCTGTCTTGGTGCTGCGCCGGGGAATCAGTATGTTGTCGTAGGGGCCGACCACGGTATTCGAGCCCTTCATGAAAAGAATGGGTTCTTTGGGCAGGGCCATTCCAGCCTCGGCTGCGTGGTCTGAGTAATTCAGACCGACGCAGATCACCTTTCCGGGACGAGCGACAGGAGAGCCGTGGCGCACGGCTTCGTCCACGACGGCAAATTGAGACGGGTCCGTCTGAGCCAGCAGGTCCGAGAGTGCGGCCAAACCTCTTCGCCGAAAAAACGTCGGATTCCAGTCTTCGAAGTGTCCAGAGAGATCGATCCGCCTGCCGTCGTCGGTGAGCAAGCCCGGGCGCTCCTCATTCAAATTGCCAAAGCGAATCAGCTTCATCTACAAATCCTTCCTTGACGCAGCTCAGTGTGCGGATTGTGGCAAAGCCTCCCCGACGGCCGGGACAGATCTATTAGTATCGACGGGGAGCGGTGAAAGCAAATTCTTTGTTGTTTTCGAAGGGCCGACCCGTTCAATGTTTGACTCCGAGGGACGGGTATGTATCGACGAGTAATTAGGTGTTGCTTATGGATCGTTTGTCTCGGCTGGGCGGGTGCTGCTTTCGGACAGATTTCTGCGATGCTCCAGACCCAGCAGACTACTTTGCAACTGGCAGCCGGCGAGCATGCTCCTCGCGTTGTCAGCTTGAAAACTGGTCGATCCGCAGCATGGATCAATGGAGCTTCCGAAACCCCGATCGCGTTCGTGGATATGGATGGCCGCTCTGTGCCGTTGCAATGGAGGCTCAATCGCGGCGCCAGTCACTCGGATCCTCAGCACGTCGTCTTTGTGTACGAATCCGCTTCTCCTCACTTGCGTCTTTCGTGGGAGTGGAAGGCTGCAGCCGCGAGCGGCCCAATTGAGCACAGCATCCATATAGAAAATCTCAGCACACGAGAGATTCAAATTCCCTTGCAGGATAGTTTTCGCTTCGAGTGGCACGTGGGGCCAGGAGTTGCGCTCGAACATCTCTACGTCGATAAGGGGGCGGGGAAGCCATCTGCGATCGGGACGCATCACTTGGCGGTTCCGGTTGGCTATCGGTGGAAGGGAACATCGAGTTCCTATGCGAGAGATGGTGAGACCGAAATCATTCCCTGGTTCATGGTGGAACGTGCCAGCAGTTCCGGGGATGGGTGGTATGTCGGGGTGGAGTTCAGTGGGCGTACGCGGTTGAGTCTGCAGAGGGAGGGCAACTTCATCCGGGGAGCGGCGGGTTTGAATCCGGATCCCGGTCCATTCCGCACGCGGCTGTTGCCAAGCGAGAGCTTTGATGCGCCGACTGTATTTGTCGGCGGATTCAGCGGCGGTCGCGACGGATTAGGAAACGTTCTGCGCCCCTGGGTGCGGCAGGTTCTAACGAATCCGGTGACATGGCAGGACCCGCATTATCCGTTGCTGACGAACAATAGTTGGGGCAGCGGAATGCAAGTGAACGAAGAGTTATCGCATCGCATGATCCGGGACTCGGCAGAGTTGGGGCTGGAGATGTTTCACCTCGATGCAGGGTGGTTTCGCGGAGTAGGCGACTGGTATCCGGACGAGAAGAAGTTTCCGCATGGCCTTGCTGCTCTTTCGGAGGAGGCTCATAAGAGCGGTCTCAAGTTTGGCATCTGGGTGGACTGGGCGCAGGCAGGGGTCAGCACTGAAGCCGAAGCTTTGAATGTGCACAATCCAAAGACTCGAGACTGGCTGGTGGCCGATGCGCCTGCCGACTGGAAGCCGGATGAATTTGTAGGGAGAACGACGGATCTCGGTTTGCCTGCGGCCCGGGATTACGCGCAGCGCGAGGTCATGCGCATCGTGCGCGAGTATCGCCTGGATATGCTCGAACACGATGGCTATGTGGTGGCGAAAAACTGTGCCCGCAGCGATCATCCTCATATGGCGCAGGCCCCGCCGTCGATGTCGAGCGTGAATGGCAGCGGCATCAACATGCCGGATACAGCGAACTCGACCGACGTAAACTACCACGCGGTGCGAGCCTACTACGACATCTATTCGCATCTGCGACGAGAGCATCCTGAACTGCTGCTGGAGATCTGCAACGATGGCGGGCGCATGGTGGACTTTGGCAGTGCAGCACACGGCGACTATTTTTCCATTACGGACTCCTATGATCCGCTGTCGAACCGGCAGGCTTTCTATGACACAAGCCAGGTTTTGCCGGCGGCCATGTTGGAGGACTATGTGCAAAAATGGCCGACTCCAACCATCGAAAATTTCCGGTACATGCTGCGCAGCGGGATGATGGGTTGGTTGACCATTATGCAGGATACGAACGCCTGGACGCCGTCCCAGCATGACACCGCCAAGCAGGAGTTTGCTCTTTACAAGAATGAATTGCGGCCATTGATCCGCGATGCAAATCTGTACCACATCTCTCAGCGGCCGGATGGCGTTCACTGGGATGGCATTGAGTATTTCGACCCGCGGCGGGGAGATGGAGTCGTATATGCGTTTCGCGGGTCCGGTCCGGATGAGGATCGCCACTCCTTTGTTCTGCAGGGGCTTCGTCCGGATCGTAGATACAGCCTCCGCTTTCAAGACCACACCTCGGCAGACAGAACGGCCACTGGTGCCGAACTCCTGCAGCACGGGTTGGGTGTGAGCCTGCCAGAAGGCAACAGTTCGGAGTTGATCCATCTACGGGAACTGGCGGATTAGAATGCCTGCGCTTTAGCTGGGATCGTCGGAAGGTTGCGGGTAGGGAAATATTGCGTTCCCGTGAATCGCAGCGGAATTGCTGAGAGGGTATTTTGCCGTCAGCCCGATTTATGGCACGTTATCGTGCAAAAAGCCTTCTCATCCTTCACAATGGAGGTAGGGCCAAAATCGGCTCGAAGCCAAGAGGAGCAGCACCGTTGTGATCAGCGTTCAAAATACAGGGGTCGTTCAGCTCTCAGATGCGGAATTACTAGACACCACGCTTGCGATGAAGCCGGCAGTGGCGGTTTTTGATTGTGATGGCACGTTGTGGAGCGGCGACGCAGGCTACGGCTTCATGGTGTGGTCGCTCGACCAGGGGCTGGTTTCAAGAAATGCCAGCGACTGGATCGATTCGCGCTACCGCCTATACCGCAGCGGCGGGGTCTCCGAGTTGGAAATGTGCGGAGAGATGGTGCAGATTTACGCCGGGCTGCGCGAGGAGGAGATTCGCAGGGCCGCCGCCGAGTATTTCCGCACGCATATCGGAGACGACATCTTTCCGACGATGCGCATCGTGGTCGAAAGGCTACGCTCGCTGGGAACCGCGATCTGGGCTGTGAGCTCTACCAACAACTGGGTGATCGAAGAGGGAATGAAGGTGTTTCAGATTCCTCCGGAGCGGATCCTGGCAGCTCGCGTAAAGGTAAAAGATGGCATCATCACCAGCGACCTTATGGATGTCCCAACGGACGAAGGAAAGCAGCTTGCGCTGGAAAGGGCCGGGATTTCCGATCCTGATGCGGTCTTCGGAAACTCGATCCATGACGTAGCCATGCTGCGAATTGCCAAACATCCGTTCGCGGTAAATCCGAGCGTGGAACTGGTGCAGGTTGCGACGAGCAGCGGCTGGCCCGTCTTTTACCCCGCGTCGGCTTCTAAGGGTTAACGCGCTGGTGCCACTGGACGAAAACAGAAAGGCCCCGAGGCTAGGGAAGAATCTGTTGAGCGTCTAAAATAGTGACGTGCAAGACAACGAGACACATAACGGCTATGCAGTTGGCAACAAGCAGGTTCGCCTGGTGGTTGCCGCACTGATCCTGCGTGAGGACCGGGTACTTGTCTGCCAGCGGCGCCCCGACCAGCCAATGGCGCTCAAGTGGGAGTTCCCCGGCGGAAAGATTGAAGCGGGAGAGAGCCCGGAGCAGGCCCTGAAGCGGGAACTAGAAGAGGAACTGGGCATTGACGCCACAATTGGCGAACGCATCATCCAGCTACGGCATACTTACCGCAGCGGTGGCGCGGTGGATCTTCAGTTCTTCGCGGTCCGCAATTTTGCGGGCGAGCTGACGAACCGAATCTTTCATGACTTGCGCTGGTGCCAGCTGAAGGATCTGCCCTCGTATGACTTTCTAGCGGCGGATCGAAGCTTGATTCGCGATCTGGCGGCTGGAAAGCTTCTCTAAGAATGGGTGCTGTTGCCCCACTACGCCACTAAGCTGACAACAATTTCCAAGTCCTATTCTTAGGTTCCGGCCGCCGTGAACAGCATGGCGATGGACAGTCCAATGACGATGATGGCTGTGAGCCAGGCAATCGCGTTGAACCATTTGGAATTGACGTGCTCGCCCATCAGGTCTTTACGGTTAATCAGCATCAGCATCAGAATGATGACGACCGGAAGCAGAACGCCGTTCAGCACCTGCGACAAGATGACGATCTTGACCATCGGAAAATTCGGGATGAGAACGATAGCGGCGCCGCCCGCAATCAGCAGCGTATAGAGCCAGTAGAAGAAGGGAGCTTCCTTGAAGCTTTTGTCGACTCCTGATTCCAGTCCCAGCCCTTCGCAGACCGTGTAAGCCGTGGAGAGGGGAAGGATGGATGCCGCGAAGAGCGAGGCGTTGAAGAGCCCAAAGGCAAAGAGCAGGAAGGCGTATGGTCCCGCCAGGGGCTTCATGGCCTCAGCGGCATCGGCGGGAACCTGAATTGCGCCCAGACCATGCACAAACAGGGTTGCCGCGCATGCAACGATGATGAACCACGCCACGATATCGGTGAAAAAGCTGCCGACAATGACATCAAGCCTGCAGGCAGCATAACTGCGAATACTGATGCCCTTTTCCACGATCGATGCCTGCAGGTAGAACTGCATCCAGGGCGCAATGGTGGTTCCGATGACGCCAATCACCATGTAGACATACGTGCGCTCGTGCCACATCGTGCTGGGGGGAAGCTTGACAGTCGAGAGGATCGCCTCATGCCAGCTCGGTCCAGAGAGTACTCCAGCAAAGATATATGCGATATAGACAAGCGAGGCGACGAGAAAGATCTTTTCCGTGCTCTTGTAGTCGCCCTTGACGACGACGTACCACACCAGGGCCGCGCAGGCCGGGACGGACAGGTACTTGCTGACATGAAAGAGCTGCAGGCTTCCCGCAATGCCGGAGAACTCGGCTATGACATTGCCGAAGTTCACAATAACCAGCAGCACCATCACGATGAAGGTCACGCGAAGGCCGAATTCCTCGCGAATCAGGTCGGATAGGCCCTTGCCGGTAACGACGCCCATGCGGGCGCACATCTCCTGCACCACGATAAGGGCGAGGGTGATTGGCAGTATCGTCCAGAGCAGGGTATAACCGAACTGCGCACCTGCCTGAGAGTAGGTCAGGATGCCGCCAGCATCGTTGTCTACATTTGCGGTAATGAAGCCGGGGCCCAGCACCGCGAGGAAGAGTAGAAGTCTGACTTTCCAGCGTTTTAAAAAGGTCATTTTTCCTGCCGCAGAAATGCGATCACATGATCTGCCTGAATGACGCCCACCAGATGTTGCGCGCTGTCGAGCACGGGTAAGGCCTGCAGGTTGTATTTATCAAAGAGTTCGGCCACCTGGTTCTGTGGCAGGTCCGCATGGCAGGAGATGATCCTGGGATCGGTGAGTACTGCAAGACGTGTGTCCGGCTGCGCAACCACCAGGCGCCCCAGCGGTACGATTCCTTGCAGAACATTGCTTTCGTCAACGAGATATACCGCTGCCACGTTGTCCGGATCGCCATCAAAGGTTCGAAGCGCCTGCACGGCATCGGCTACGGTGGCTCCCGCAGGAACCGCCACGTAATCGGTCGTCATGCGCCCGGCCGCAGAGTCCTCGCGGAACTCGAGCAGTTCGGAGACCTCCTGGCGCTCCTCAGGCTCCATCTCCTTGAGGATGGCCTCGGACTTTTCGTCGGGAAGCTCACCCAGCAGGTCGGCGGCAGCACCGGGGTCCATCTCTTCGACGATATCGGCTACGTGACCGGAATCGAGGGACTCGATGAGCGACTTCTGCAGCTTAGGATCGACTTCTTCCAGAGCCTCTGCCGCCAGTTCTTCGTCGAGCGTGGTGAAGACTGCCTTGCGTTCCGCCGGGGCCAGATCCTCAAGGATATCGGCGATATCCGAAGGGTGCATCTGGGCGATATTGACGTGCTCAATCTTGAGCTTCACACGCCGGGCCGGGTCAACTTCAATTACATCAACCAGCTCCCAGGGGATAACGCGGGTGGCAAAGTGGCTGGAGAAGGACTCCAATGTGCTGCGCGGTACCAGGCCCTTGAGGAGTCGGCGTACTGCTCCGTCCAGGCCGACATCCACTCCGGAGACCCGCAGTGCCGGCGTTGCTCCATGCGAGAACCACTGCAAGTCGACATCATTTGCGCGAACCACCTTTCGGCCATGGACATCGACGATCTGACGGTCGACGATGTCCTGTTGCAGCCGGAGAAAATTTTCATCGCCACGCAGGGCGCGAAGTGCGTCGACATCGCGGAGTTCGAGCGCGCCGCTCGGCGTTTGCAGGATGTCCTTGACCTCTACCAGGCGATCTCCCTCACCGGTTCGAAGAATCAATCCGGCGATCCGGCCTGCCTCCGCACCGGTTTCCACGGCGATGTCCTTCAGGCGACCGCGCAGGCGACCATCCCGATCTGTCACGGGGGTTCCCAGCAGTGCCGTCAGGCTGGTCAGATTGGTCGGATTGGTCTGCTTAGCTCGCATCGCATCGGCCCCGGTTGCAGTCTAGCAGGTGACCGCCGTTCGCTGGGTGTGTTGGAGCGGATTCTTTGCCGACAGAACCGCAGGTATATTGATGAGGCGGCAGGCGAGGCAGCCAGTGGCCGCGAGGAGAGTTGCGAGCCATATATTTTTGTGATCAGAGTTACAAAATGCGGGAAATGAGGTTCAGGGCAGGGGCGGAGTGGACAGGTCGAATGGCCAGCCCACTGCTCACCGGATGCCCGGCTGGAACGCGGGAAGGAAGACTTTCCCGCGCTTCGCTGGCAGGCGCTAAACTTGACAGAACCAAAGGGCTCCAAGCAAACTGCGTGCATGTGGCAGTCGGCAAGCGTATCCAGGCGCAATCAAGGGATTCGCAAGCCACCGGCCTGAGGAACGAGTGAGTGACTGAAAGTCAAACAGGCCGGATCAACTACACTCTCGACTCTTCTTTGGACAGCGTAAACCGCGTTGAGCAGATCGCGGAACAGATGGCCAAGAGTGCCGGGCTGGAGGAAGATGAAGTCTTCCGGGTAGCCATGGCTGTTCGGGAGGCTGCCGTGAACGCTGTTTTGCACGGCAATTCCTATGATCCCGAAAAACATATCACCGTTTCCTTCGAGAATACTGGCCATTCACTCGTCATCAAGATCTGCGACCAGGGCCGCGGATTAGACCCGGCGACCCTCCCCGACCCGCTGGCGCCGGAAAATCTCCTACGCGGTACAGGTCGCGGTATCTTTCTCATTCATTCTTTTATGGATGAGGTACACTTCAGGCTACTGCATCCAGGGACCGAATTGACCCTGATCAAGCACCTTGGAACGTCTCAAGCAGGCATTTAAGGAGGATTTCCACGTGAGCAGCATGAAAATCAGTACCCGTCAGGTAGACGGAGTCACGATTCTAGACCTTAGCGGCCGTATCACACTGGGCGAGGGCAGCGTTCAGTTACGGGATGTCGTCCGCGATCTGCTGTCGAAAGGTTCTAAGAACATTCTGCTGAACCTCGGGGATGTCAACTACATTGATAGCTCGGGCATCGGCGAGCTTGTCAGCGCATTTACCACTGTCCGCAACCAGGGTGGGGAATTGAAGCTTCTCAACCTGACAAAGAAGGTGCATGACCTTCTTCAGATTACCAAGTTGTATACCGTCTTCGATATCAAGGACGATGAAGCAAGCGCCATAGCGGCATTTACGAAGGCATAGATTCCCGGCTCACGAATGATTCCTGGAGGCTGCTCGTGCGGGCAGCCTCTTTCCATTTGCGCAGGGACCCGTCTTTCATCGCCAGCCAGGATCGGATGGATCGGTTCTAGTTGGCTCTAAACGTGGCGCAGGCACGAATATTCTGATCAAACCGATGGACGCAACTTCCAATTCGTATACTCGCGGCCGATCCGGGATTCGATGGGTCGCCGCAGTCCTCCTGATTCTGCTGGGCGCCGGTCTGGGTGCGGTCCTGCTTGGCGTCTTTGCTCACAATGCGCAGCAGGGAGTGTGGGATCACCTTGCCTCCCTCGCCACGGGCAGGAGCAAGACGGAGTATCGATCGCAGCCCTCCGTGGTTGAGAAGATTCAGCAGCTCCGACGCCTGGAAACCGTGGTTTATACCATGGACAAGGTGGTCGAGGGTGACCGGGAGAGCCTCATCCTGCCGGATTTTCTTGCGGGGGATAAGCTGCTGCTGGTGGCTCATGGAGAGGTTGTCGCCGGCATCGACCTCGGCGGTCTGAGGCCCTCGGATGTGGCGATTACGGGCCGGAAGATCCACGTACACCTGCCTGCTGCGCAGGTATTCACGTCCCGGCTGGATAGCGCGCAGACCCGTGTCTATTCACGGACAACCGGCCTGCTGGTCTCCGCGGATTCGAATCTCGAATCGGAGGTTCGCCAGAAAGCGGAGCAGCAGATCCGCGAAAGCGCGTTGGCTGATGGAATTTTGGACAAGGCCACGCAGAACGCACGAAGCACGATCCATTCCATGTTGCTTAGTCTGGGTTTCGACGCGGTTGAGGTGGACTGAGCGATTCTGACGGGCTATAGGCTCGCCGGCGTCGGAAGTCAGCTTCGTCTCTGGCGGCGCTCCGGGATGACGCGGATGGAGGACCTGGGGCGAAGAGTGATCTTCGGTTGAACCTCGATGTGCTGACCCGGTACGAGGTTCAGTTTCCATTGCTGGCCCAGAGTAGCAAGAATCAGGACTCCTTCCATCCACGCAAAGGCCTCGCCGATGCATTGACGGCTTCCTCCTCCGAAGGGGAAGTAGGTGAACTTCTGCCGGGCCAACTTTTGTTGCGCTGTGAAGCGCTCGGGATCGAAGCGCAACGGATCAGGAAAGTGTTCCGGGCTGCGGTGCATGATGTATTGGCTGAAGAAGAAATACGTTCCGCTGGGGAACCGATAGGGACCAAGCTCTACATCCCGGATTGACTGACGGCCCATGGCCCACGCCGGCGGATAGAGTCGCATCGATTCCGCCAGCACCATCTCCGTATAGCGCAGCCGGGGCAGATCGTCGATCGTGGCAAGGCGGTCGCCCAGAACCTCATCGAGTTCCGCGTGGAAGCGCGCCTCCGCCTGCGGATTCTGCCCGAGCAGCAGCCATGTCCAGGCAAGGGCATTGGCCACCGTCTCGTAGCCTGCCAGAAAAATTGTGAGGACTTCGTCGCGCAGTTGCGTGTCCGTCATCCCGCTGTGATCCGATTCTTCATCGCGTGAGCTGAGAAGCATGGAGAGCAGATCGCCGCGATCGACGCCCAGCTTGCGATGCTCCTCGATCATGCGGTACACCACCGCGTCCAGGCGTGCTTTTGCCTTGCGGAAACGCATGAGGCCGGGCAGCGGAAGGGGGAGCAACTTCTCGGCCCACGGCAGAGCGACGAGGAAGTGATACAGCCCCATGATGACATTCACTTCGTCGTTGATCTGCCGCACATCGTCGGTTACATCGGTGTCGAAGAGGGTGCGTGCCACCACCTGCAGGGCGAGTTGCATCATCTCTGCGGCGATATCGATCTCCCTGCCGTCTTGCCACTGCTCCCGCATCTTCGCCGCGCGATCCACCATGATGGCTCCGTAGGATTGAATCCGCTGGCGATGAAAAGCCGGGGCCGCGATTCTCCGCTGGCGTCTGTGGATTTCACCATCACTGGTGATCAGGCCATCGCCAAGCAGGATCTTCATGCGCCGCTGGGTGCGCTCCTTGATGAAGTTCTGCGGCTGGTTCACCAGAATTTCGCGAATGAACTCCGGCTCGTTGAGGAAGATGATGTCGCTCCCGAGCAGGCGGTAGTGAGCGATCCTTCCATAGGTGGCCACCAGGTGCTGAAAGAGCAGGATGGGATTTCCGGGGCGGAAGAAGCGGCGGGTTAGATAAAGAGGCAGATTGAGCTTGAGCCCGGGAGGGAAGCGGTAGGCCCCGCGTTCCCTGACGATCCAGTTTTGCTGCGAAGAGGAGGGTAAAGTAGCAGCCATAAGTCCGCTAAGCGCCGCTGGAGGTTCGCAAACGCGCTGCTACTACGGATACGATACGTTGGTGGATTTCTTCAATGGACGCGTCTCCATCGATTACGACCACACGCACAGGCTCACGTGCGGCAATCTCACGATATTTGTCAAAGACACGCTGGTAAAACGCGTGGCCCTCGCGCTCGAAGCGTCCCTCGTCGGCCCCATTCGCGGTCATACGCTCGTTGCGCCGTCTAGCTCGTGCCAGGGAGGCAGCAAGGTCGGGTAGAAGAAGGATTGTGAGATCGGGCATCAAGCCGCAGCACATGATTTCGTGCAGCCGCAGAACGATTTCGCTGCCCAATTCACGGCCACCGCCCTGGTAGGCCTCAGTGGAATCGGTAAAGCGGTCGCAGACAACAATGTTGCCCACATTCAGGGCAGGGCGGATCACCTCAGCGAGCGCCTGTGCACGATCGGCAAACATCAGGCCCAACTCCGCCATGGGCGCAGGGCTCTCCGATTTGCTGTCCAGCAGCAAGGTGCGAATGCGGTCTCCAATGCGAGTGCCCCCGGGTTGGCGGGTAACGAGGACAGGCTCGCCTCTCGCTTCCAGCCAGCGAACGAGGAGACGCAACTGTGTGGATTTGCCGGAACCATCCAGCCCTTCAAATGTCAAAAAAAAGCCCCTGGGCATGGCGCGAGTGTATCACCGGAGGCTGGGCCAGGTGTCCTGGCAGCCACGGGCTGGAGCATTATCCAAGGTTGACAGCAGTCCTTTCCGCGGCTAAGAATCTTCGATGAATTGGGATTCAATCGTTCATAGAAAATGTCAGCGCAGGGCCCTTCGATGGTGCAGAATTTCTTGACTCGCGAATCGTTCACGGTGGCCTTCGCACTGACTGCCTGTCAGTTCCGATTCCGGCGCTCCGGAAAAAAGCTTTCCCCAGCCGACACATCGGATTATCCTCAGACGACCATTTCCAGGACTCCAGGAGCTTTCCCGTGCCCCAGGTGAATTTGTTTGTTACTCGTGCCTCCTTTTTTGCGAGCGGTCCAGTTTCTCTTTGCCGGGTTGCGCTGATTTTTACCGCAATCTTCGCGCTGTGCGGGTCGCTGTCTCAGGCACAGAACACCACGCTCGAAGGGCAAACAGGTGGCTTTATTACGCCCACTGCTTACATTGTTCCCTCAGATGCGGGCCATCGGTTTTCCCACCCCGTGGTGGCGTTCCACTTCATCTCCGCAGGAGATGTGATCGGGGATGTCTACACGATCTCGGTGACGGAAGGCCTATCGAATCGTGTTGAAGCCGGATATACCCGCAGCTTTCACAGCAATGGTGAAAATCCCTACTTCAGCCCACTTTGGTTTTATGACGGATTCAATGTCGTGCATGGCAAAGTGAACATTATCCCGGAGACGGCCAAGGGACATGCATGGGTGCCAGCAGTCGGGATAGGCGGCGTGTATCGCAATGGGGTTCACTATGTGAGCGGCGCAATCGCCAGAAAGTCCTATGACAACGGCGATGTGTATATTGTGGCGACGCGGACGCTTCGCATGACCAAACCTCCCCTTCTCCTGAATTTTGGTTATAAGGGGACAAACGCCTCCATTTTTGGAGTAGGAGGTAATTCTCCTGATTTTGTAGGCAAATTTTATGGAGGGCTTGGCATCGGGTTGCCGCTGGGTCACGGGCTGATTGCGGTTCCGGCAGCCGGATTCACGCAGGAGCCCCGCAGAGTGAAGAATCTGCCAGCTGCGGATATTCCCACAACGATGGACTATGCTGTGCGCATCACGCAGCGGGAGAATCCCCGGTTCGCCTTTGATGCTGGAGTGGGGCAGGTGGCCGGCAGAATTATGCCCGGTGTAAATCTGCACGCTCGCTCCGTCTTCGGGATGGGGCTCACCTACAAATTCTGACCAGGAAATTCGCAGCCAGGTGTTCTCTAGGCCTCAGCAGGTTCCATGCCGACGATCTCAAGCTCCAGGCCGCCGAAATTGGGGTGTTCGTTGCGGCGTAGGTGGTATGCGATATGGATGACGCTACCTCTCGCCAGATCCATCTCGGCTGCACGTTCCGCCCAGTTCCAGCCGACGGCGGAGATGCTCCTGCCTGCGGGACCATCCTCCAGCGTTAGGCGAATGTGCTTTTCCTTCATAACCCGAGGATCGGTTGCCAGGCGAACATTTCGCGCTAGAAAAGTTGGCTCTGGATTACCCATGCCAAAGGGCTCGAATTGGCGCAGCCACTGGTAGAGTTCCGAAGTAAGACTGCCGAGCGCAAGAACGCCGTGGCACTCTACGGTTTTGGCTGGAATGCCGGGTTCGAGATGTTCCGAGGCATAAATGGCCAGCCTTTCGCGGAGTTCGCCAACGCGCTCTGTCGGTAAAGAGAAACCAACCGCATGCTCGTGACCGCCGAAGCGCGAAAAGAGTTCCGCGCAGCTCTCGATTGCCTCCAGCAGGTGGAAGCCCGGCACAGAACGCCCGGAACCATAGGCCTGTCCGTCCTCGACTGCGATCACAATGGCTGGCCGCGCGGTGCGATCCACCACCCTTGAAGCCAGGATACCGATGACCCCGCGATGCCAGTCCTGGCCGTCAACCACAATGCATTGCGCTTCGCGCAGACTGGAATCCTCAGCAAGCCTTTGTTCAATCTGTTCGAGCGCCGCCAGTTCGCTTTGCTTGCGATCAGCGTTGAGCTGCTCCAGCTTTGCCGCGAGTTCGGAGGCGCGTGCGGCATCGCGCGTAGTGAAGAGCTCCACCACATCGGAAGCAACATCCATGCGGCCCGCAGCATTGATGCGCGGTGCGATGCGGAAGGCGATGTCAATGGCGGTGAGCGGGCGTTGTGCGGGATCCAGTTTGGCCTGCTCCATCAGAGCACGCAGCCCTGCTCCGACCGGCCTTTGCAGTTGTTGCAGGCCAAGGCTGGCGACAACCCTGTTTTCTCCCAGCAGGGGAACAGAATCGGCAACCGTGGCGAGGACAAGCATCTTGAGAAAGGAGGGAAGAATCTTTGCGCGGGTGCGTTCCCGGTTCTCTGCCTCCAGCAGCGCCTGCGACAGCTTGAATGCAACACCGGCGCCACAGAGGTGCTTGCAGGCATACTCGCAATCCGGCTGATTGGGATTGAGGATGACCAGAGCGCGGGGCAATTCCTGAGCGGCCTCCGGCAGGTGGTGATCGGTGACGATCAGGTCCAGGCACAAGCGTTCGGCAATCTTTGCCTCGGAGAATGCACGAATGCCAGTATCCACGCTGATGACGAGACGGACTCCGTCCGCGAAGGCCGATTCGAGCACACTGCCTTGCATGCCGTAGCCCTCGCGAAGGCGATGCGGAACGTGAAAGCGCACTTTGCCGCCAAGCATCTCGATTGCCGTCTTTAGCAAAACAACGGCAGTGGTGCCATCGACGTCGTAATCTCCATAGATCAGGATGAGTTCTTGATTGCGAATCGCGGCCTGCACGCGGCTTACTGCGGCCTCCATTCCGAACATCGAATAGGGATCCAGCAGATCATCGAGTTGCGGATGCAGAAAATGCTGAACCTCTTCCGCAGTTTGAACTCCGCGATCGAGCAGCAGTTCCGCAATCAGAAGCGGCGTGGCCGCGGCGGCTGCAAGCTCGGCAGCGCGTGCGGCATCGATTTCCGGCAGGAGCCAACGTTGTTTTCCGGCTATCGCCGGCAGATTCGCGCTGCTCACTGAGCTTCGTTTTCGTCCTCGCCATCGCCGGAATTAAAGACGATGTCGCTGAACCCTTCCATTTTCTCCAGAAGCTGCTGGTAGTGTTCATACCACGGGGTTGAAGTTTCATGGAGGAACATGATGCCCTGGTGCGCAAAACCGAGCTGGACGTAGCCGATCTTCCCTACGCAATTGACCAGCAGGAGTGCTTCCTGAATCTCCGGCGCATCTTCGTCGGGAAAGTTCTGATCGCGTAACTGCTCGACGAGCAGCTCCAGATCATCCTTTTCCAGGGTCACTTCGCTCATGGTCAGGAATGGGGCGGAGGCAGCGGTTGCCAGCTCGACGAAGTCCTTCCAGCTGTCGGGATTGCCATTGTCTTCCCATTCCACGCTGGGGATATCTTCCGTGACAAAGCCGGGAAGGCGCCGCATTCCGTGGCCTTCAATGAAGGCCACCATATCGTCTTTGAGGATCGTTAAACTCTCAGGTTGCATGTCAAAACCCATTGTCGCAGATGGGCGAGTCTACTCCATCGCGAAATAGGGGTAAAGGCGGTTCCTGGTCGAATCAGCCATCCCGGCGTAGGAATTCCCGGCGAAAGCTGCCTTTGGAAATAAATCGTTAGAGCGCAGCAGCAAGAGTCTGTAAGCGATTACACTATGGAGTTCCCGTGATCCATAGAAAAAGAAGGGCTTTCTGATGATGAAGCGCGGTCTATCGACGAGTATTGTTCGCTTTTCTCTCGTTATCTTTCTGCTTGGTTTTGGCTTGTCGCCGAGGATGCGCGCACAGTCTGTTCCCTCCGAGATTGAAAACGAACAGCTGCTGGGGATCAACAAACAGCCATATCACGCGACCCTGATGCCCTATCCGGATCGTGCAGAAGCGGTGAAGGCCAACCGTATGGCTTCCACCTGGGCTCGCAGCCTCAATGGTCTGTGGAAATTTCACTGGGTTCCGCGGCCAGAAGAGCGGCCGGCGGATTTCTACAAGACATCGTTTGACGTTTCGACATGGAAGACGATTCCTGTGCCCTCGAATATGGAGGTCGAGGGATATGGGACACCTTTTTATCGCAACAACGGCTATACCTTCCAGAAGGATTGGCCGCGCGTAATGAGCGAGCCGCCAAAGAATTTCACAGCCTACAAAGAACGCAATCCGGTGGGCAGTTATCGCCGCGATTTTGAGGTTCCCGCGGCTTGGAATGGGCAGCGGATCTTCCTCACTTTCTCCGGAGTCGACTCGGCCTTCTTTTTGTGGGTGAACGGGGAAAAAGTCGGATTTAGCGTGAATAGCCGCAATCCAGCGGAGTTCGACATTACTCCTTATGTGAAAGTTGGCCAGAAGAATATGGTCGCCATTGAGGTTTACCGCTATTCCGCTGGCAGCTATCTGGAAGATCAGGACATGTGGCGGTTGAGCGGTATCTTTCGTAATGTCACGCTCTGGAGCGCGCCCCAGGTTCATATCCGTGACTTTGCGGTAACGACGGAACTGGACAGCCAATATCGCGACGCGGTGCTCAAGGTATCCGCGAAGATCCACAACTTCTCCGACGCAGACACAACTCCGCGCCAGTTGACCGTAGAACTGACAACAAAAGCGGGCAAAGCGATCCCCGGTGCGGCGGCCATGGTTGCCGTGCCTGCCCTGAAGGGCGGAGAGGAGAAGGAAGTATCTGTATCCATACCAGTTACGAATCCTGAGAAGTGGACGGCGGAGACACCAAACCTCTATACAACGGTCCTGAAGCTTCAGGAAGGAAAATCCACAGCTGAATACCTGTCATCCCGCACCGGCTTTCGCAAGATCGAGATCAAGGACGCAGTGTTTATAGTCAACGGCGTCCCGGTGAAGCTTAAGGGAGCAGATCGTCACGAGAATTGGCCCGATACTGGCCACTATGTCACGGACGAAAGGATGGTTCGCGACCTCGAGCTTCTGAAGCAGGTGAACGCGAATCATGTGCGAACCTCGCACTATACAGATGATCCGCGTTGGTATGAACTGGCCGACGAATACGGCATCTATCTCGTCGCCGAGGCGAATGTGGAGTGCCATGGATACTATGGCGTGCTGGATCACGAGCCGAGATTTGAAAAAGCGATTGTCGATCGCAATGTGGCCAACGTTGAAAACCTCAAGAATCATGCGTCGGTTGTGATCTGGTCCCTGGGAAATGAGTGCGGCGGCGGGAGCAACTTTCGAAGTGCACTCAATGCCGTCAAGCAACTGGATTCGACGCGCCTCACACACTACGAACCGTTCGGCGGTGGAGAGAAGTTGCCCGCGGATATTGAGAGCCACATGTACACCAACGTGGCGGATCTGGAGAAGGCCGCACGAGATTCAAATCGAACCAAGCCCTTCTACCTCTGCGAATACGCACATGCCATGAATAATTCGATGGGCTCAGTAGGGGAATATAACGATCTATTTGATAAATATCCCAAGCTGATGGGCGGCGCCATCTGGGAGTGGGAGGACCAGGGGCTGTGGAACAGGCGTGATCCCAAACATCCCTTTCTAGCCTACGGCGGAGGCTTCGGCGAGGTCCCCAATGACCACTACTTTATTCATAAGGGAGTTGTCTTCTCTGATAGAACTCTGAAGCCGCACTATCCTGAATTGAAACGCGTCTACCAGTGGGTGAGCTTTGACGCGCAGGACGTGGCGGCAGGCAAGTTTCAAATTCGCAATCGATACGCATTCACCAATCTGAATCAGTTCCTCGCGTCGTGGACACTCAGCCAGGATGGCAGCGTAATTCAGCATGGCTCACTTGGCCAACTCGACGTGGCTCCTGCGACAACCCGCGACGTTACGGTTCCTTTTGCGAAGTTTGTTGCAAGGCCGGGACGAGAATATTTTCTACAACTCTCCTTCAAGCTGGCGAAGGACGAACTATGGGCGAAGGCAGGTTATGAGGTAGCTACAGCGCAGTTCCAATTGCCGGTGGAGTCGACTTCTACCGCGATGACTCCAGCGCCCGGCAAACCTCTGCACCTGATCCAGGATGCAAAGCTGATCACTGTGGAGGGCGACGGCTTCAAGGTAGTCTTCGATAGATCACAAGGTGCCATCTCGCAGTTGGTGCGCGATGGTGTTCCGCTGCTGGTCCCGAATGGAGGGCCGCAGCTATACCTGTGGCGCGCTCCCCACCGTAACGACGATCAGTGGGCTGCCAAGGATTGGCAGGCGTATGGCTTGAATGTGCTTCGACCGCAAGTGATCGCGATTACGGCGAGCCAGGTCAGTGCGTCGCTCGTGCGTGTTGAGGCCACGGTGAAGCAGGTGGGCCGTGAGGGATGGTTCGCTACGCACACGGCTTTCTACGACATCTCTGGAGATGGCTCCATCGTGGTGGACAATGCCGTTGTGCCACAAGGCAAGCGAATTCCGCTCGCCCGCCTCGGCGTCCGTATGCGGATGGATAAAAGACTGGATCAATTCAGCTATCTGGGCCGCGGACCGATGGAGAACTATCCAGATCGCGAACGCGGTTCCGATGTAGGACTCTATTCGAGCAGCGTCAAAGAACAGTTGACTCCATATTCCAAGCCTATGGAATGCGGGAATCATGGGGATGTTCGATGGGCAGCGATCCGCGGCAGCAAGCTGCCAGGGTTGCTGGCCCAGAGTGACGGCAAACTGCTTCAGGTCTCGGCCCTGCCTTACACCGATGAGGAGTTGGATGGACCGGAATATTCGATCAATCTTCCGCCTAGCGTTGCAACCGTTGTGACTCTTGACGTGGCAACTTTAGGAGTAGGGTCGAATAGTTGCGGCCCTCGCCCGCTGGATAAGTACGTGCCGTGGTCCGATCCAACGGCGTTCTCCTATGTGCTGCGACTGGTGCCCGCTGGCCACCAGGATTGGGACAGCACCGGGCGTCTTCCGATTCTGAAGGATCGAAAGATGCCATCCCTTGATGCCGCGCCTGTTTCTGTCAACGCCGCAGCTACGAAAGTCCAGTAAATAGCATAGATAGTTGGCAAATTCGCTGAGCGAGCCGGTCATTCTTCAGCGGTGACTGGCTTCCGGCGAAATTTCTGTGTGCAGCGGTGAGTAGAGATGGGGACGCACACGCAGGCTCGCGCGTTGTCTCCGTAGCACGACTGATCGCAAGCAATAGAAAGCAGAAAATAGCGACTGCCACGGGTAGCATCCCAGGCCGCCGATGCAGTGGCTAGCCACTCGAATGGCTTGCGAAAGAAGCAACAATATAGTTGGCTTTACTAGGCTATTTGTCGCAAATGTCCTTTAAAACGAAAGCAAACAGTATTGACAATTTACTTTCTATAAATCTAATCTTTCGTCCATCGTTGATATGGGAACGCTGCCATAAGGCCTGAGCTCAAAGTGCTGGGGCAGACTTTTTAGCAGCGGCCGTGTAATCGATTACACGTCTACCACTAAAAAACGATTCTTCCATCAGCGGTTCACGAGATTTCGTGTGCCAAACGTATCATCTCTTGGGCTCAGGAACGGTATTGGTGAGCGGACACCGGAAATGAGCCTTTCATAGGCCAGTTACATGAGGAATTAGATGAAAGTAGAAAGAAAGTTCGTTCGATTTCTATTGTGTCTATTTCTCTGCTCGACAGCTGTCTTCGCACAGCAGTTCACAGGGAGAGTGACTGATTCGACGGGAGGGGTTCTTCCCAAAGCAAAAATCATCGTTCATAACGTGGAGAAAAATACTGACGTCACAACTACGACCACCTCTACGGGTGACTTTGCCGTACCGTATCTGACGCCCGGCGTCTACGACGTATCCGTCGAAGCGCCGTCCTTCAAAAAGGAGATCCGTTCTCACATCACTTTGGAGGTCGGTCAAACCGCGACTCTAAACTTCGCCCTTACAGTGGGTGCTGTATCTGAGTCTGTCGTCGTGAATTCCGACGGGGCCATTCTCGACTACGGGAAAGCGGATCGCGGTGAGGTCGTAGAGAATACGCGTGTTACTGAATTGCCGCTCAACGGCCGCGATCCTGGAATGCTCTCGATCCTGAATGCAGGCGCTATCTGGACAGGCAGCATTCAATGGCAGCGTCCTTTTGACGACACCCAGGCGAATCTGTCCATCAATGGTGGTGGCTCCGGCAACAACGAGATGATGCTTGACGGCGTAAGCAACGAGTCTGCTGTCGGCGGCAACTCGAAGATTGCATATGTTCCGCCGGTCGATGCCGTTCAGGAATTTAAGATCGTCACCAATCCGTATGACGCGCAATATGGCCGTGCTTCAGGTGGCGTCGTGGATATGACTTTGAAGTCGGGTACGAACCGGGTGCATGGCGACATATATGAATTTGCTCGTCGCTCCTGGCTGGATGCGAATACCTGGCAGAATGACTATCTGAACAGCGTCAACCACACGAATCGATACGCGAAGTCCCAGCACAAACTTGACCAGTATGGCGGAGAGCTGGACGGTCCAGTCTTTATTCCTAAAGTCTACGATGGCCGTAACAAATCGTTCTTTGTCTTGCAGTATGAGAACTGGAACGAGAAGGTTCCGAATTCGCTTGTCACAAGTGTTCCGGATCCAGCCTGGCTTACCGGAGATTTCAGCAATCTGACGTGGTGGGACGGCAGCAAGTACGCGCCTATGACCATCTACGATCCTCTGACTATTCATGACGACGGCACAGGCCGACTTGTGCGCGACCCGTTCCCTGGGAATAAGATTCCGACGGCACGGATCAATCCTGTTGCGCTGAAGATGCTCTCTTACTATCCAAAGCCGAATTCAACCCCACCGCCTGCCTCGAATCCCTTTGCCAATAACTATGCAACCCCCAATCCTACGACCGATAGATATCGCAATGTTATTGGTAAGTGGGTAAGCGTTTGGTCCCGACCGTCTGGACGCTGGTGATGGATCTGTAGACGATGCCTGTATGGAGCAGAGCATTGTTGCAGGTTCTGAAGTTGGTGTTGGGACCACTGAGCCCCGACGTCGCTGGCGCACGGTTGAAGAGAA